>DASXGC010000206.1:0-9334 GCA_036489235.1 Vicinamibacterales bacterium
AGAACGTCTCGGCGATTTTCAGGGAATGCTGAATGGTCACACGGCGAAGGCCCGACGAGCGATTGGCACATTGCTGCAGGGCCGACTGACCTTCACACCCACACAGGAGGGCAAGAAACGGCTCTATAAATTCACCGGAGCTGGGACGGTTCGACCAATTCTCGAAGGAATTTTGGAGGTTCCGATCACAAGGGATGGCGTCCCCAACGGGATTCGAACCCGTGTTTTAGCCTTGAAAGGGCCACGTCCTAGGCCTCTGGACGATGGGGACGGCTGATTGAAGTGTGCCGGGCGGAACACAAAATCATATCACGGCCGACGCTAACCTGCTGCGGACAAAGCGCGACTGTCGCCCCGTCGTTTCGAAGAACACCTCACGCCGTCGTGTACCCTAACCGGCATGCCGTACGGGTTCCGCCACGGCCTCGGGTCGAAAGGACCGGCCGTCTGCCTGACGCTACTCGCCTGGCTGACGTTCGCGGCGCCGGCGCATGCGCAGTACGTGCAAATCGAATCGTTCGAGGTGACGCCGTTCGTCGGCGCCAGGCTGGCAGGGACGTTCGACATCGGCGCCTCGCAGGTGTCACCGGTGGCCGCTGCCTGGAACGACGCCACCAGCTACGGCGTGTCCGCCGGTGTCCGCTTCGATGAGCTCTCGCTGGTTGAATTCCGCTGGACGCGATCGAATTCCACGCTGCACTTCGACTCGCCGTTGGGATCGCTCGGGCCGTCGCTCGGTGACGTCACGCTGAATCAGTTCCACGCGGACTTCACCCGCGAATTCGTCATCCCCGAAGTCAAAGGCCTCCGATCGTTTCTGATGGGCAGTGTCGGCGCCACACACTTATCCGGCGCGCACGACGGCTTCACGCGGTTCTCGTTCGGCTTCGGCGCCGGGTTGAAGCAGTTCCTCGGCCCCCACTTCGCGCTGCGCGCGGAGGCGCAATGGCTGCCAATCCTGATCGCTCCTGAAGTCAGCTCGTGGGCGTGCGGCACGGTCGCCGTCGGCGGCTGCCTCATCGTCCTCACCGGCCCAGTGACGCAGCAGTTCGAACTCAGCGTCGGCCCGGTCGTTCGCTTCTGAGCTCATGCCTCGCGACGTTTTTTGACGTACGCCGACACCAGCGTCGTCAACACATCGAGATCGACGTCGCTGAGGCGTTTGATGTGCAGGCAGCCACCCGCCACCTTGTGCTTTCCGAGCTTTCCCAGCAGCGCTTTCGGAGTCTTTGAGGCGCCGACATAGAGCGTGAGCGCCTGCTTGCGCGGCGAGAACGCGATCATCGGCCACGCTGCGGTCTTCCCATCGGCGTACTGGATCGGCTGACTCCCGAAGCCGACGATGGCGGGACCATACATCCTGGCGGGGGCGCCCGACGCCTGTTTCATCAGTCGCACCAGCGCCGCGCAGTCCTTTCGCCGCTCGTCGCCCTCGAGACGCTTGATGAAGGCCGTTACGCTCTCGCCGGTCGGCTTGGTTTTCGTTTCCGCCACGATCCCTCCTGTGTTGTGGTTTGTGCGGGCCTCAATCGACGCCGCCAACGGTTCAGTTCAAAGGACGCACCGGTCGCGATACACTCTGCATACACATCCTGAGGATTCGATGATCGCAATCATGTGGCAATTCGACGTCAAGCCAGGACGCGAAACCGAGTTCGAGCACTTGTACGGGGCCGACGGCGCGTGGACCGCCATGAATCGACACACCCGGTCATATCTCGGCAGCTCGTTTCTCAACGATCAGAATCTCTCATCGCGATATATCGTGATCGAATACTGGAGCGAGATGCTGGTCTCGGAACCGGCCCGCGGCGTCCGCTCGACCGCGGCCGCAGAGTTCGATGCGCAGCGAACCGCGCTGATCGAGTCGGTGGAACCGATGGGCATCTTCACCGCTCTCGACGTGCCGGATCGGTTCGGGCCGACCTGGTCCCAACGACAGTAAGCTAGGCGGTTCGTCGCGTCGGCGCCCGGAACACGTACACGAGAAAACCGCCGAGCGCCATTCCCACCGCAGCGTCGAGGCGCAGCAACCGCGCCCCTGAATCCGCGAACACGTTCACGACCGCCTCCGCGCGGGCAACTCCGAACCACGGTGTTGCGAGTCCCGCGATGATCAAGACCAGCCCGAGCAACCGAACCGTCCGCGGTGTCCGCGAGGCCGCCGCGGCAAACGCGAGCAGCAGGCCGACGACGATTCTTTCCGCGGCGATCGCGTAAAAACCGGCCGGTGTCATCACCAATCGATCCAGGTAGATGCGCAGGTCGGGAACCGCAAAGCTGAACGCGCCAAGGAGGATGACCAGCGCGCCAATACCGATCCCAATCCGTCGCATGACGGACATCCTGACAGGTTCGCGTCCTGCCGTCGACTTCGACGAGGCGCGACCGCCGGAGTTCGGTTAGTCTAGGCACCGATGCGCCCGCAACCCCTTATCTGTGTCACGAGTGTCGAAGCCAGCAGCCAGTGGTATCAGCGCCTGCTGAACTGCCGCAGCGTGCACGGCGGCAAGCAATACGAGCAACTGGTGAAGGATGGACGGCTCGTCCTGCAATTGCATAGCTTTGACGCCCATCACCATCACGGCCCGATCAGCGATCGCGCCGACCGGCCCTACGGTAACGGCGTGCTGCTCTGGTTCGAGGTCGACGACTTCGACGCGGTCGTGCAACGTGCGACCGACATGAGCGTCGAGATGGTGCTGCCCCGCCATCGCAATCCGGCCGATGGCGAAGGCGGCCCCAACCACTGGGAGTGCTGGATGCGCGACCCCGACGGTTACATCGTCGTCGTCGCCAGCCCGTACGGAACCGCCGACGGTGACTGGCGCCCCGGTCCCGATCTATTCACGTAGAGAGTCAGGCACGCGAAACCACGGGCGAGCGAAACGAATCACGAGAAGGCGACCTATCTGATGTGAGCAGCCGAACGGGCCGGAGGGACTCCGTGAAATCAGCGTGGCGCGTTCGAATCGTGCTGACGATTGGCGCAGCCGCCGCGCTGCTCGCGCAGGTCGAATCAGCCGCCGACATCCACGTCATGATCTCGGCCGGCTATTTCGGGGCGTATTCCGAGTTGGGCCCCGCGTTCGAGCGCGCCACTGGTCATCGACTGATTACGGCGCGGGGGCCGTCGCTCGGAGACTCACCCGAAGCCATACCGACCCGCCTGGCACGAGGCGAGGTCGCGGATGTCGTGATCCTCGATGGCGCGGCAGCCGACGAAATTGGCAAGCGCGGATTGGTGCGCTCCGAAACCAAGGTCGAACTCGCAGGCTCGGTGATCGGCATGGTGGTGCCGGCGGGCGCGGCGACGCCGGACATCGGCAGCGTCGCTGCGTTCAAGCGCACGCTGCTCGCGGCGAAGTCGATCGCGTATTCGGACAGCAGCAGCGGCACCTATCTCTCCACCGTGCTGTTTGCAAAGCTGGGCGTCGCAGACCAGCTGGCGGGCAAGAGCCGGAAGGTCCGCGGTCCACCGTCCGGCGAGCCGGTCGCGGCGGTTGTCGCGCGCGGCGAGGCGGAGATCGGCTTTCAGCAGGTCAGTGAGCTGATTCACGTCCCGGGCATTACCTTCGTCGGCCCGATTCCAGCCGAGGTTCAGCTGGTGACGATCTACGCGGCAGTGCTGACGCAGACCGCACGCGAACCTGAGGCCGCCGGCGCCCTCATCCGCTTTCTCGCAGCGTCTGACGCCGTGCCGGTGATCGTAAGGGCCGGACTGACACCAATCCCGTCGCGATAACGGACGGGCGCTTCATCGCGATTTCGCGGGCTACGAAGGCCCGCACCATCCGGGCAGGTAATGCGCGTCCTGGCTCTTCGCCAGCGTCATCGCCTGGCGGACGGACGCAGCAAAGTGCGCTTTGACTTTCTGCCGATCGAGGCGACGCCGAAGGAAGTCAGCCCACAGGAACTCGCTGAACGGCGTCGTGTCCTTGGCGAAGCCTCCGGCGCGGCGCAGTTCGCCCGCAAGACTGCGAAACGGATCGTCTTTCATCTGGTCCACCCGCTTCGGAATTTTCGCAAAACTGACCCGGCGGCCCTGGGCGTCGTACGGGTGCACCCAGCTATGGTGATCGAGCACGATCCAGAACTGCTCCGGCTCGAGCATGCTCAGATCGGCGATTACCGTCACCAGAACCTGCTCGATGCCTTCGCTGAGCAACGCCAGCGAGAGATGATGATGATCGATGATGTAGTGGCGATGGTTGGGCCCGAGGATCACCGGAATCATGTGGTCGCCGAGAAACCGGCCAATCTTCCGGGTTGGCCGCTTTCGCAGACTGCGGCGTTTTTCCTTGACCTCCCGCAGGCCGACCGTGATCTGCGTCGGACGCAAGCGCGCGATCGGAACCGGCGTGAGAACGGGATCTCGAACAAGGGTCATGGACAACCTCTATCTCCGGTTTTTTCGGCGACCGTCGCGGTTCGACGGATCATCGCGACGATCAGTCATGTTGAAGATGGCGTGCACGAGCAGAGCGACACCGACGAACAGCAGGCATGCTGCGACCACGAATCCCCAGCCCGTGAGCACGCGTGCGAGTGTGCGCCAGCCTTCATAAAGAATCCAGATTACCTGGGCCGCGGAACCAGGAACACTCGATTGAACGCCGCATGATCGATGAAGTATCGGCGCAAAATCGAATCGGCAATTGCCGGACTGATGTCCCTGGACGGCATGTTCATTTGTATGGCTGCAAAGCGGCCGCGATCGATCGCCGCGATGAGCGGTTGCTGATCGACGCGGCCGAGAAGTATTTGCTGTCCGGCATTGAAGACGTCGACCTCAACCGGTTTCCCGGACCAGAAGCACAGCGCAAGCTCTTCGCATATCGCCGGCCCGCCTTCCGCACTCAAAAACGCGATCTGCTCGGCCGCGTCAGCGGTTTCGGCCGCGCGTGGATTGAGCCAATAGTCTTTGGCGGCGTGGTCGGGCTTGAACGCGGCCAGCGCCGCAATGACCGGAACGATCGCGCAGCCGGCCATAATGCCAGTCGACGACCGAAGCGCACCCAGAGCCGGACGGCCGCCGGCGCGTTCGAGCGCGACGGCAGCGCCGAGGCAGAGCGCCCAGTCCGCATCAAAGAACACGTTCCAGTTGACGCCGGCTCCCGCTCCCAGCACCGCGCCGATGACTGCGGCCACACCGACGTAGATCGTGACGAAGATGACCGCGGAGTCGCGCGAATGCTTTCGAAACAACAGCACCTCGAAGAAGATCAGCACCACCGCGCGCAGAAGCCATTGCACTGCCATCCAGGCGCCCTTCAACGGCAGGAAGACTCGCGGCAGCATCATCGATTCGATCACCGGCGTCCCGAATGCTGCGACGGATATCCCGACCGTCGCCGCGCCGGCAACGACGATCGCCGCGGCCAGAAACCAGGCGCGCCGGCGATCAACACACGCGAGCCACAGTACGCAGGCGATCGGAAGAACGACAAGGTTCTGTTTGACGAACACCGCGAGGACAAACATCACCGCCGCGACGACCAGCGCGGCGCGGCCGGAGGCTGCGCGCAGCAGCGCAACCAACCCGACACTCGCAATCGCATGCCCCATCATCTGCGGGTCGTCGATCCCGACGTAGTCCGTGAAGACGAGGATCGTGGCAGCGAACAGCAAGGCACCGAAACACGCGTGCGCGCGGCGACATCCGAATGCCACGGCGGCCTCGATGAGCACGATCGTCCACACGCCGAACGAGATCAGCGCGAGCCAGCGTCCGGCGACGATCGCATCGGGCACGATCCTGGTCGCAGCGGCGACGGCGAGGAAAGACAGCGGAGGGTAGTTGTTGAAAAAATAGGGACGGCCGGCGGCATACAGCGGCTGCCCCGCCACGACGTCGGCGGTGTGATACGCGTTCCATCCTTCGTTGTAGTTGAGAGGGACGTGTAAAGGCAGCGTCAGCACGACGCGCACCAGGGCGAGTCCGCATCCACCGAGGAGCGCCACCCAAACGACGAATCTGACGGTGCGGTCGCGAACCCCGACATTTCTGTGCGTTTCGCTCGAGTCGGCCGGCGGCATGCGCCATTCTATGGGGCGAGCGCGATCCTTGCAGGCATCAGATCAACGTTTGACAACTCAAAATCCACTGGCTTTCCTTATGCGGACCGTGCTGGACTCCCACCGCGCGAACACGAGACGATAGAGCGTCCCGTTAACCCGAGCCTGAAGTCCTTGCGCCAACTTACGATATGGCTGCTCGTCATTGCGTTCTCCGCCCGGTTTGCGGCGGCGCAACCGGCCACGGGTACGCTTGCCGGGCTGGTGACCACGCAAGCCGGAACCGTGCGATTGCCAGGCTCGGCGGTAACGATCGTCGATCGGGGCACGCAACAGGTGACACGTCTGTTCTGCGGGGAGGACAGCACCTTCTCCTCGGAGAGTCTGCCTGCCGGTGACTACGACGTGACCGGCTCGCTCGAAGGCTTCGTGCCGACAACCGTGCGAGTGCATCTCACAGCGGGTCAGGCTGTGAACGTCGCGATTGACCTGCCGATCGCGATGCTGACGCAGCGCGTGGACGTGACGGCGTCGAGTCCCGTCTCGGCCGAGGGCACGCTGTCGCCAAGCGACGGCCTAAGCAGCCAGGACCTCGATCAGTTCGCGCCCGGCGGTGGCCTGTCGGGATCGCTGCGTCTGCTGGCGAGCGTTCTCGAAACGCCTGGCGGTTTCAGCATCAAGGGCGGTCGTCCGAGCCAGGCCGGGATGCAGATCGGCTCGAGCACGCTGGCCGACACCGCGACCGGGTTGAGCCACATCTCGTTGCCTGACGACGCGATCGATTCAGTCGCGGTTCTGCCCAATCCGTACGCGGTCGAATACGGGCGATTCTCCTCTGGCCTCGTGGTGATTCAGACAAAACGAGCGGCCGATCAATGGAAGATTCGGCTCAACAATTTTTCACCGGCGTTTCGAACCAAGCGAGGGTCGCCGGTGAATCTCTACGGCATCGGGTACTGGGCGCCGAGGCTCGAGGTTGGCGGTCCGCTCGTCAAGGACCGCTGGTTCCTCGAGCAGACCGCGCAGTTTCGCTACACCGCGAGCGATGTCGCAAGCCTGCCACCGAATGAGCTCAAGGTGTCCCGGGCGTTCAGTTCCTTCACGCGTGTCGATGGAAACCTGACGCCCAACCAGACGCTCGTGGCAACAGCGGGCTTCTTTCCCGGCGTGGCGCTCGACGCAACCCTCGGCACCTTTACTCCCCCGCCAGCCACTGTCGATCTGAACACATCCGCAACCGAAGCCAGCGTCACGCACCGCGTGGTGTGGAGCAATTCGCTGTTCAGCGAGACAACGGTGCACGAGCACGACTACCGGACCGACGTGCTTCCACAGGGGACGGCGACGATGCAGCTGTTGCCGGACACCACCCTCGGCAACTTCTACAACCAGCAGAATCGGAACACCGGCACGGAGCAGATCGTCGAGACAGTGTCGGGAACGCAAAACATTCTGGGCGTCCTCAACCTTTTCAAGGCCGGAATGGACGTGCTCCACAACTCGTACGACGGCAACAGCGTCAGCCGGACCGTGTTGATCGAACGCGCGGACGGCACGCTCGCTCGCAGCCTTGATTTTTCGGCGCCGGTCACGACGCAATCGGCGGACACCACCGACCTCGCCCTGTTCGCGCAGGACCGGCTCCAGCCGAACGCCAACTGGTACCTGGAACTCGGCGCGCGCGTCGATCGCGACGGCATCGTCGGCCGCTTCAACGTGACCCCGCGCATCGGTACCGCGATCGTGCTGACCTCGTCGGGCAACGCGGTTCTCCGCGGCGGCTTCGGACTGTTCTACGAGCGGACGCCGTCAACCGCGGCGGTGTTCGACGACTTCGAGAGCGAAATCGACACGCGATTCGCGAGCGACGGCACCACGCCGCTCGGGCCGCCGGTCGCGTTCACGCACGTCACCGACGCTCTGCGGACGCCAAGCAGCCGCACCTGGGACATCGGCTATGACTATCGGCTCAACAGCCACTGGTCGTTCCACGCCACCGCGCTCGATCGGGAAGGCAACCACGAGTTGATCGTCAACCCGGTCCAGATCGGCACGGTCGGTCAGCTGCAATTGACGTCCACCGGTCAGTCGCTGTATCGCGGCGTGGAGCTCGGTGTCCACTTCACGCATAACCCGTCGGCCGACTTCAACGCCAGCTACACGTGGTCGATGGCTCGCAGCGATCTCAACAGCCTCACCAATTACTACGATGCGGTGATGGGGCCCGTGATCGGGGTGAACGCATATGCTCCGAGCAGTACAGACGTGCCGCACCGGCTGACGGCGCGGGGCCGAGTCATGCCGACCAATCGATGGCTGCTGCTCGGCATCTTCGATTGGCACACAGGCGTACCGTACTCGATCGTTGACGAGTCGCTCGACTTTGTCGGTCCGCGGAACAGCGAGCGCTTCCCCGACTTCGTGCGCCTGGAGGTCGGCATCGAGCGACGTTTCAAAGTCGGCAAGCTGCAGCCGTGGATCGGCGTGCGGGTGTGGAACGCGCTGAACACGTTTCTGCCGACCGACGTCCAGGCCAACCTCGGCTCGCCGGCGTTCGGGTCGTTCTACAACTCGGAATACCGGCAGTTCCGCATTCAATTGAGGTTCGAGCGCTAGATGATTCGGAGACAGTTCATCGCCGGGGCCTTCGCCCTCCTCGCCTGCTCGATCGCCGCCGATACTGCCTTGGCCGGCGACACCGTGCCGCAGCGGCTGCTGACGCTCGAACAGGCGGTCGCGTCAGATTCCGAGAATCTCATACTGGCGGCCGAATACCGGCAGGTCATCATCGAGACCGCCCAGTTCGATCGCGCGATCGATTTTTTTCGCCGGATCGTCAAGAGTCGCAACGGCGCCAATGTCCAGCTCAGCCTCGCGCTGTCCTACGTGGATAAGGTGCCGACATCCGGCGACCTCAAGCGGCTGTACCTTGGCCGCGACGCGATGAGCGCGCTGACGAAATCGATTGAGCAGCGCCCGACCGTGCTGGCCTACTTCCTGCGCGGCGTCATCAACCTCTATTACAACCGCTCGATCTTCAATCGAACCGACAAGGGGGTTGCCGATCTCACCGAGGCGCTCAAACTAACCAACAGCGACACGCCGCCGCTGCTCGCGGCCCGCGCGCAGCGAGCGCTCGGGGACGGCTATTTCAGACTCGGACAACTTGCGAAGGCGCGTGAGGTGTGGAGCGCCGCGGCGATCCAGAATCCCGACGACACCGCGCTGCAGGATCGCCTGCACCACGACGGCCAGCAGCTCGAGTGGATCGTGGGCGCTGCGCTGGCGGCCGAACATCGCGTCGATACGAGCCTCG
>DASXGC010000221.1:0-8842 GCA_036489235.1 Vicinamibacterales bacterium
GCGCGCGGGCTGGCGCAATCGCTCGAATGGCTCGGCGCGCCGCTGCCTGACATCCTCGCCTCGAAACAGATCGTGTGGGAGCACGATCCGCTCGCTCGCGGCGGCTACGCCTTCTTCGATCCCGGCTTCGATCCGTCGCTGCGCGCATGGCTGGCGCGACCGGCCGAGCGGCTGTTCTTCGCCGGCGAGCACACCAGTGTCATGTGGCAGGGCTACATGAACGGCGCGGTCGAAAGCGGCCGCCGCGCCGCTGCGGAAATTGCCGCGGTCCATACCCCGGTCTGAGCGCGCGGCATGAGCGTGGCGTCCGAAACGGGACTGGAACGCGCCATCGGTGCGCGACAACTCACCGCCAGCATCGTCAACGTCACGATCGGCGCGGGCATCTTCGTACTTCCTGCGATCGTCGCCGCAGGTCTCGGTACCGCCGCCCCGCTGGCGTACATCGTCTGCGGCGTGCTGATGGCGCTGATCGTGTGCTGCTTCGCGTCCGCCGGCAGCCGGGTTTCGCTGACCGGCGGCCTGTACGCATACGTCGAAGTGGCGTTCGGGCCCTTCATCGGCTTCCTTGCGGGTGTGCTCTATTGCCTGTCGGCCACGTTCGCTGTGGCGTCGGTTGCCAGTGCATTTGCCGGATCGGTCGGAGCGCTGTGGTCACCGGTCGAATCAGCAGTTGGCCGCGGACTGATTATCATCGCGGTATTCGCCGCGCTCGCCGGCATCAACGTGCGCGGAGTGAGAACGGGCGCGAGGCTGGTCGAAGCGACGACAATCCTGAAGTTGCTGCCGTTGCTGGCCTTCGTCGGCGTCGGCATCTGGTCGGTGCACGCAGACTATCTGCGCTGGCCGGGCCTGCCTGCGGTGTCGAGCGTCGGCCGCACGTCGATCCTGCTGATCTTCGCGTTCCTTGGGGTCGAGATTGCGCTCGTACCGAGCGGTGAGGTCAGGGATCCGGCGCGGACCGTGCCGCGGGCGCTGCTGACGGCGCTCGCCATCACCTCTCTCCTGTACATATTGATTCAGATGGTGGCGGAAGGTCTGCTGGGTCCGGCCATCGCGCAGCACACAGCGGCCCCGCTGGCGGATGCGGCGGCGCAGGTGCTTGGTAAATGGGGACGGCTGCTGGTAATCGCGGGCGCCGTCGTCTCGATGTTCGGATATCTGTCCGGTGACATGCTCGGCAGCCCGCGGGCACTGTATGCGTTCGCTCGCGACGGCGTCCTGCCCGAACCGATCGCGCGCATTCATCCGCGATTCCACACGCCGTACGTCGCGATCACGGCTTATGCGTGCGTGGTGGCGCTGCTCGCGGTGAGCAGCAGCTTCACCCAGTTGGCCATTCTGTCGAACGTGGCGGCGCTGACGCTTTACCTGATGTGCGTGACCGCCTCGTACCAACTGCAGCGGCGCGATGTTCGAATCGAGGGCACACAGCCATTCACCCTGGCGGGCGGGCCGCTGATTCCATTGCTGGCGGCGGCAGTGATCGTCTGGCTGCTCTCGAACGCGACGCGGCGGGAGTTCGGGATCGAAGCGCTCGTGCTCGCGATCGCAGCGGTGTTCTACTTCATTCGCAGGACCGGCGGCGCGATCTGAGGCAGGTCGCACCACTCGCCACGAGGAATGGTGGTCGAAGCAATCGCGATCGGCGTCGACCCGGGACGCTGATCGATCGGATCGTACACCGCGATCGATCCGCGCGTGGCCATGGGCGGCCACGCCAGGGCGCCGAACCGGCTGGTCTTGCCGAACCGCTTCGTGAACGCCTCCACCTCGGCTCCGTCGAGAACGAAGTACGGCCTCCGCCCGATCGACTGCAGATAGTCAACCGTTCGATCGAGCCAGTCCGGATCCAGGACATCGAACTTCAACGTGAGCCGTCCGGCATACAGGCGCAGCGATCCACTGTGCTGCACCGCGACAATCACCGCCTCCGGCTCGGTGTAGCCGGCGATGAATCTTGCGATGTCGATGTACCGCCGTTCGCCGACGCCGAGGCCAAACGTGCCCCGCCTGGCGGCGGTCGCCACTCCTTGTAAGGAAAGGATCGCGACCACCACGCCGGCGACGATCGCGTGTTGCGATGGCAGCCATCGGCGGGCCATGCCTTCGATCGCCGCGGCCGCCAGCAGCATCATCACCGGCCACATCGGCAGCAGGAACCGCAGGTACCACCACACGTCGAACGGCTGATAGAACACATACGACAGTAGAACGGCCGCAATCGTTCCACCGAAAAGAATCCGCGCGAATGGAATCAGCACGGCCGGGAACGCGCGGCGAACCACGACGGCCAACAGCGCAATCACCAACACCGGCAGTTCGACTTCGACCAGCCACTGCGCGAATTGACGAACGTTCGTCATGAAGAAGCCGAACGAGTAGAGGTCGGCGAGGCTCCCGTAGCCTGAGGTCCACGCCGACTCATAGAGGTGGGAATAAAGCCAGGCGATTCCCAGGATCGACGGCAACACTCCAAGAGAAAACCGTAGCGTCGCCCTGATCGCGGCGCTCCGATCCCGTTGCCATTCCCGAATCAGGAACCAGGCAGCGATGACGACCGGCAGCAGCAACAGGTTGGGACGAATCGCGAGCGTGACCGCCGTCGCGAGTCCGCTCGCTACGGGCCAGCCCGCGACCGCCAAAGTCAGCGCCAGCGTCCACGCCGCGGTGACTGGAACATCGCTCATGGCGTTCATCAACTGATACAGGAACACCGGGCTCGTCGCCACGAGCACGGCGCCGGCCAGCGCAATGCTGGAGGATCCGAACATCCGCCGGCCGAGGATGTAGGTGCACCAGATCGCGAGGCCGCCGCAGAACGGCACGACCAGAAAGGCGCCGCAAAAGCCGAATGGAATTTCGAAGAGCGCCATCAACATCGGCAGCCCCGGCGCATACACGGGAACGATTGTTGTGCTGACCCAGGGAGACGGACGGTAGCCGAGGGGGGCCCAGGTGTGATTCGCGAGCGGCCAGGGCGACGACCGAACCACGTCTTCCTGGTTGACCGTCAGTTCACCGCGCCGCAACAGCGCGGCTTCGCTCACGTAACCATACGAATCCGAGCCACCGGCGACGAGCGCTCCCCAGTGCAAGGCCGCCCACACGACGGTGCCGGCCAGCGCCGCGGCGAGCAGCGTCGGCGTCGGCGGCAGGCGAAGCCTGGCAGTCATGGATTTCGCCGGTGGACCACGCGTCCGCCGACGATCGTGGTGAGCACGTGCACGTCCCTGAGCCGCGCCGCCGGAATGCTGAAGATGTCGTCGCTCAGGATGACCAGATCCGCCAGTCGGCCCCGGGCCAGCGTTCCCTTCTGGCCCTCCTGGAATTCAGCGAACGCCGATCCGTTGGTGTACGCCTTCATCGCTTCCGCGATACTCATCTTCTGTACGGTCACCGCTGCGTACAGGGCGAGCATCGGATTGAGCGGCGCGATCGACCAGTCGGTGCCGATTGCCAGTCGCACGCCGCCATCGAGCAGGCGCCGCAGCGCGTCGGTCGTGATATCACGGGCGGGTTGAATCGAGGCAATCACGTCGAGCGCGGCCAGGCGTTCGACTTCGTGCGGCGCGAGGGATCCAGCATGTTCGATCCGCGCCCGGCGGTCGCGCTTTCCGTTGGCCTGCGCCACCTCGTCGAACAGGCTGAGCGCACGGGACACGCCCGCCTGCGTATCAGCCTGGAGAGACAACTGCAGGCCGGCATGATCCGCCGCCATCAGACGAATCCGCATCTCGGCGGTCGGGGTCGTCTCGGCCACGAGCCCATCGTCTGCAAGGCCGACGACGGCGCCGATGCGAAGCCATGGCGATCCGAAGGCGCGATGGATGCCGAGCTTTGCCTGATCGTACCAAGCGGCGTCGCTCATGGCGGCGTAAACTCGCGTGGTCAACTCGCCTCGCTCGGCAAGGTCGGCTAACACCGACACGTCTTCCGGATCCGGGTTCATGTCCTGGACACTCGTGACGCCCATTGACGCCGCGTACTCGAGTGCACGCTTCACGATCTGGACCCGCCGCTCCGGCGACGTCTTCGGGATGACCTGTGCCACCAGCGACATCGCCGCGTCGGTCAGGACACCGGTCGGAAAGCCGGTCGCCGGATCGCGGACGATCGCGCCGCCGTGGGGATCGGCGGTCGCCGTGGTGACGCCGGCCCGGCCGAGAGCAGCGGAGTTGGCCAGCCCGGTCCGTCCGTCGTAACGGGTTACGAACACCGGCGTGCCGTTGGTGGCATCGTCGATCATCTGACGGGTCGGCAACGTCGCCGGCCGCCAACGGGTGTTGTCCCACGCGCCGCCGACGATCCACTCGCCCTGACGCGCCTTGACGCGCTCGCTGATGCGACGCACGAACTCAGCCTGGCTGTCGGCATCACGAAGATCCACGTTATCGAGAGCTGTGCCGCCGTCGGCGAAGTGGACGTGCGCGTCGTTGAAGCCGGGCACCAGGCGCCGCCCCTCAGCGTCGATGACGACCGTGTCGCCGCCGCGCCAGCGCTCGATCGCGCGATCGTCGCCGACGTCGACGATGCGATCGCCGATGATCGCGAGCGCACTGGCGGAGGGCTGAGCCGGGTTTCCGGTCCAGATGCTGGCGTGGGTGATGACCAGATCGGCGGCGACGGGCGCCGGCGCAGAGCAGGCAACGGTGAACGCAGCGGCGGCCGCCAGCGTCGCGATGGCGGATCGTACCGGCCTGCGGGACATGCGCGAGACAAATTATAGCGCGCGACCTGTGCGTCGGCCTCGCGCGGGCATTCCCGTCTGGCGCGCCTCTACGCCTCGCGGATGTCGAAGCGCGTGATCAAGCCATTCTCGATCCTGAAGATGTGACCGACCATCTGGTCAACCAGCACCGCTCCCTGGAGGTCGCGCACCGTCTGGTGGACCTCGACGACGATCTCACCATCGGCGCCGGTTGAAAAGACGGTCGGCTCGACGCGCGGGTCGATCGCTGACCATTGTCGGGTCCAATAGCTCCGCACGGCGTCGCGGCCGTGAACGTGCCCTCCCTCCATGCCATTGGCCCACGTGACATCGGTCTGCAGTGCAGCGAGCACAGCTTCGATGTCACGAGCATTGAAGCGGTCATAGACCTGCTTAATCAATTCCACATCGATAGACATCGGAAGTCTCCCACATCCCTTTCCGAGCGACCCCGTGCACCACGGGCTGCTAGGGCAGCTTGGCGATCGCCGCTTCGAGCTGCGTCACCAGACGATCGAGCTGGGCGACGACCGCGAGCACCGTCTGCGGCTTGCTGAGATCGACGCCGGCGCGCTGCAGCAGCGGCATCGGGTGGTCGCTGCCGCCCGACTTTAGCAGCGTCAGATAGCGATCAATCGCCTGGGCCCGATCGGCGGCGCTGCCTTCGGTGAGCTGCGCCATCACCTGCGCGCTCGAGGCGAAGCAGGTCGCGTACTGATACACGTAGTACGGCGTGCTGAAGAAATGCGGGATGCGCGCCCACGTGAGGCGCGAGGCTTCGTCGTAGTCGAGCGCGTCGCCGTGATAGGCCTTCAACAGGTTGAAATACATCTCGCCAAGGACGTCGGAGGTGACCGGCTTCCCTTCCTCGGCCAGCCGGTGCGCCTGCAGCTCGTAGTCCGCGAACATCACCTGCGTATAGAAGGTACCGACGATGCCGTCGATCGCGTGCTGGAGCAGGACAATGCGTTCGCGTTCATCGGTCGCCTGCGCCAGCATGTACTCGAGGAACAGCATTTCGCTGAGCGTGGACGGCACTTCCGCCACGAAGATCGTGTAAGCCGAGTAGACGAAGGGCTGATGCGCATTCGAGAGGATGGTGTGCATCGAGTGCCCCATCTCGTGCGCCAGCGTGAACACCGCGTCCAGGGTGTCGTTGTAGTTCAACAGCATGTAAGGATGGACGCCGTACACCGGCGCCGAGTAGGCGCCGCTCCGCTTGCCCGGATTCTCGTAGACGTCAATCCAGTCGCCCTTCAGCACCTTGTCGAGCCGCGTCCGATAGTCGTCGCCAAGCGGCGCCACCGATGCCGGCAACCAGTCGAGCACCTGTTCGTACGGATACTGCCGATCGAAATCCACCAGCGGAATGGTGGTGTCGTAGTTGTGGTACGAATCGAGACCCAGCACACGCTTGCGCAGGCGATGATACCGGCGCAACGGCTCGGTGCCGGCCTTGGTCGTCTCGATCAGGTTCTCGACCACCGCAGTCGGGATGTTGTTGCCGTGGAGCGCGGCGTCGAGCGTGCTGCGGTAGTCGCGGGCCTGCGCATGGAACCAGTCGCGCTGCAGCACACCGTTGTAGAGCGACGCGTAGGTGTTGATGTTGGCGTCGAACAGGGCGTGATAGGCGGCAAAGGACGCCGCGCGATCGGCCTGATTGCGGTTGGTCGCCAGGATGGCGCGGTACTGGCCGTAGGTCAGCGTCACCTCGGCGCCTGACGACAGCGTGATGGTGGGGTGCTTGAGATCCGCCGTCGAAAGCGCCGCGTACGCGTCGTTCGGCGCCGATGAGAAACGGCTCGACAGTGACAGCAGGTTCTCGCCCTTGTCGTCGAGCACGTGCTCCTGCTGACGGTAGAGATCCTCGATCGCAAAGCGGTAGACGGCGAGCTCGGTGCTGTCCGCCAGCCATTGCTGAACCGTCGCCAGGGGAATCGCGAGCAGCTCGGGGTTGAACCAGGCGCTCGCCTGGCCGGCCTTGGCGAAGAGAATCTGCACCTGCTGCCGCCGCGCGTTGATCTGGTTGTCGCGCTGGTCTTCGTCGTACTTGAGGCCGGCGAAATACCACACCCGATAGGTCAGCTGGCCGATGTCGTCGGACAACTTCATCGCCACCAGCAGATGCTCGGCGCCGCGGGCCAGCGTGCCCTGCAGCGCGGCATAGGCGCCGATCTTCGCGTCCAGCGTGTCGTAGCCGGCCTGCCACGCCTGCCAGTCCGCGAAAATGTGGGTCAGGTTCCACTTGAACCGGTCGGGAATATCCGGACGCTCACGGAGTTGCGGAGCCGCTGGTGCAGAGGCTGGTGCGAACTGATCCATGCAAAAATAATACTTCAGCCACGACGCTCGAGCCGGCGATCCGCGCATGACTGATGCGCGTTCTGTGCAATGGTGACCATCAATGACCGTCAGGTCGTGGACTGAACGCCGGCCGGCCGGCGGACGCGTTGATTGATGCCAGAGGGAAGGCCGCGCGAATCTCGTCGCGACTCACGTCCCGCCAGCAACCTGGCTCGAGAGAACCGAGCTCGAACGGACCGAGCCGCACGCGCTTGAGCCGCGTCACCTCGTGGCCGATGGCCCCAAACAGCCGGCGCACTTCGCGGTTCCTGCCCTCGGTCAACTCCAACGTCAGGTGAGACTCTCGCCGCGATCGCTTGCGGCACGTCACCGCCTCAGTGCGAAGCCGCTCGCCCCGTGAATCGACCCCGTCGCGAAGCCGTTCCAGCTCTTCATCACTGACCTCGCCCCTGACCGTGACGATGTAGACGCGCAGCACATCGTGCTCGGGATCGGTGATCCAGTTGGCCAGATGCGTGTCGGTGGTGAGGAGAAGCAGGCCGGAAGTCGCGAGGTCGAGGCGTCCGACCGCGTTCAGTGCGGTGAGTAGACCCGGCTCGATACCAGTGACGACATCGTAGACGGTCCGCCGCCCTTCCGGATCGCGCCGTGTCGTGACCACGCCACGTGGCTTGTACAGGAGAATCGTTCGCCAGGCGGTCGGCTCGCGCGACTGACTATCAACGACGAAGCGGTCGCGATCGACGGCGACGAGATGCGCGGGATCGCGGACCACACGGCCGCCGACCGTGACCCGTCCCGCCAGAATCGCGACGGTCGCCTGTGAGCGGGAAAGGATGCCGAGTTTGGACAGCGCGCGATTCAATGGGACGCGCGGCCCGGAGTTGCGACCCGCGGCCATATTCGCGTGATTCTAGCGCGGTCGATCGGCGATCTGTGGCATGGTGGTGGCATGCGGGTGCCGACTCTCGGGCTTCTCCTTACGGCTGCGCTGACCTCGAGCGCGTGCTTTCAAATGACCACCGTGCTGAAGGTCAACGGCGATGGCAGCGGCACGATCGAGCATCGGATGCTCTACACCACGGCGGCGCTCACCCAGCTGCGCAACTTTTCTGCGCTGGGCGGCAAGCGCGGCCCGGGCGACGATCCGCTTTCGGAGCAGCAGGCACGCGATCTGGTCACCAGCATCGGTCCGGGTGTCACCTACGTGTCGTCTGCACCGGTGCAGTCGCCGATCGGGCAGGGTCGCGACGCCGTCTACGCCTTTACGGACGTCAGTCAGCTCCGAATCTCGACCCAGCCGGCGGCGCCCGGCGGCATTTCGGTCAAGGCCGGCGGCATGAGCTCGCAGGGCGAGACCATCACGTTCTCGATCGCGCACCAGGCCGACGGCAACGCGACCCTTCACATCAACGTACCCGAACCGAACTTCGTCGACGCCCTCGGATCACCCGCCGCCGCAAACCAGCTCGGGATGGTCAAGACCCTGCTCGCCGGTGCCAAGGTGCTGCTCGCCGTCGAGCCCAATGGCCCGGTGGTTAAAACCAGCAGTCCGTGGGTCGAAGGCCAGCGCGTGACATTGCTGGAGATCGATCTCGACAAGGTGCTGGGCGACGACACACTGGTGCCGCGGCTGCAGGCCGCGAAAACGTCCGACGAGGCCAAGACGATCATCAAGACGGCGCCAGGACTGAAGATCAACCTCGATCGCGAGATCACCGTCGAGTTCACGCCAGCGAAATAATTTCGGTGTCGGCGACGCCGTTGCGAATGGTGATTCGCGCGACGCTCGGCCGCACGTCAAACCGGCGCGGGCCCGCCGCTCCG
>DASXGC010000224.1:0-14357 GCA_036489235.1 Vicinamibacterales bacterium
GCCCTCGTACCGCCCTTCGATGTGCAACCGGTCGACAGGGTACGCGACGCCGATCACCAGGCTCACGTCAGGACTGGTTACCTGGCTCTTGATGTCTATCGCGGCGCTGGCCGTCGGCTCCAGATGTGCGCTCACCGGAAAATCGAACGCCAAGCCGTCGACGATGTAGAGGCCCTTGAAAAGCGGCAGCTTTCCCAACACGGGCACCTCGAGATAGTCGAGCACCAGATCCTGCGAGTTGCCCAGGTGCGTCCTCTTCTGCGTGTATATGCCTTCGAGCTGAATTCCGACCGATTGGAACGCAGGGATCAGGACGTAGCCACCGACAAACAGTCCGAAGCCGCGGCTGATCGACTCGTCGCCGACCTCCGGGGTGATGCGCGACGTGTTGACACCGACCTCGACGCCGGCCGTGACCGACGGTTGCTGTGCGTGCGCCGGCCGCGCCGTCGAGAGGACGACGACAAGGATCACGCCGATTCTTCGAGCCGTGTTCATCCGCAAACAGCACTCTCCGATTGAGTATCCCTGGCGCCAAGATCATGCCCGAATTGTTTGGGTTTGTAGAAGGATATTGAGGTACGGCATCGGTCAAGTAGTGTTGATGCGAATCGGAATCGGATAGGGCTGCCAATGCAATCCACGACCTTTACCCAGTGCAACCCGCATGCCCCTGCGTGATCCCGGAGAATAATATTGCCCGGGGTCGATGTCAGCGATCGCGTTCGGCGCATGTCGCACTCCGGTGCCTTATTGAGTTGTGCACAGAGATAGGTCATCGCTGTGAGGAGGCTGGCGCACCCGTCAGGAACGATCAAGAAGAACCCAAAGCACCTGGATCGAACGTTAACCGCACATGAATCGCGGACGGCAGTCCTCACCAGAGGACGAAACGCACCCGCATCGCTTCGAAGCCGTCCTCGACGAACGGACTCGACTCGACTCGCCCAAAAACTGCACGACAGAGTCGCTGCAGGCTTCACCGGGATCACGTCGCCGTGTAGTAGAACCCCGCGCTCAGAGACACAGCGTCCGCCTCGGAGCACGCGTGCGCGCTGTTCATCGAAATCAGACTGCCGTGGCCGACCACTCGTCACGTTTCGCCGCCCTCTCGACTGCGTCTTTGTGACTCTTGAATCAGTGGCGCTGGAGCACTCATGGTGCTGTGCTGGACCTGCTCTGTCTCTCGATAGAAGCCGACGTCCATTACGGCTCACGAGTGGCTCGCGATCAACGCTGCCCGGTCCGTGCTTATTTGAAGGTGGAGGAAGAGAGGAGGAAGAGGACGCCACCCGTAAACGTGGTCCCCGCACCGTCTTGATCGCTGGTGGCGATCGTGCGGCCGATCGACCCGAAGAACGAGAGATCGCGGCGCGGCGAGAACGCCACGCCCCCGAGATCTCCCGTCGATCGCCGATCGGCCCGCCGATCACGTCCGTCGTCCAGGCTCGGCTGAACGCGGCGGACACCGCGACTCGCGGCGTCGCCTGAGCCCCGATGCCCCCGCCCGCGAACCACACGCCGGGCGTGAAGAAGCCGGCGCTGCCAAACACGCGCGCGGTGCCCCGATCGACCTCGACGCTGATCGGGAGACCGAGCTGCATGCGACTCGCGCCAGGCGCGAGCGACGGGAGGGAGCCTGATCCCAGAACCTCGAGCGTCGGCGCGACCGCGACTTTGAGGCCCGGGGGCTCGTCCGTCACAATTCCGATCTTGGCGCTGACGTACGTCGTGCCGAGCCCACCCACAACGCCGCTGACATCGTCGCCGATGACACGTGGAATGCTGGCGCTGATCTGCACGCGCGGCGTCCATCCCGCCGCAACGCCGACGATCGGCGCATTGACTTCGCTGAGATCGCTGCCTTGCCAGCGCAGCACGGCCACCGACACCGCGACGACGCCGGGCGGCAGCACGCTCGCGTCGTCAATCCATGCGAAGGGCGCCGCGCCCGCAGGGACGGATGCGGGGCTCTGCGCGCGCGCAGGCGTCCCGACAGCCAACGCCACCGCGACACCGGCCCCCACGAGGAGGCCGCGCCTCACTCACCGCCCGTCCTTGTCGGCGTCAGCGGTCGTGTTGGTGGTGTCCAGCGGCAACGCGCGTACCAAAACGATGGGCGCTATCGCCGCCGTTCCAGAAGGTTCCTGATTTTGATCCGAACGCGGTGGGTAGTTCCTACACTCGAAGTGAGACGGGACCGGCGCGAGCAGCAGCACATCACCGTGAGCGGTATCGCGCTTGCAACTTGTTTGCATCATGCGAAGCCCGACCTTAGTATTCGTGGTTGTGTTGACCGTGTCGATGGCCGTTACGCCAGCGTGGGCTCAGCGGGCGCCGGCGCCTGGGATGTGGGCCGTGGGCGGATCGATCGGCGCGACGACGCCGGCTGACCCGAGCCTCGACAATGGATTAGAAGTCGCGGGGAACGTCGAAGGCTATCTCACCTCGCGCCTGTCGATTCGCGGTCAGCTCGCCGGATCATCGTGGGACATTGTCGGCCGCGGCTTCACCGGCACGGTGTCGCCGATCCGGCTTGACGGGAACGTCGTCTACAACTGGGAAGGCGGTGTGGTGCATCCCTACGTCACCGCGGGTCTCGGCATGTACCACTTTCGTTCGACGATTTCCGGCGCGGCGGACGGCGCGGACACGAACGCGGGCATCGATATCGGCGGCGGGATCGAGTATTTCTTCCAGCGCCACGCGACGATCACCGGCGAAGTGCTCTATCACCGCGTGGACGCGTTCAATACTCCCGTGACGACCTTCAACGAGGGATCGTTCTGGTCGTTTGACGTGGGCCTCAAGGCGTATATCAAACACTAGCCCGCGCGCAGCGAGACAACCCTCAGCCGCCAGGCTGAGATGTAACGATGTCTGCGCGTTCGGGGCCAATTTTCGGACAGTACGGTGTCGTTGTCCTACCACAACACTTTGAACCCGAGTTGGACCTGCCGCGACGACGTCGACGTGCTGGTGACCTGTCCGGCTGTCGGCGACGTTTGCGGCAACGTCGGATTCGGCGGCGCCTGCAGCACGGCCACGATCAGATTCGGCGTGTTGAAGTTGGCGCGGTTGAGCAGGTTGAACACCTCGAGGCGGAGCTGGAGGGTCGCCTTGCCGCCGAGCCGCGTGTCCTTGAGCGCCGAGAAGTCCCACGTCGCGAGGCCGGGCCCGGTGAACGTGTTGCGTCCCAGATCGCCGTAGAAGCCGCTGTTGCTCGGCGGCGCGATGAAGGCCGCAGGGTTGAACCATTGATTCGGATTCCCGGTCACGACCTCGCCGGTGAACGCGGGATTGACGAACGGGCGGACGGGATTGCGCGAGTCGCCGTTGTTCGCGGGGTTGTACGCCAGTTGCGGCGTGAACGGAAATCCGGACTGCAGTGTCACCACGGAGTTCAGCATCCAGCCGCTGACCAGGACGTTTGACGCTCCATCCAGTTGCGTCAGATACCGGCCGCCGCGCCCGAACGGCAGCGAGTAGATCACGTTGATCGATCCGGAATGGCGAACGTCGTACGTCGCCGGTCCCCAATCCGCCATCGGGTTGTAGGGATTGGAGAGTAGCGCGACCGCATTGTTCGCCGCCGTCGCGTTGAGCGAATCGCCATCGTCCATGGCTTTGGCGAGCGTGTAGACGCCACGCAGTGAGATCCCCGCGTTGAAACGGCGGTTGAAATCCATCTGCAGCGCGTTGTATGTGCTGCGTCCTTCGGAGATCCACGTCCACGTGTTGGCCAGCGCCGTGTTTGGCTTCGTCGCGGTTGGATTGAAATACGTGCCCGCCGGCACCGGCGTCCCCGCGAGCGCGCCGTAGACCGGCAGTTTCGTCGTCGGATCGAGCGTGGTTGGAAAGCTCGCCGGGCACGGCGACGCGGGACAGACAACCGGTACGGGCGTGTTGGCGTCCACGCCGATGATCTCGTGATACCCGTGGCTGCCGACGTAGCCGACGGTGAACGAGCTATGCGCGCCCAACGCACGCTCGACTCTGACGGAGTACTCCACGAGCGTCGGCGTCTGCATGTCGGTCTGCACGCCACCCGGCAGCAGCAGCGCCAGTGGCGAGGTCGGCGGCGGCGCGCTCGGCGAAATCGGATTCCCGGCTGCGCCGAAGATATTGGTCAGCGGCGTCGCGCCGATCGTGTACGTCGGGTTGAACGGAGCGTTCTGATCCATCCGATAGCCGAGCGCGTCCTGCAGATCGTTGTAGACGCCCACGCCCGCACGGATGACCGTGTTCTCGTCGAACGGTTTCCAGGCGGCGCTGATGCGCGGCTGCGGCAGGAATGCTGCGTGGTTCTCGGTGAAGGTCGCGGTGCCAACCGCCGGCAGGCAGACATTCGACGCCGGCTGCGACGCGCAGGTCAGGACGCCGTTCGTCGAGAGGTAGTTCGCCGCCTGCCCATTCGGCTCATTCCAGCCGGAGCTGAACTCGGTTCGGAGGCCCAGAGAGATCGTCAGATCCGAGCGCGCGCGAATGACGTCCTCGGCATAGAGCGCACCGTACAACGAACGCCAGCTCATGTTGCTCGGCGCCGGGTCGTAGAGGAAGCTGGCGGTTCCCGCGAGGAAGTTCGGCAGCCCGGTGAATGTCATCTGGCCGTACTGGCTGAGCGCGATGTTCTCGTTCGACTGGAACGGCTGCAGCCAGATGCCGAACCGGAACTGCTGGCGGCCCCGGCTCAGCGACGCGTCATCGGAGATCGTGAACAGGTTACGGTTGACGTGCAGATTGCTGCCGTTGTTACTGCCAGCCAGCCCCAGCTGCGCCTGCGGATTGGACGCCTGGCTTCCGCCGACGACCACCGCACCGACCAGCAATCCCGAGAGGAAGGGTGCCACCGTCGCGGCCGGCGTGCCCGGCGTGGGCTCGCCCGTGAAGAAGTACGCGGCGCGCGAATAACCGAATCGGAAGGTGTTGAGCAGCGTCGGCGAGAAGATGTGGGTTTCCTGGAGGCTCAGCACCTGCTCGCGCAGCGTCAGGAGATCGGTGCTGTAGGGATTCGCCGGTGTGGCGGTGTTGGAGTGGCTGTCGTCGATCGTATAGACGCTGCTCAGTGTGTCGTTCGCGGAGAAGGTCTGATCGAGTCGCACCGTGCCGAAATGCTCGCGAATGGTCCGTGGCGGACTGCTCGAATACTGCGCAACACCGTCGCCGTTCGCGGTCGCCGGGAAGTCTGGCGATCCAGGCGGTGCGATCGGCCACAGATTCAGCAGACCCATCGTCTTGACGATCGGCGCGGCGTCAGCCCGGGCTTGCGCATCCGGCACGAATGCCACGGAGGTCTGGTGCAGGTCCTCGACGAAGCCCTCGTAGTTGGCGAAGATGAAGGTCTTGTCTTTCCGGATCGGCCCGCCAGCGGAAGCGCCGAACTGATTGCGGGAGAATGGCGGTGCGCTCGAACCGAGGTCGAAGTAGTTCGGCGCATCGAACGCGTTGTTGCGCAGGAATTCGAAGACCGACCCGCGAAACGCGTTCGCGCCGGACTGGGTGACGATGGTGACTTGACCGCCGGGCTTTTTCCCGTACTCGGCGCCGTAGGTGTCGCGCAGCAGGTTGAATTCGCGTACGGCGTCGATGCCGAGCAGCTGCCCGCTGGCGCCGCCCGGCGTCATGTTGTTCTCAGCGGCGCCGGTGAACTCCACGCCGTTCAGCAGGAACAGATTCTGCTGCGGCCGGTTCCCCGACACCGAAAACATGTTCGCGGTCGTTGAATTGGAAATGCCAATGCCGCCGGTTTTCTCCCACGTGAAGTTCACCACACCCGGATTGAGCTGCATGA
Organism: Vicinamibacterales bacterium; assembly: GCA_036489235.1. Taxonomy (GTDB): domain Bacteria; phylum Acidobacteriota; class Vicinamibacteria; order Vicinamibacterales; family CAVVIG01; genus CAVQFC01. The sequence continues at coordinate 5,792 of DASXGC010000224.1, forward strand.
GCAGGTCGTAGCTGCGGCCGTTGAGCGGCAGGTTCTTGATCTGCTGCTCGCCGACCAGGCCGGAAATGTCCGTCGTCGTGGCGGCCACTGGCGATATGTCCGCGGTGACGGTGACCTGCTCCTGCACGCCGCCGACGCGGAGCTCGAAATCGAGGTGCGCGTGCTGTCCGACGACGAGCTGGATGCCGTTGCGGACGGCCGTCTGGAAGCCGTTCTTCGTGACGGTCACGGCGTAGGCGCCGACCGGCAGCTCAGGCAACAGATAGCTGCCGACCGCGTCGGTCGTCCCGTTTCTCACGGCAGCGGTCTCGAGATGGGTAGCGGTGACGGTGGCGGACGGAATCGCCGCACCTGAGGCGTCGACGACGACGCCCGACAGCGCGGCAGATACTTGAGCAGCCGCGGGATGCGCGGCGAGCAGGATGACAAGGGCGACGAAGGCGGAGCGGACAATCGGCATCATGGCCGATTGTTGTACACAAATTCGTCGTTTCAATTCAAGACGATGTGGTGTTACGAGCCGTTTCGAGTCGCTTCGCCGTTCGTGGTGAGACCCGCCGCACGCGGGAAGCAGTCATCCTGCGACTCAAGGCAAGAGACAAGCCACCTAATGTGAGTGGCGGGCGCAGTTCCAAGCCGCGGTTTTACCGGTCGACGACGAACGCCTCGTGACGACGATACAGTTCGAGACGCTGACGCACAGCCCCGGCTTTTGGGGACGCGGAGTCGAGGGCCAAGGCTGCCATCGCACTTTCGATCGCGGGGGCAAAGAGTCCGGCGGAAGCGTACGCCGCGGCGAGAACGTCCAGGCCCTCGGCGGTCGGTCGGTTCGTAAGAGCGACGGCCCGCCGCGCGAGAGCCACAGCCTGTTCGGGCCGGCGGACCATCGGGTCACGGTGGGCGGCCAGAAGCCAGGCGTAGTTGATCAAGCATCCGATCGAATCCGGCCGGCGGGCCAGCGCCGCGCGGTATTCGGTTGCGGCCTCCGCAGGCCGGTCTGTTTCAGTCAGCGCTCGCGCCAGATTGCAGTGGGCCGCGATGTCGGCGGCGTCGTATCGCAGTGTGGTTCGATACTCAGTCACGGCCGCATCGAGCCGGCGGGCGGTGTAGAGGAGATCGGCCAGATTCTTATGAGCGCGCACGTAGGACGGATCGAGACGAATCGATTCCTGGTACTGAAACGCGGCTTCATCCAGTCGGCCAAGCGCCTCGAGCGTCACGCCTTCGTTGTAGTGCGCGGCGGGGGAGAGGGGCTGCAGCCGCGCGACGGCAGAAAAGTGGACAAGGGCGCGTTCGGGCTGTCCCAGCTCCTGGTAAATCAGTGCGGCATCGTTCCGCAGGTTGACATGATTCGGTTCGCGCTCGATGAGCACCTCCGAGCCGACGGCATCCTCTGCCGTCATTTTCAGTCGCGCCATCCTGGTAAGGGTTTCGCGTTCCGTATCGCTGCGCGTGAACATCTGAATCCAGACGTCGGCCATCTCGTCCGATGATCGCCATCCCCATGTCACGCGTTCGGGTGGGTAACTCGGATTGCGCGGGTTTGTCGCAGAATTATCGAAGGCGTACGACATCTCCATCCTGGTGCCAGCGGGAAACCACAAAGGCTGGGCCAGTCGATACTGGTCCTGCCAATTGAAGTCCCAGTCTGGAATACTGATCAGCGAGCGGCGGACACCGTCAGGCGACATTGCCCAAGCGCTCACCTGCCGCGCACGATAGTGCGCGTGGGGCTGGACTGCCACGACCTGCGCGTCGACCGGCAGCACAAACGAATCGGTCACGCGATAGTCGGCCGCTCCTGCTGCGATGTCCAGATTCGCACGACCAAGGCGGAGCATCGTCGGTGATCTCTCTGGCGGTTTGTCAGTGAAGTAAAGCCCCAGCAGTGGTGAAATCTGCTCCGTTCGGCCGGTCGGGCGCATATGGAGTTGCACGACGAGATCGGTACCGCCATTGAGACGCCAAGCAAGTTCATCCGAGGGCGGCGCTGCCTGTCCGGGCGTCCAGCCCAGAAAGTGGCCGTCTGGATACTCGGCAGAATGCAGGACCACGCCCTCGTACCCGGGTGCCGGGTCCGCCTCGTCCAGCGCCCGCGATGCCAACGTCGGATCGACGCGAATATTTGCGTGATGAACGGCGCGGTTGCGTGGGCGGAATTGCAGCCCGCGGACGTAGCGCACCGCGCCGCCGGGCACGGTGACGACAAAGTTTCGAAAGACGTCGAGGCCGTCAGGCCGGAGCGTATAGGTCGGCAGCGTCAGCACGAGATCCGGCGGTCCTGATATCCAACCGTCGGAGCGCGACGCCTGCTGAAGAGAACCAACGGGACGCCCCTGCGGGGCTCCAGAGTCGACCCACCGCTGAATCAGTGACACATCACTATCGGTGAGTCGGCGCCTTCCGACGAAGTCAGGTGAGTCGCCGTCCGGCTTCCAGGGTGGCATGTATCGCTTCGACGTGACCACGCGAATCTGACTGGCGTGTCTGCGGACGTCGTCGTAGGTGACGAAACTGAACGGTGCGTCGCCATTCGGTTGATGGCACGCCACACAATGACGCGCTATCAGAGGAGCAATGTCGTCGGAGAAATTGGGAGTTTGAGTCCCCCGCCCAGCGAACACACTGGACGAGAGGAGGATCGCAATCGTGGTTGCGCCAGTCACTCTCCTCAACCAGGAAAGTGTTCTGCTAAGCCGTCTGTTCGGCATAGTGATCTGGCAGTTCGATTCGAATGGTTGTTCCACGCCCGAGTGCGCTTGACGCACTGACACGTCCCCCGTGGCGCATCACGATGGCCTTGACGATTGACAGCCCGAGTCCGCTTCCCCTCGATGCCACGCCCTTGGCGGACGCGACCTTGTAGAACCGATCGAAGATGAATGGCAGTTGTTCAGGGTCGATGCCGTGTCCTGAATCCGACACGGTCAGCACTCTTGTCGAATCGATCGATTCAGCCCTCAGTTCAATGACACCGCCATCGTCCACGTGCCGAACCGCGTTCGCGGTGACGTTTTCGAGGGCCTGCTCCAGTCGAAAGGGGTCGCCCAGTAAGAAGCCCGCATCGGAGGCGACGGACGAGAGAAATCTGATCCGGCGCGTGTGCGATTCGTGTTCGTGATGCGCGATGACCTGTTCGAACAGCTCGCTGACGGCTACCGGCTTGATCTGCACGTCGCCGCCACCAGCCTCGAGGCGCGCAACGTCGAGCAACTCTCCGATGAGACGCTCCAGGCGTTGCGCCTCCCGTGTCGAGACCTCCACCGCTCGGTGAAGCCGCTGGTCGTCTCCGCGCACCTCGGCCATCGTCAGCGTTTCGAGGTGTCCGAGGATTGCGGTGAGCGGAGTCATCAGTTCGTGGGACACGTCGGCGATGAGTTGCCTTCGGGCGCCGTCTGAGGTTGCGAGCTCGTCGGCCCGCATGGCCAGTTCGTCCGCCATCGAGTTGAACGTACTGGCAAGCTCGGCGACCTCGTCACCACCGCCTTCCACAGCTCTCGCATCGACATCGCCTTCACCGAGCGCTCGCGCGACGCGCTGCAGGTCGCGAATCCGCCGCTGTACGGGTCCGATGATCACAATCGATGACACGAGCGTGCCAAGGACCAGCAGCGCGATCCCGATCGACACGATTTGCCGTCCGAATCGCTCGATCGTCGTGAGCGGCGTGATGCCCAGTGCGCCGACGATGTGTCCGTCGACCATGACCGGCACTGCCCGATAGTTGCTCCGTTTCCAACTCTCGAGCATGGTTTCGACGTTGAACTCGCCTCGCAGTTCTTCGATGACCACGCGGCGCGTCGATTCGGAAGGCGCTTTCGATCCCACAGTCCGACCGTCGCCCATGATGATGAACACGTGCTCGCGGGTGTGCAGATCGGCGATCCATTGGTTCAGGTCGATGGTCGGATTGACCTGCAATGACTGCGACAGACTTGCTCCCAGCTCCTTTGTCATTCCCGAGTCGGTCGCGCTGTCCGCTCGATCGATGAGCCAAACAAAGACCGCGCCCTGCGCCGCCAGCACGATGCCGATCAGAATCAGATATCCGATCGCGACACGTCCCGCCAGGCTCCTATATGCCGAGAGGTCCGCTCTCGATCGAAACAGCCAGCTCACGATTCGACCTCGGCAAACTTATAACCGGAACCCCGAACCGTGACGATGCGTGTCGGCTGATCGGGGTTTTTCTCAATCTTCCTCCGCAGCCGCTTTACGAGCGTATCCACTCCTCGAGCAGTGACATACACCCGGCCCTGCCAGATCCGCGCGAGGAGATCATCACGGCTATAGACGACGCCGGCGTTCGACATCAGCAGGTGCAGCAGATTGAACTCCTGTGGCGTCAGCCAGACCTGCTTCCCATCACACGTCACCGAGTGGCGAGTGGGGTCGACGACGATACCAAGGAGAGAGACGGAGGGCGAGCGTCCGGCTTCGCTCAAAGCCCGCCAGGTGCTGCGCGGACGGCGTAGCAGCGCGCTGATTCTCGCGAGGAATTCTCGAAAACTGAATGGCTTCGTCAGGTAGTCGTCGGCGCCACTCTCGAGGCCGAGCACGCGATCAGCCTCTCCACGGCGAGCGGAAAGCATCAGGATGGGAACCTCCCGGTTCGGTCCTCCTCTTCGGATCGCCTGGCACAAGGTGATGCCGTCGACGCCGGGGAGAACGACGTCCAGCACGACCACATCGAACGGTTGGCTGACCGCAACGGCTAGTGCTGCCTTGCCGTCCGACACGCTGTCGTACGCGTGTCCTGCAAGGTCGAGATGAAAGCAGATCAACTCTCGAATGGATTCTTCGTCTTCGACAACCAGCACGCGGGCGCGATCACTTGGTTCGGTCATCGGTCAGGCTGCGTAGTAGACTCCACGGAATTCGCCAAGTCCAGCACGGCTTCGAATTTCAAGCACGGTTTTGGGCTTGACGTCACCCGGCGCGTGTTTGTCGCCCGTTTGTCATCAAATTGTCACACCGCGATCGGTTAGCTTCTCACCGACACGAATGTAGTTTTACGCTCAAACCAGACGATCGCAAGCGCCATGGCTCATCAGGAGGCACGGATGAGGGTTTTGTGCAGATGCGTCGCGTTAGCCGCCTTGGGGCTGTTTCTGTCACCGGGCGTCGCTGTCTCTCAGACCACCAGCATCAACGGCACCGTCACGGATGCGTCCGGCGCAATCATCCCCGGCGTGACCGTCGAAGTATCCAGTCCGGCGCTCATCGAAGGGACAAGAAGCGTAGTCACCGACACCAGCGGCCGGTACTCGGTCATTGATCTGCGCCCAGGCACCTACACCGTCACTTTCACTCTGGCCGGCTTCAACTCGGTAAAGCGGGAAGGGATCGAGCTCACAGCCGGCTTTGCGGGCAACGTCAACATCCAATTGCGCGTCGGCAGCCTGGAGGAAACAGTCACGGTCTCCGGCGCCAGTCCCGTGGTGGACGTGCAGAACGTCATGCAGCAGCGCTTGGTGACTGCAGAGGTCATACAGGCGGTTCCAACCGGAAAGAGCTGGTCGCAACTCGGGGTGACGACGGTGGGCGTCTCGAGTTCTCTTGCGGACGTCGGCGGGTCGGCCGGCGAGAATCAGAATCCACTGGTCGCGCATGGTGGAGCCGCGGGCGACAAGATCATCGACATGGATGGTATGAGGCTCGGTTTGCTCGGTGCAGGAGGCGCCTACGCGTCCACAGGCGTCTCGTCGAATGACGCGTCCACCGAGGAGCTGAGTTATGAAATCGGCGCCATCTCAGCGGAAGTCGCCGGTGGCGGCGTGCGTGTGAACGTGATTGGAAAAGACGGCGGCAACCGGTTCAGCGGATCCGTATTCGGCAACTACGGCAACCACTCGATGGTGAGCGACAACTTCACAGGCGTCGAGAAGTTTCAGCTTGCCGGCGTGCACGCACCCGACAGCATCAAGTCGATCTATGACACGAGCGCCGCGATCGGCGGTCCGATTCAACGCGACAAGCTGTGGTTCTTTACGGCGCACCGCGAATGGGGCTTCCAAAATCTGAAGTCGGACGCGTACTACGAAGTGAATCCCATCGACTATAAGTGGGACTACGCTCCTGGCGGCCTGACGCCGGATCTCTCGAGGCAGGCCATCGACGATCAGAAGCTCCAGAGCCACAACCTGCGTCTGACCTGGCAGATGGACCTCAAGAACAAATTGAGCGGCTACTTCGACTATCAGCCTCGTTGCACCTGCCATTGGCAGGTGTCTGCCACGCGTGCGGGCGAAGCGTCGTTCGTGCAGAACCTGCCGCTGAACTGGCAGGGCACCGTGACCTATACTTCCGCCATCAGCAGCAAACTACTCCTCTCTGCTGGCGTCGGAAACATGAGCGCGCGCTGGACACAAATCGCGCAATCCGACGGAGCGATCGATCCGGCCACCGGCCAGCCGGCCAGCTACGGGTACGGCGTTCAGGACGTGGGCTATGGCATTGTCTATCGTGCGCCCGCAACGGTTCCGAACGGGACGAACTTCTCGGCGACCCACAGTTATCGCGCGTCGCTCGCCTACGTCACGGGATCCCATTCAGCGAAGTTCGGTTTCGGCCTGATCAACGGGCCTCTCGAGATTCCGACATGGATGTATGGGCCGTCGCAGGATTCGTATCTCGTATTCAACGCGGGTGTGCCGACCGCGCTGGTTCGGTATGCAACGCCGACCGATCAGAAAGATCATCTCGACGCTGACCTGGGTGTGTTTGCACAGGACCAATGGCGGGTGAACCGGTTCACGGTGAATCTCGGCTTGCGCTTTGACTGGTTGAAGGAGAGCGTGCCGGCCCAGCATTTCGACGCCGGCACGTGGGTGGGCGCGCGCGATTATCCGGCGGTCGAGAATGTTCCGAACTGGAAGGATCTGGATCCCCGTCTCGGTATCGTCTACGACATGTTTGGCACCGGAAAGACGGCACTCAAAGCCACCTTGAGCCGCTACGTTCAGCAGGAATCGACCGCGACGGCTCAAGCGAACAATCCGCTGGCTTTGTACCGCTCGGCGTCGCAACAGGCCTGGACCGATTCCAATCACGACCTTCTGCCGGAGCCGAACGAGCTGACCGGCTTGCAGTTCCCATTGACAGGTCAACCCGGAGGGGCAGGACCGGTAGGTTCGACGATTCCTCTCACGACCTACGACCCGTCCATTCTCACGGGTTGGGGCAAGCGGCGCGACAACTGGGAGGTCTCTGCCGGGTTGCAACAAGAATTGGCGCCACGCGTGTCGGCCGAAGTGACGTATTACAGACGCGCGCAGGGGAACTTCACCGCGACCGACAATCTATCGGTGACGCCGGCGAGCTATCAATCGTTCTGCGTTACGACGCCGAACGATCCGCGCTTGCCCAGCCCCGGATCGCAGGTCTGCGGTCTCTACGATCTGACGACGGCAGCCGCGGCTCTTCCAACCAACAATGTGGTGACCTTCAACGACGCGTCAAGACAGCGGACCGAGATTTGGAACGGAGTCGACCTGGCGGTCAACGCACGAATCAGTTCGAAGACGTTTCTCTCCGGCGGACTGAGCAGCGGTCGCACCGCCTATTCCAATTGCGGTGTGGTCGACAATCCTGGCTTGTTCATGAACGGCGGCACGGCGGCGGCGCCGCTGACGAACGACGCGTACTGCGCGTGGTCGACGCCATTCCTGACGCAACTGAAGCTCGCCGCCGTGCAGACGTTCTGGTGGGATCTGCAGGGTAGCCTCGCGTTCCAGAGCAACCCCGGGCCAATGATTCTGGGTTCGTACAATGCGACCAATGCGGTAGTCTCGCCGTCGCTGGGTCGTAATCTCGCGTCGTTTCCGTCGGGCTATCCGATCGACTTGGTGCCGCCGGGCACGCAGTACGGCGACCGCCTGAACCAACTCGACTTGCGCTTCGCGAAAATCGTAAAACTGGGCGCCAACCGGAGCGTCAAGGGAATGCTCGATATCTATAACGCGCTCAACGCCAATCCGGTCGTGACGCAGAACAACACATTCGGCGCAAACTGGCAGAAACCCACTCAAATTCTCGTGGGCCGGTTCTTCAAAGTCGGAGGGCAGTTCCTGTTCTGACGCGTGATTGTCACGCGTCTGTCACCCAATGTTGCTTGTCGCCGCGTGCCGCCTGTTTTAGGCTGATAAGAGCTGTTAAGAGGGGTGTGTATGCAGATTCGAAGAGCTGTTCTGTTTGCTGTGGTCGCGGCCGGTGTGATCGTTCCATCGGGACTGATGGCGCAGAAAGCGGACGCGCCTGCCACCGTGACCTTCACCAAGGACGTCGCGCCGATTCTGCAGCGCAGTTGCGAAAACTGCCATCGCGCCGACGGCGTGGCGCCGATGTCGCTCTCGACCTACGAAGAGGCGCGGCCGTGGGCGCGCGCCATCAAGCAGCGCACCGGTATCGGGCCGAAGGCCGGCGTCATGCCGCCGTGGTATGTCGAGAAGAATATCGGCATTCAGCAATTCCAGAACGATCCGTCGTTGAGCGAGGACGAACTCGCGATCATCGCCAAGTGGGCCGACAGCGGGGCGCCGAAGGGCAACCCGGCGGACATGCCGCC
>DASXGC010000250.1:0-12326 GCA_036489235.1 Vicinamibacterales bacterium
CAGCATCACCGGTCCGGCCTGGCAGCGACACGTGAAAGCGCTCGACGAGTACAACAAGAAGAAGCAGGAGAGCGAGAAGGATCGCCGCGAGCCCGCGCGCGCGCAGACCATGTCGGAAAAGCGCAAGGAGGACGTGGACACCGGCGCCGGCCTCGAGTCGCGGCGGCGCAACGCCCAGTCGCTGATTCGCGCCGGCGCCATCGTCACGCCCGGCACCGACAGCTACTGGGCCGCGGCGCCCGAGCTGACGCGCACGCCGAAGTTCGCCGAACAGGATCAGGGAATGGGGACGATCATGGCGATCGAAGGCTTTGTCGAGCTCGGCATGACGCCGGGCCAGGCGATCGTCGCGGGGACGAAGAACGGCGCGATCGCCGCAAAGAGCCTGGCTGAATTCGGCACCATCGAAGCCGGCAAACGAGGCGACCTCGTGGTGCTGTCGCGCGATCCGCTGGCGGACATCAAGAACCTGCGCGCCGTGGCGGATGTCTTCAAGGACGGCCAGCGCGTCGATCGCGCGCATCTGCCCTCGTCGCGCGTTTTGTCGGTCGCGCCTGTGGGATCAGGCACGAAATGACGATCGGTCGCACGCTGGCGGCGGCGGCGCTCCTCGTGGCAGCGCTGACGCCTATCGGGGCGCAACCGGTGTTCACAGGCGCGGAGATCTTTCCGGCCGAAGAATTCGCCGCGCGACGGACGAGGCTGCTGACCCAGATCGGCGACGGCGTCGCGATCCTGCAGGGGACCACCGAACGTCCCGGCGAACAGCCGTTTCGCCAGAACAACCAGTTTTTCTACCTGACCGGCGTGGCCGAGCCGCGCGCGATCGTCGTCATCGACGGCCGCACCAAACGCTCGACGGTTTACCTCCAGCCATACAACGAGCGGCGCGAAACCCGGATGTTCGGGCCGGGCCTGCACCCTGGCGCCGAGGCCGCAGCATCCACCGGCCTGGACGCAGCCGTGGATCGCGGCGAGTTCGTCGCGGCGGTCGCCGCGCTGGCAGCGGATCGCCGCACCATTTACACGCCGTTTCGGCCGGAAGTGCTCGGCGAAGCCTCGTCCAGCGATCCCGCCGCGTTGTGGCGCGCTACCAAGCAGGACCCCTGGGACGGACGTGAATCGAGAGAGGACGCGTTCATCGCAAAACTTCGCCAGGCGTCACCCGGGTCGGACGTGAAGGACCTCGATCCGCTGCTCGATTCGATGCGGATCACGAAGAGCTCGCGAGAGATCGCGATCATTCGCGAAGCCACACGGATCACGGGCCTGGCGATCATCGAGGCGATGCACAACACCAGACCGGGCCTGCACGAGTACGAACTGCAGGCCGACGCTGAGTATGTGTTCAAGAAGTACGGCGCCTACGGTGCCTCCTACTTCGCGCTCATCGCCACCGGCAGGAACACCTTCTACTCGCACTACAACAAGAACACGGCCGTGCTCGTCGACGGCGACCTGGTCCAGTTCGACTACGCGCCTGATTACAAGTACTACCAGTCGGACGTGACGCGCGTGTTCCCAGCGAACGGGGTGTTCACTCCCCGGCAGCGCGAGATGTACTCGATCTATTTGAAGCTGTATCAGGCGCTGATGACGTCGATCCGGGTTCATGCGCCGGCGCGCGACATCACGGTAGAAGCGGTGCGGAAGATGGAGGCCGTAATGGCGGCATTCCACTTCACCGACCCAAAGATCAAGGCGGCTGCGGTGGCCTTTGTCAACGGCTACCGTAACAGCACGGCGCGCAGCCTTGGACACGCGGTCGGCATGGAAGTGCACGATGTTGGAGCGCCGCCGGCCACCCTTGAACCCGGCCAGATCTTCACAATTGAACCTGCGCTACAGATTTTGGACGAACATCTGGGCATCCGCCTCGAGGACATGATCCTGATTACGGAATCGGGGTACGAGAACCTGTCTTCGTTCGTACCGATTGAGATCGACGCCATCGAACGCACCATGCGCGAGCCCGGACTGCGAGGGAAATAACGCGCAACCGATTGACAGATGCTTCCGGTCGAGCGACCATCGCCTGCACATGGTCTGGCTGCTGCTCGCCGTTGGAATCGGATCGCAGGCCGCGCCGCCGCCGGCCACACCGGAGCCTCCGGTTCCGACCGCGATCGAGCAGGCCATTGCCGAATATCGTTGCACCGCCGCCCAGACCGCCGGCACTCAGGCGGCGAGCGTGTACGACGTCTGCCTCAGCGGCCAGTTCGACTCGCTGCGCGGCGACTTCGGCCGCAATCTGAGCCGTCTCTCACCTGGCGAGCGGCGGACGATCGACACCATCTGCAACAAGGTTCCCGCCAGCGTCGACCGCGAAGCTTACGTCAAGTGTTTGAGCGATCAACTGGTCGTTCTCCGCAACCGGCGGGGTCCCGCGAACCCGCCGACCGCGGCGGCGGCCGCAGCCGCGGCTACCGCGCCCGCGGCGCCCTCGTCCGACAGCGCCCTCGTACCGTCGGTCCCCGCCTCATCGGCGAAAACGACGCCGATGGTGATTGGCGGAACGGTCGTTGTCCTGCTGGCCGCCGGTGGCGCCGTTGGATTCGCGCTGAAATCGCGGCGGCGATCGACCAAGTGTCGTAGCTGCGGTCAGCTGGTCGAGTCGGGCGAGTTGTGCAGCAAATGCCGGCACGACGCCGCCGCTGCCCTGCGCCAGGCCGCCTTGTTGCGCGCACAAAAGGAGCAGGCGCAACAGGACGAGCAACGACGCCAGCGTGAACATGAAGAGGAGCTGGCGAGACGGCGAGTCGCGGAGCGGGAAGACGCGGAGCGCCGGCACGAGGAACAGGTTCGACTCGAGGCTGAGACACAGCGGGAAGAAATCCAGCGTCTGCAGGACGCCGCCGTCGCCAGCGATCGCAAGATGCGCGAGGCGGAACTCGCGGAGTCGGTGTTCGATCCCTACGCGGTGCTCGGAATCCCGCGCGATGCGACCGCGGACGCGATTCGCGCCGCCTACGAGGATGCGCGCTCCAAGTTCTCGCCCGACCTCGTCGCCGGCATGAGCAACGAGTTGCAGGAACACTTCAAGGCCCGCGCCGACGCCGTCGAACGCGCGTTCCAGGCGTTGACCACGCCAGCCTGACCGACGATCACGCTCCGCGCCGGAACGTCACCACCAGCACATCGCGACATCCCGGCAGCGCCGGATCGAGCGGTGCGACCGGCGTCACGCCGTGGGCAACGCGATTGTCGTCCACCAGGGCCGCATCGAGCGGCTCGGTCAACGTGAACGTACCGAGCGGCACGCCCTCGAGGTCGTAGGCGGTGGTCACGCCGCTGACGATGTTGCGGCGGTTGACGAGGAGTACGAGCACGAAATCAACACCGTCGCGGTGGACGCCTTCCGGCGTCGGCTGGCCTTCCTGATCCGCACGCGCCTCGATGCGGAATTGATGAACCTCGACGTGCCATCGCAGCGTGGACGGCGCCAGGCCTCCGAAGGTTGCCGCACAGCAGCGCAGTACCGTCGTCATCGTTTCGCCCGCCGCGATCGGACCGGCGATCGGTTCGAACCAGCGTTCGACACCGCCGAACAGCTGGTTGTAGGCGCGGTGCTGAAAGTGCGGCTGATGTGGCTCGCGCCTGGTCTCGCCGCCGCTCGCGATGTCGTATACCGCGAAGCGCCGGCGCCGCAGTCGCGCGTCTTCAGGCAGATACTGATCCACCGCCAGATCGTTCCAGCTCGCGGCAAAGGCCGGCCAGTCCGACAAGGGACCCGCTTGTTCCAGCGCCTGCCGCATCACCTCGGCATGAACGAATGCGAACCCGCGACTGTTAATCTCCGACTCGAACATCACTGATTGTGGATCCCCACACCGCGGCGTTTGCGGCCCAATCGAGATTGGTACCGTCTCAAGTCCGCGGCCGCAGCAGCCGCTTCGCATCGTCCCACATGGTTGCGACCAGATCGCCCGCAGGGACGCTCTTTGCCATCGCGGCGGATTGACCCGCCCACACCTGCATCCGGTGATAGTCGCCCGCCGCCGCTCCGGCTTCCTTCATCGGCAGGGTCAGGGCTCGCTGAACCGGATACGGCGCAGGAGCAGGGGCACCGGGTGCGGTCCAGGCCCTGACGAAATCGGTCGCGATGCTTCGCCCGAGTCGTCCGGAGAATGCGCGCGTCAGCGTCGTGTCTTCGGGCTCGAGTTCGCGGAGCGCGGCCGTCCATGCCGGATGCGTCCTGGCTTCAGGACAAGCCAGGAACGCGGTACCAATGACGGCTGCGCTGGCGCCGAGTGCCAGCGCCGCGGCAACGCCGCGTCCGTCGCCGATTCCGCCCGCGGCCAGGATCGGTAAGTCGATGTGATCAGCGAGGCGAGGCACCAGTGCGAACAGCCCGACGGTCTGACGCTCGGCGGCGGACGCATCGAACGAGCCGCGGTGTCCGCCCGCTTCGTAGCCCTGCGCCACGATGGCGTCGGCGCCGGCGTCACGTGCCCGTCGCGCTTCGGTCAGCGTCGTCGCCGTGGCAAACCAGGCAATCCCTCGATCCTTCAGGCGCCGGACAACATCTGGGGCGAAGACGCCCATGATCGACGACACCGCCGCCGGTGCGAGCTCGATCAACATCGCGCACTGCGCATCGAAGTCCGTCATGGTCGGCTCGCCCGCCGGCGCGGGAACGGCAGGGCCCCACGACGCGAGAAATTCCCTGACCCGCGATTCTGACTGAGCGTCCCGGTGCGGCGGCGGATCCGGAATCCAGAGGTTCACCTGACATGGGCCGGTGCTGCCGGACCTGAACTCCTCCACCCACGCGCGGATCGCTGCAGGCTCGACGTTGAGGGCGCCCATGGCACCCATGCCACCGGCGTTGGCCACCGCGATCGACAGGCCAGGAGCTGAGGCGCCGGCCATGGGCGCCAGCATTACTGGACACGACAACCGGTACCTGTCGCAGAAGGTGGCGGCGCGATCGAGCGGGCTTGCAACAGTCATCTGTCTCCTCAGCTGCGGTGCGGATGATGAGGCCGCGGCGTCGCGTAGACCAGATGGCGAACGCTTGGAGCGCCGCGGACAAACACACGCAGCCGTCGCTCCAACTCCTGATCGTCGAGCGTCGATCGCTCGTGCTGCCGTAGGTGCTCGGCCCACGACCCGACCACGAACGTCTCCACGAACCGATTGGCTCGCTCGAGGTCGCGAAAAACTCCCCAGCGGGATGCGCCGTCGCGGCGGCGGACGCGGCCGTACCGATGCATCGCCTCGATGAACCCGGTTTCCTTGCCGGCCTCGATGTCGTACTCGATGACGACGAGTACCGGGCCCTCGCCGGGCCCGGGCTCGCCGGCCGAGACAAACGTCGGCATCTTCAAATGGATCCACGGGCTGACGTCGGGCGATGTGTCGGGCAGCGCGGCGACCAGCCCGAGTGCGGTCGTCGCGATCGTGCCGAGACCGGCGCACAACAGCGCCGTCTGAATGCCAAAACGCACCGCCACCATCCCCCAGACGACGCTGCCGGCGGCAAGGCCTCCTTGAAAGAGCAACAAAAAGACTGCGAGCACCCGGGCGCGGACCCAGTCTGGTGCGAGTCGCTGAATCAGGCTGTTGGCGAGCGAGATGAAGACGATCCACGCACCGCCGGCAACGAGCATCAACAGAGACAGGCCGGGCAACGAGTGAACGAGACCGGTCACCACGGTGGCGGCTCCTACGATCGCGACACCACCCGAGGCAACCGTCTCGGTGGACCAGCGCTCTCGCGCCGGCTGCATCGCCAGTGCGCCGACGACCGCGCCCACCCCGAAACAGCCAAGCAGCACGCCGTAGCCGGTTGCCGTCTCGCTGACCTGATGCGCCACTGACGGCAACAGCGCCAGCAACGCGCTCGCGAAGAACATGACGACGCCGGAACGGAACATCACGCCACGCATGCCAGGCGAAAAGCGCACGAAGCGAATCGCTGCGACCGTCGCACCCGCCACGGTCTCGGGCGGAGTCGTTCGCGTGTGCACCGGACGTTTCCAGCGGGCGACGACGACAATGACGCCGATGAACGAAACCGCGTTGACGACAAACGCCGCGCCAACACCCGCCGCCGCCACGATGACACCGGCCAGCGCCGGCCCGACCGCCCGCGCGAAATTGAATTCGATTCCGTTCAGCGCGGACGCCGACGCCAGATCGTCCTTGTGCACCACTTCAGGCAGAATCGCGCGCCAGGTCGGCGTTTCGAACGCGTCCCCGGCCGATAGCGCGAATGTCAGCAACAGCAGCAGCCACGGCGTCATCACGCCGGCGAGCGTCGCCGCCGCCAGAACGATCGCCACCACGATCATCCAGGCTTCGGTGAACAGCACCAGACGCCGGCGATCGACGATGTCGCCGACCGATCCGGCAGGCAGGGCCAGAATGAAAAATGGCAAGGAAGAGGCGGTCTGGATCAGCGCAACGTAGAGCGGTCCCGCGCCGAGCGACACCATCATCCACGCGGCACCGACGCTCTGCATGAAGGTGCCGATATCGGAGACGACGTCGGCGAGCAGGAGATTGCGGAACGTTGGTGTCCGCAGCGGACGCCAGAGGCTGGGCGAATTTCTATGCTGTGGACTCGAGGTGGCCATGATCGTGTCGACTCCGCACGCCACCACGTTCGGGTCCGCGCCGGTCCGGCATTATCCCGCATTCGCGCGGGAACGATCGCTGACCCGTTTGGGTGTAGACAGCCTGAGTAGAATGACTCCATGCCTGACGCCGCACTGCCGACTCCAGTCACGACCATCACGCCGACCGAGACGGCCTTTCCCACGCTCACGCCGGCGCAGATGGACCGGATCGCCAAGCACGGCCGGATTCGCACCGTGAAACCAGGCGAGATCCTGGTCGAGGTCGGGTCGCCGACGGTGCCGTTCTTCGTGATGAAGACGGCTCAAGTGGAGATCGTCAAGCCGTCCGACCGCGGCGATACCGTCGTTGTCGTCCACAGCCATCCCGGCAACTTCAGCGGCGAAGTGAACATGATCTCGGGCCGCCGCGCGATGCTTCAGATTCGAGCCAGCTCGGCCGGTGACGTGATCGAGGTCGCCCGCGAAGAGTTGATCAAGCTGGTGCAGACCGACTACGAACTGAGCGAGATTCTGATGCGTGCCTTCATCCTGCGCCGGATCGAGCTGATCAACAGCCGCCTCGGTGATGTGATGGTGATCGGTTCCATGCACCTGCCGTCGACGCTGCGGATTAAGGAATTCCTGACCCGCAATAACCATCCGTTCGTGTATGTCGATCTCGATCGCGATCCAGAAGTGCAGGAACTGCTCGACCACTTTCATGTCGACCCCGCCTGCATTCCGGTGGTGATCTGCCGCGGTCAGACCGTGCTGCGCAACCCGTCGAACGCCGAGATCGCGAACTGCCTTGGCTTCAACGACAACATCGATCAGACCCAGGTGCGCGACATGGTGATCATCGGCGCGGGGCCGGCCGGTCTCGCCGCTGCGGTCTACGGCGCGTCCGAAGGCCTCGATGTCCTGGTATTCGAGTCGAACGCACCGGGCGGACAAGCCGGCTCCAGTTCGAAGATCGAGAACTATCTCGGTTTCCCTTACGGCGTATCGGGCCAGGAGCTGGCTGGCCGCGCCTTCACCCAGGCGCAGAAGTTCGGCGCGCAGATCGTGATCGCCAAAGGCGCGACGCAGCTGGCGTGCGCCCGCAAGCCATACGCGATCGAGATCGAGGGCGACAGCAGTTCGCGCGTGCCAGCGCGGACCGTGGTCATTGCATCAGGCGCGCAGTACCGCCGGTTGAAGCTCGACAACCTGACGCAGTTCGAAGGCGTCGGCGTCTACTACGGCGCGACCAAGGTCGAAGAGCAGCTGTGCAACGGCGACGAAGTCATCATCGTCGGCGGCGGCAATTCCGCCGGCCAGGCCGCGGTCTATCTCGCGCAGAGTACCAAGAAGGTCCACATACTCGTGCGGTCGGCCGGACTGGCCGAAAGCATGTCGAAATACCTGATCCTGCGCATCGAAGACAGTCCGAACATAGAGCTGCACGTCTGCACCGAGATCACGGCGCTCGAAGGCGGCGACCATCTCGAGCGCGTGACGTGGCGCAACAAGAACACCGGCGAGACCGAGGCGCATCCGATTCGTCACGTGTTCCTGATGACCGGCGCCATCCCGAATACCGTCTGGCTTCATGGGTGCGTCGTGCTTGACGACAACGGCTTCATCAAGACCGGACCCGATCTGAGCAAGGACGATCTCTCCCGCGCGCAGTGGCCGTTAGAGCGCCCGCCGTTCCTGCTCGAGACCAGCCTGCCTGGCGTGTTCGCGGTCGGCGACGCACGCGGTGGGAATATCAAGCGCGTCGCGTCGGCGGTCGGCGAAGGATCGATCGCTGTCGCGTTCGTGCATCGCGTCCTCCACGAATAGCTGATCCACCCCAACCGAACGCTCCTGCGGCGCGATCCTTGCTGTTTAGTCCTGGCAAGGTCGTCGCCGTCGCCAAGCTGGGCCGTCTGCAGGCCATTTGAAGGAGCGTGTGTCGTGGTTCGAAGAGATAGCGTCAGACAGATGTGGGTCGGATTGTTTCTGCTCGCCGGTCTTTTACTCCTGCCGTCGCCGGCACGAGCCGACGGTTACGTGACGCCGTGGATCGGGTTCAATTTCTCGGGCGCGACCGGCACCTCTCTTGCCAACTCGGTCGACGACAATAACAAGCTGACCGGCGGTGTCTCGGTCGGCTTCATGGGCGGCGGGATCATCGGCGCCGAGGCCGACTTCGGCTACGCGCCCAGATTCATCGCCGCCGGCGTCGTGGTCGGCCAGACCAACGTGCTGACCGCGATGGGCAACCTGGTCATCGGCATCCCGATCGGAGGACAAAGCGGTGGCGGGATCCGGCCGTACGTGGTGGGCGGCATCGGATTGATTCGCACCGACGTCGAGCACTCGCTCGCGGCGTTGACGCTCGATCGCAACGGCGCCGGTTTTGACGTCGGCGGCGGCGTCAACGGCTACTTCTCCGATCACATCGGGATTCGCGGCGACGTCCGCTACTTCCGGCAGTTCTCCATCTCGGATTCCGACAACGCGATCGGCATTGTGTTGGGCCGGGGCAAGCTCGATTTCTGGCGTGGGTCGGCTGGCCTGGTACTCCGCTTCTGACGCGAATACGGGTGTCGACCGATAATGATGAGCATGCGCATTGCCGACCGAACCGTCCTGAAGGCCTTCACGCTGGCGTCGCTCGCCGCCGGGTTTCTTCAGGTCGCCACGCGACCCGTCTCCGCGCAGCGCGATCCTGAACAAGCGTCGCTGACCCGATGCTCGCAGGAACTTCAGAATCGGATGAGTCGCGAGTTAGGCGGGCGCCAACCCGAAGCCGTCGTCGATCAGCGGGATGCCGACGTGCGCCGGCTCTCCGACGCGGAGATGGGCGTCCGCGGCGGCGGGCATTACTCGCGCGATCAGAGCGATCGCGGACAGCGGTTCACGTTCGATTGCGTGTTCGGCCTTCGCAGCGGCAACGTCACACGCCTGGACTACCACTGGAGCGATGGCGGCGAACGTCTGCCTTCTCCGCCTCCACCGCCTCCGCCACCACCCGGGCGGCCAGGGTACGGCGGCGGCTACGCGCGTCCGCAGGGTGACGTATTCTTCAGCGGCGGCATCGTCAATCGCATGAGCAACAGAGGACTCGACGTCCAGGATCGAAGTACCAGGAACGGCGCCAACGTCCAGCAATGGGGTTACGGCGGCGAGCCCAATCAGCGCTGGGATTTGATCGAAGTCGGCCGTGGCGAGTACGGCATCATCAGCGTCGGCAGCGGCAAGGCGCTCGAAGTCAGCGACGGCAGTCCCCGCAACGGTGCCAACGTCGAGCAATATCAGTGGAACGGCACGCCCACTCAACGCTGGCGGCTCGAGAAGCACGGGGACTTCTACGAAGTGGTGAACGTTGCTACCCGAAAGTGCCTCGACGTCCAGGACAAGAACCCGCGCGACGGCGCCAACATCCAGCAGTGGGACTGCAGCGGCGCCGATAACCAGGCCTGGCGATTCCAGAAGTAGGGCGTCTCAGTAGTTCCACCAGGCGGTGGTGGCGCCTTCCGGACGTTTGCGCTGGATGAACTGCGCGATCTCCTTCAGGCGCTCCGCCGAGGACACCGGTCCGGTCCAGCAGTGGGGCTTGTTGTTTCCGTACATGAAGAACCCCTCGTAGTGCGGGTTGGTGGTCGTTTTCATCCACTTCTCCAGCTCTCTGGTCGAGTTGTTCAAGTAGTACGTGTCCATGTCGCCGGTGTAGAAGTGGAGCTTGTCCACGAGCTTCGGTCCAACCGCTGCCCAGTTTTTCTGCAGGTAATACAGCAGGTCGAAGTGCTCCTTCCAGTAGGTCGCGACCTGCTTGTTGATAACTCCGGTCTTCTTGTCGAACAGCGGCTCGAAATAGCCGTCCTTGCCGATCGGTCCGAATACCGCCGACCAGATGTCGATCTGCTCACCGGAGCGGCCGTGAGTGCCGTTGGTGAGCTCGAAGTAATTGCGCTGTTGTGATGTCATCACGAGCTGGCCGTTGACCATCCGGCTGTTCGCGGTCGGCACTTTCCGCCAGTCGTAGATCTTGTAGAACGCGTTCTCGTCCTCGTAGATGTTGATGCCTTCGACATCCATGAACGTGACCGAGTCAGGACAATAAGCCCACGCGCCGCCAAAGAAGTCGGGGTTGAAGATCTGCAGCGCGGCCGCCTCCCAGCCGCCAGTCGAACCGCCTGAGAGGATGCGTGCGTACGGTTCGCGAATCACCCGAAACCGCTTTTCGATCTCAGGAATCAGCTCCTGCATGACCGCGTCGCCATACGGTCCGTTGTTGACCGAGTTCACGGCGTAGGAGTCGTCGAAGTAGGGTGTCGGATGCTGCAGCGTGACCGCGATCATTCGCGGAAAGCTGTCGCCGATCCACGCTTTCGAGAACTCGTTCTCCTCGTCGAAGCCGTAGGGCGCCGCGAGCGAAAAGTGACCCTGGCCGTAGTTGACGGGATAGCTGATGGTTTCGCGGTCGTAGTCGCGCGGCAGCAGCACCACCGCGCCGAGGTAGATCGGCCGTCCCCAGAACTTCGACAGCAGCGGGCTCTGAAACTTGAAGCGCTTGACGTACTTCGTGTCAGGCGGAACCTCGACCGGCGGCACGCTCTGGGTCGCCACCAGCTTGATGACGCCGCCGGCTTTCGGATCGAGGTGAACCTTCTCGACCGCGCTGTACAACGTTCCGGGCGAGCGACTCCAGCGCTGCCCTTCCCATTGGTCGTCGTGCATCCAGACGACGTGACCATCCGCGCGGTGGAACTCGGTGTAGACGGTGACCACCGCCTGCACGTAGTAATCGCCCGCCGGGATCTCGTTCATGCTCTCGAGCGGCGTGCCGAGATCGCCTCCGTCGAGGCTGACGATCCTCTCCGGCTGCAGCCGCTCGACGTCCTTCCCGAAGAACGGGACACCCGTGCGGCCGATCTGCAGACGCGGTTCCGGCACCTTGTCGATATTGCGCGTCACCATCACGAACGCGCGTCCGGTCACCGGACCATCGTGCACCTGCGGCACGAACGAGACGTCGAAACGCAGCTTCGAGGCAGCCGGCACCGGCGCCTGCGCACGAAACGTCGCCGAAGAGACAGCCAGCACGCCGGCGAGCGCCACACTGAACAGAACGCCAGGGGCGAGCGATCGAAATCGTTCTGACAAGGGCATCAATCCTCCGCAAACGACAAGGGGCTGCTTATAGCTGTTTGCTGTAGGCAGTGTCAATCACGTGAACGACGAGAGTGTTCCAGTCGATGCGAACACGCCGATCAGCCGCTGAACAAGCGGCTGTTCACGCGCGCGAGACCGCTCAAATCGTGGACGTCGTTGTCGAACGCCGGCACCGTGCTCCAGAAGTGAGGACCCGGGCACCGCTCCCGCAGGACGGTCATGTTGGCGGCGTGTGCGGCAGCACGTGCCTCGCAGTCAGCCAAGTTCTCGATCAAGCGGACCGCGAGGCCACGCTCGCCTCCGAACCTGGCAGGGTCACGACGGATCGCGTTCCACTCCGCCGCAGCCTCCGGCGTCATGATAGCGCTCTCCTGGACGCGGTTGACGACGAAGCCGCCGAACGGCATCGCGGCGATCTGCAGCTTCCGATAAAAGAAAATCGCCTCGTCTATGGTTTCGGCGTTCGGGCTGGTCACGAGTGCGAAGCTCGATCGCGACGACCGCAGCTGATCCTCGACTCTCTGTGCCCGCTCGCGGAAACCGGCGTGCATGCCCGAGAAGCTGCCCACGTAGTCCGAGATGTCTTTCAGGACTTCGAACCCCGTCATGCGCTGCAAC
>DASXGC010000045.1:0-8562 GCA_036489235.1 Vicinamibacterales bacterium
GTCGTAGATGGACGCATGGATGTAGGCGCGCGAGCCGGCGACGCAGGTCTGCCCCGCCGCCGCGAAAATGCCCGCCAGCACGCCTGCTTCAGCCTGATCCAGATTCGCGTCGCCGAACACGATGTTCGGACTCTTGCCGCCCAACTCCAGCATGCAGCTCACCAGCCGCTGTCCGGCGCGCGCGGCGATCGCGCGACCGGCGCCGACGCTGCCGGTAAACGACACCTTCGCCACCTGCGGGTGATCGACCAGGGCCTCCCCGGTCTCGCGAAAACCGGTGACGACGTTGATGACGCCAGTGGGAATACCGGCGTCCTCGGCCAGCCGCGCCAGCTCGATCGAGGACGCCGAGGTGATCTCCGATGGCTTCATCACGATGGTGTTGCCGGCGGCGAGCGCCGGCGCGAGCGACATGATGGCGATGAAGGTGGGCGAATTCCACGGCGTGATGACGCCGACCACCCCGAGCGGTTCCCGCAGCGTGTAATTGAAGATGCTTTGACGATCGAGCGGGATGACCGTGCCTTCGATCTTGTCCGCCAGTCCGCCGAAGTAATACAGCCAGTCCTGCGCGATGCGCGCCTGGGCCCGCATCTCGGCGAACAGCTTGCCGTTCTGGCCAGTCTCGATGGCGGCGATGCGATCGGCGTGTTCGGCGATCTTCTCGCCCCACTTCATCAACAGCCGGCCACGCCGCGTCGGCGAGAGCGCGGCCCACGGTCCCTCGCGGAAGGCGGCGGAAGCGGCCTTGACCGCGGCATCGACGTCGTGCGGTCCGGCGACTGCGAAGGTTCCCCACGGTCCGCCGGTGGTCGGATTGAAGGCGGTGAAGGTCTTGCCGTCAGCGGACGCGACGTCCCTGCCGGCGATGTAGTTCTGGTAGTGATGCACAACCGGTCTCCCGTTCATGTTTCCTGGCGCGGTTCTTCGTGCGTTCGTGCCGCGGCGATTCCGGAATCGTCAAATACAGCGTCCGCCATCGACTTCGATGACATCGCCGGTGATGAAGCTCGCCTCGTCCGATGCCAGAAAGACCATCGTGCTGGCAATGTCCTCGGGCGCGCACAGGCGGCCGAGCGGGACGGTCGAGAGGAAGCCGGACTTGTGTGCGGCGGTGTCGCCGCCGACAAACGTCGCCAGCATCGGCGTGTCGCCGGGACCGGGGCACACGGCGTTGACCCGGATGTGGTCCGGCGCGAGCTCGATCGCCATCGACTTGCTCATCACCAGCGCCGCTCCCTTGCTGCTGTTGTAGGCGAGCAGATTCGGTCGCGGCCGGATCGCCGCCACCGAGACGGTGTTCAGAATGACGCCCCCGCCCTGCGCGCGCATGATCGGCACGGCGTGCTGTGCGGCCAGGAAAATGGCCTTGGCGTTGACTGCGAACAGGAGGTCGAACGCCTCGCTCGAGGTGGACGTGAATGGTTCGGGCGCCTGTGGCAACCCGGCGTTGTTGACGAGGATGTCCAGGCGGCCGAAGCGATCGACCGCCGCTGCGATCATCAATCGCACGTCGGCCTCATCTGTCACATCGGCGCGAACGAACATCGCGGCGTCGCCCATGGCCCTGGTCGTCTGCTCGCCGCCGGCGGCATCGCGATCGACGACGACGACGCGAGCCCCTTCGGCAGCGAAGCGACGGCAGATCGCGGCGCCGAACCCGGAGGCGCCGCCGGTCACCACCGCGACCTTGCCGGCTAGGCGCACTCTGCGGCCTCTGCGTTGGTGGGCATTTAGAAGACGGCGGGCGGTTGTTCGATGATGAGCTCGGCGCCGGTCGCGGCGCGCACCTTCTCGATCGTCGTGTCCGACGCGATTTCCTTCAGCACCAGTCCACACGGCGTGACCTCGATCACTGCCATCTCCGTCACGATGAGGTGCACCACCTTGAGGCCCGTGAACGGCAGGGTGCAGCGCGGCAGGATCTTGTGGCCGCCGTCCCTGGTTGTGTGTTCCATCGCGACGATTACCCGCTTGGCGCCGGCGACCAGATCCATGGCCCCGCCCATGCCCTTGACCATCTTGCCGGGGATCATCCAGTTGGCGAGGTTGCCTTCGGCGTCCACCTGCAACGCACCGAGCACGGTGAGGTCGATGTGACCACCGCGCACCATGGCGAACGAGTCGGCGCTGCTGAAGTATGAGCTGCCGGCCGCCTCTGTGACCGTCTCCTTGCCGGCGTTGATCAGATCCGGGTCGACTTCGGCGTCGGTCGGATACGGCCCGATGCCGAGCAGTCCATTCTCCGAGTGCAGGGTGATGTGCACGCCAGGCGGCACGTGGTTGGCCACCAGCGTCGGCATCCCGATGCCGAGATTGACGTACGCACCGTCAACCAGCTCACGCGCGACGCGGGTCACGATCCGTTCGCGGATGTCGGCCATGGGAGTCATCTTGTGGTGCGCTTCTCGATGCGCTTCACGTAGTGGCTGCCCTGGAGGATGTGGCGAACGAAGATGCCGGGCGTGATGACGTGGTCGGGATCAATCGCTCCGGGCTCGACCAGCTGCTCGACCTCGGCGATCGTCACCTCGGCCGCGGTCGCCATCACCGGATTGAAATTGCGCGCGGTCTTCCGGTAGACGAGGTTGCCGTCGCGGTCGCCTTTCCACGCCTTCACGAAGGCGAAATCTGCGTGGAGCGGCCGCTCGAACACATACGACTTGCCGTCAATTGTCCGCGTCTCTTTACCTTCAGCGACAATTGTCCCAAAACCGGTCGGTGTGAAAAACCCGCCGATCCCGGCGCCGGCGGCTCGAATCCGCTCCGCAAACGTCCCCTGCGGCACCAGTTCAACGTCCAGCTCGCCGCTGAGGAATTGACGCTCGAACTCCTTGTTCTCCCCGACGTAGGTCGAGACCATCTTGCGAACCTGCCGCGATTTCAGCAGGACGCCGATGCCGAAATCGTCCACGCCGGCATTGTTGCTGATGACGGTCAGCCCCTTGGTCCCCTGCGCGAGCAGGGCCGCGATCAGCGTTTCCGGGATGCCGCACAGCCCGAAACCGCCCATCAAAATTGTCGCGCCGTCGGGGATGCGCGCGACGGCCTGGGCGGCCGTCGCCAGCACTTTGTTCATCGATCGGTATTCTATCAAGTAAGATGTCGCTTCCATTGCATCCAGACCTCGAACAAGCCATCGGTTTCCACGAATTAATCGTTGCTGAAGGCGGAAAAGCGCTTGTCGGCTACGAGACGGCCAAAGCGCTGGCGAACGTCGTCCTGATGTCGGAGATTCCGACCTCGTACGACAAAAAAGAGCAGCGTCAGGTCAATGCCGGCAACCTCCTGCTCCGCGGGGTGCCCGGCGTCGGCAAAACGTTCTTCGGCGTAATCCTGGCGGCTATCAGCAACGCCAAGTTCGCGCGCCTCCAGGGACGCGCCGACCTGCAGCCGACCGAAGTCGTCGGCTTTCAAATGATCAATCCGGCCACCGGCGAGCTCATGACCGAGTTCGGTCCGCTCGCGGAGGCCGAGGTCATCCTGCTCGACGAAATCAACCGCATCCCGCTCAAGTCGCAGAGCGCGTTTCTCGAAGCGCTGCAGGATCGGACGGTCACCGTCGGCAAGACCACGTTCGAGCTGCCGGCGTTCAGCTTCGCGATCGCGACGATGAACCCGGTCGAGCTGGGACAGGGGACGTTTCCGCTGTCGGAAGCGGCGACCGACCGGTTCGCGATCATGGTGAACATCGGTTACCTGCCGCCGGAAGAAGAAGCCAAGCTGGTGCACTTCGACTTCAAGAAGGTCAGGCTCGATCAGCTGATGTCGAAGGAACGGATCATGGAGCTCCGCAGTTCGATCACGGAGCATGTGTATCTGCACCCCAAGCTCGGCACCTACATCCAGCGCCTGGTCGCGGCGACGCGTCCCTATAATCCAGAAACGGACTGGAACGTCCGCTCGCCGTCCGAACTGGTCGAGCACGGCGTCGATCTCGGCGCCTCGCCACGTGCGATCATCTGTTGGGGCCGGCTGGCCAAGGTCTGGGCACTCCTGGTGCGCAAGCGCGACGAGGTCTTCCCGGAGGACATCCAGGATCTGGCGCAGTACATCCTCGGCCACCGCGTCTGGCTCGGCCCGCACGCCGCCAGCCACGGCCTCACGTCCGAATTGGTGATCGCGGACGTCGTCGAACGGGTTGCAGTTCCGTAAGACTCCAGCACGTCTTTTTCGTGATTTCGTGACTTCGTGGCCGATCGAGGTACGCACGGCGTGAGAACGAGAGAACAGGATGTCGAACCGTTCGTGAACCTGTCGGAGCTCGGCGAAATCGAGCTCCTGATCATGCGGCGGATGCGGGACTTCACGATCGGCGAGCACCGCAGCGTGTTCCAGGGTTCGGGCTTCGACTTCGTCGGCCTGCGCGACTGGCAGCCCGGTGACCGCACATCCAACATCGACTGGGCGCAGTCCTCGCTGACCAACTTCAGCCCGATGGTGGTCCGCGAATACGAGCAGCGCAGCACGGCGACGGTCTACGCCGTCGCCGATGCGTCGCTCTCGACCCGTTGCGGCATCGACGGCGTGCCGATCGCGGCGGCGATCGCCCGCACCATCGGTACCATCGGCATGTCGGCGGTGTTCTTTCAAGACATGTTCGGGCTGATCACCTTCGGCGCCAACTTCTCGGACCTGGCGACGATCCGGCCCCGCGTCGGCAAGAACCAGGTGATTCATTGCCTCGACGCCTACCAGTTCCAGGAAGGGCTGATGCCGCTCAAGCCTTCCGAGAGCCTCAGCATGAGCCTCGCCGGGATGATGCGGAAGACCTCGATGGTGCCGGTGATTTCGGACTTCCTGTTCGACAACGCCGGCGACGTGATGAAGGAACTGAGCCTGCTCAACGCCATGCACGACGTCTTCATCGTGCTGGTGGACAGCGCCTTCGCCTTCGAAATGCCGTCGATCTCGGCCGGCTGGATCGAGGCCTTCGACGTCGAGACCGGCAAGTCGAACGTGATGTCGCGCGGGGCGCTGCGCTCGCTCTCGGCGCGGACGCGGCAGTGGCAGGACGAAGTGGCGCGGATGGCGAAGGCGTCGGACCTCGACGTGTTGCGCATCGGCGTTGACGAATTACAGACCGCGATCGCCCTCAGCGAGTTCATCGCCGAGCGGCGTCTGAGAAAAGCCGCTTGATCTTCGGAAAGGTGCTCAACGTGCGATTGCTGCGACCGGCGCTACTCCCGTGCTTGCTGACGATGCTCTGTCTGGCGTCGACCGTGACGCCGCTCGCGGCGCAGACGGTCCAGACCGATCCGCTGCAATGCTGGTGGCGAACCAGTACCGGCGCGATCCGTGTCGGCCAGACCTTCCAGGTCGTGCTGACCTGCGCGGTACTCGAAACCGACGCCGCGACCGTGGTCGTCGATCAGACCCGACTCGAGCCATCAGTGCTGCAGTTCCCACCGTTCGAAGTGCTCGGCGGCGCGCACGGCGCCGACCTCCGCACCGACGATCGCCGCTTCTTCCAGTATGAGTACCGGCTGCGGCTGATCGCCGAAAACATGTTCGGCAAGGACGTGCAGCTGCCGGAGCTGAAACTGAGCTACCGGGTGCAAAGCAAGGTCAGTCAGAACACCTCATTGCAAGGACGCGATCAGTCCTACATGATGCCGGCCGCCTCGGTCCGCGTGCTCTCGCTGGTGCCAGCCGATGCTTCCGACATCCGCGACGCGGCCACTGAAACGTTCTCTGACCTCGATCAGCGCGCCCTTCGCGCCAACCTGTTCGTCGTCGTCGGCACGGTGATGTTCGTGCTCGCCGGGCTGCTCGCGATTCTGGTGCTGGTGCGCCTGTTCGCGCGCCTCAGGAAGCCGGCGACGGTCACGCAGCGACTGATCGCCGACAGCACGATTCTGCGCGGCATCAGCCGCGAGCTGTCCGCGATCCGGCGCGAGCGAAACGACAGTGGCTGGACGGCGGCGCTGGCCGGACGCGCCTTGTCGGCGATGCGAATCATCGCGGCGTTCGCGATCGATCGAAAAGTCGGTCACATGCCGGCCGCCGTCATCGGGACGGCCGAGGACGGCCGCCTGATCGTGAAGACCGGGTGGCCGCGCACCAAGCGCATCGCGGTGTCCGGCTCGATCACGCCGCAGGTGGTGGGGCGTGCCGCGGCGGTTGCCGGCACCAGCGCCAGCCGTCAGCAGCTGTTGACGTCGATCGAGCAGGCGCTCCAGACGCTGACCACCGCCGGCTACGGCCGCGCGGAAACCTTCGATGACGGAGCGCTCGATCAGGCACTGGAGACCGGCGTCCAGGCGCTGCGAAGCGTCCGCATCCGGCAGTTGTGGGTCATGAAACGGCTGGCCACGTGGCGCGCCGGGACGGCACTGGATAACCGCGCGTGGTCTCGATAACCCAGGTTCCCGCACTCCTGCGCGAAGCGCTGATCCAGTGGCGCAACATCCGGACGGCGGATCTGCTGTTCACGCACCGGTCCGACGCCATTGTCGCGGCGGTGGCGCTGATCGGCCTGTGCGGCGCGATGCTGGTCGTCCGATCCATGACCCGCAACAAGGCGGGACGGACGCAGGTGGCGCTGCCGGCGGTGCTCGACTGGAGCGGCAATTCGTGGACGTCGATCGTCCGCCATGGTGCGCTGCTCCTGTTTCTGGTGGGCCTGCCGTTCTTCGTGATGGCGCTGGCCGACCCGTATTCGTCGCTGACCAAGCAGGATGTCTCGTACCCGGGCCGCCGCATCGCGTTGATGATCGACGCTTCGTCGAGCATGATGGCGCGCTTTCCCGCCGCGCATCTCAACGCCAAGGCGCCGAACGAAGCGACCTTCTTCACCACCGTCGCCGCCGCCGAAACCTTCATTCGTCAGCGCATGAGCGGCAAGTATCACGATCTGATTGGCCTGATCGAGTTCGGCGACGAAGCCTACGTGGTGACGCCGTTCACCAGCGACTACGACAACATCCTGCTCAGCCTGAACCTGATCGGCGACTGGACCGAGTTCATGAAGTTCCCCGATCAGGGCACGACGATCGGGCTGGCCATCGAGCAGAGTGTCGGGCTGTTCAAGGCGTTCGATTTTCTCGACGCCTCGGGCAACCTGATGCTGATCTTCACCGACGGTCAGGATACGCAGGTGATGATCCACGGCAAGAGCGTCAACGAGATCCTCGAGGGTGCGCGCCAGACCAAGATCCCGGTCTACTTCATCCGCACCAGCTACAACAAGGGCCTCGGCGCGGTGCTGCCGGACGAAATCTGGAAGCCGGCGGTTGAAGCGACCGGCGGCAAGTTTTATCCCGCCGGTGACGAAGCGGCGGTGCTCAACGCCATCAAGGACATCGATCTCCGATCGGCCGGTCGCGTCGACGTCAAGTTGTACAGCAGCCAGCAGCCCAAGTTCGGGCCCTATGCCTTCGTGGCAACCGGATTCTGGACCATCGCCCTGGCGCTGCAACTCACGGTTCCGTATTTCCGCAAGTTTCCGTAGGAGAGCTCGATGAAATCGATTGCCGGTCCGCTGATTGCTGCCATCGTGATCGCCCTGGTTGGCGGCGCGTTCTGGATGATGGGACAGAACGACCGCCGCCTCGGTGACGTGCACGCGCAACTGGTGACGCTGCGCTACGCGGGCGCGGAAACCCAGGGCGGCGAGGTCGAAGAAGCGCTCGGACCTGAACGCCGCGTGCCGATGGTCGGTCCGGCCATCGTCGCCGACGTGCGCGACGCGCGCGCGACCGCCGGCTACTGGCGAGCCGACTACGCCGCGATCGGCGCCAGAAAGGACGCCAACGGCGTCGTCACCGAGACCAACCCGGCGATCCTGTTGCTCACGGCGAACGCCGCGTATCGGGCCAGCCAGTCGTCCACGGACCGAAGTGAACAGGTGCGCCGCCTCGACGCCGTCGTCAAAGCGTACGGCGAAGTACTGAAGGCGCCGGCCACCGACTGCGCCGCGACACCGCAGGTCTGTGAATCGCGCGCCATGGACGCCGCCTACAACTACGAGTTCGCAATCCGCGCCAGGGAACTGACCGCGAAACTGAAGGCGCCGCTGAAGAGCCCGGCCGCGCGTGCCGTGCTGAAGGCGCTGGAGGAAGGCGACCTGCCGACCGGCACGACGCTGCACGGTAAGCCTGGCGGGCCGCCGCCGGCGACCGACATGAATCAGTTCAAGATCGTGATCCCCAAGCGTGGCGAGGAGCGCAAGGACGCGCCGGATGCCGGCAAGGGCGGGACGAAGATACGCAAGGGCTGACCCGCCCATGGCTAAGGGCAGATGGCTGATGGCTATGGTCAACGGCTGATGGTTGAATTGTGCTGGGTGTAAATCTCGAAACGGTTCGGTTCGGCGACCCCGAATATTTGTGGCTGCTGCTCGCGCCGGGCGTGCTGCTGATCGGATGGGTCTGGCAGCTGGCGGCGAGGCGGCGCGATTCGCGGCGCTTCCGCCAGCATCGGCGGTTGCCGGTGCGCGAGCGCTTTCCGGTGTTCGGCAGCCTGGTGTTCTGGTTGTGCCTGATCCTCGCGAGCGCCTGCACGATCATCGCGCTGTCGCGACCGACCGCCGCCGCGGCGCTGGTACGCACCGCCGGCATC
>DASXGC010000300.1:0-8772 GCA_036489235.1 Vicinamibacterales bacterium
GCGGCGCACCAGCACCAGAATCTGATCGTCAATCGCGCCAACGACGCCGCTGCCGCGCTGCTGCAGGGTCGCATAGTCTTCGACCAGGCGCTGCGCGGTGGTCACGGTTCTCGCCGCGGCGTCTTCGGCGCCCGCCACCAGTTGTCGGGCGACGTAGGTGCGCGTGAAGATGGCAAGAATGAAAACCGGCACGACCGCGCCCGCCATGAACGCCAGGAACAGCTTGCGGTAGAAACTGGACCGCACTTCCCGCAACAGGCCTCTGCCTCCACCTGCCGGTGTCCGCAGCGCAGTGAAACTGAACACCGTCGACGCCAGCAGCAACGTAGCGTCGAGCACCATGACCAGCAGCACAAGTTCAGCGAGGTTGATGAAGTGGCCAACCGCGGTGATCACGGGATAGCCGAGCGCGTAAATGCCGTAGCGATCGCTCAGCAAGTAGACCCGGAACGCGTCGCCGTCGCGATCGATCGATGCCCAGAATGGTTCGCGCGATTCAACCAGCCGCTGAAAAACGGGATCGGGAAGCGTCCACACGCTCGTCTCGGATTCGAACAACGGTGCGCGGCTCCACCCGTAGACCACGAACTCGACGTCGCGGCCAGACACCGCCTCTGACGGCGCCGCGCGGTTGGTTCGCAGCGACTCGACGTACGGGCTCTGCGACGAGATGAACGGCAGCGTTCGGTAGTCCAGCATCACGCGCACCACGATGCTGCCGACGCGCCGGCTGCCTTCGCAGATGCCGCGGCCGGTTCGCAGCACGTGACGCTCGCTCGAGCCGAACGCGGACACCTCGTCGAAGGGCTGTTCCCAATTGCAGCCGGTTGCGCGATACGGTGCGTTCGCGTACTCGGGCACCAGCGCGAAGCGGCTGACCAGACGGCCCTCGACGTCATAGAGCTCGACGGCTGACGTCAGTCGGTAGGTCGCCAGGTCGGTCCGCGACCAGACAAGGAAGGCTCGATCGGTGGTTGGCGCCGCCACATTGCCGCCGAACACGAACGAATACAGCGACGGAATCGCGTCGATCTGATCGACCGCGCGTTGCAGGCGCCGCTGCAGGTCCTCTCGCTGGCTGATCGCCTGCGGACCGAACTCCATCGCGACGAGCCGCTCTTTGGCCTCGGTCGCGTGTGCCAGCATCGACGGGTACATCGCCATCGAAGGCGCGAGCAATGCCAGAAAGAACACCAGCAGGCGAGCCGTCTGCGAGAAGCGCCGAATTCGTCCGTTGCCGCGCGCCAGCGCCAATGCGGCTCCGCCCGATACGAGCAGCGCCACCCAGAGCGGCCCGAGCGGAACCGGGACGGTCGCCGTCCTCGCCAGGACCGTCGTCAACAGCGATCCGGCGAACCACGCGCCAGCCGCGAGCAGACGCCAGAAATTCGTCCGCGGCGTCCGGCACAGCATCGCCGGGACGCGGATCAGGACGGCCGCTCCCCAGACGACGGATGCGTGGAGCAGCACCAGAGCAAACTCCACCGCGAATCGAGAGCCGCTGATCGGGTGCAGCGAAAAATGAAGCAGGTTGAGATCGGTGTCGGCAACGACGCGACGAAGCAGATCTTCGTAGCCCCAGAACAGGGCTGCGCTCGCGACGCCAGCCACCAGGTATCCCAGACCGACCGTTAGCATGGCCCCCGTTGTCCGCGAACAGACCGGCGGTCGAGGCCGCGCGAATCGCCGATGTTCGACGAGATCCATGACCAGCCAGACCACCGCTGCCATCGTCAGCGTGGTGAGCAGGAGATCGAGCGGCGTCGGGCCGGCCGTAGCAAACGGTTGCAGGGCGAAGAAGAGCACGGCCCGTGCGCCGGTGACGAGCACGACCAGTGTCGCGGTGGTCAGGAGAAAGACCGTGCTCTTGTTGGTGCGCCTGCGCAGATCGACCAGAGGCCCGGCGCACAGCAGCAACGTCACGGCCAAAACGATCATCACCGCGGCCCACGTGCCGCTGCGCCAGCCGGCGCGCGCGGCTGCGAGATCGGCGGGAAGGACTTCCACTTCGAACAGCGCGCCTCCGCCAGGCGCCGGAATCACAAACGTGAAAGGTCGATCAGAAGCCGGCACGTCACCGACACGCGCGCGGACCCTGACCGCGACCAGCGACGTTGGAAGAAGGAATGTGTCGTTCGGCTCCGAAGCACTCTGCAACGGACCGAGCGCCTGTTCAACGACGACCGTCGCGATGCGGGGAGCGGGAAACGCTGGAACCGGCTCGACTCGAATCAGGCTCGGACCGAATCCACCGGACGCCACCAGCAGAGCGGCGGGACCGTCCAACCGCTCTCGAGGCAGATCCAGCACCCTCCCGCCCCAGGCCAGCGGAGTCGAATCGCTGTCGTAAATCGTGATCCCGGTGCGTCCGCCTTCGGCATCGCCGAGCGCTGCGCCGACAATGTCGAACAGCCGCCTGATGACAGCCTGATCGCGCGGCATTCGCCGGATCGCCGCTTCCTCACGGGTGATCTGCTCGGACATCGCACCGAGCGTCGCCGCGCCCGCGTCGATCCTCTGCTGCAGCTCGAGTTGGACTTTTGCCAGCGCCGCTTCGTCGGAGGCGCCGAACCGGGCTCGTCCGAGAGCCCAACCGCTCACGCCGACGAGCAGGGCGAGAGCGGCGCCGACGCGCACGATGCGCAGGATGGAGGTCACGTCTGAATGACAGGATACACGGGTGTTATAGTGAAATCGATTGGACCTGAAACACCTTCTCAAGCGCGGCGCGCTGCTCGCCGCCGCCAACTGGCCGACGGTCGCGATCCAATTCATCGCCGAAACCACGTTTACGGTGCTGCTGGCGGTGCCGATGATCGGGGCCGCGATTCTGGTCGCGGTCATGCTCGGCGGGGATTTGGCCGACCTGCTTCAC
Organism: Vicinamibacterales bacterium; assembly: GCA_036489235.1. Classification (GTDB taxonomy): domain Bacteria; phylum Acidobacteriota; class Vicinamibacteria; order Vicinamibacterales; family CAVVIG01; genus CAVQFC01. The sequence continues at coordinate 2,876 of DASXGC010000300.1, forward strand.
GGTAGCTTGAAGGAAATCTTCACCACTATCGCCGGCACGCTGATGGCCGTCCCGGTCGCGCTGGTCGCATTCATTACCGCGTTCAGCCTGGTGCTGTTCGGCGGATCGCTGCTGCTGTTTCTCGTCAAGGGCGGCACGGTGGACGTGTTGATCGCGGCCCACAAGGCTGCGGGCCCAATCGAGCGACAACCGCTCGGATTCGAGACGCTGCGCGGCGCCTCGCGATTCAGCCTGGAAGCCTTCGTCGAGGGGTGCCGCCGGCTGTTTCGACCGTATCTGGCGCTCGGTCTGGCGTTGATGGCGGTGTATGCCGTGTCGTTCGTCGGATACCTTGCGTTCGTCGCCTACGGTTATCGCGCCGCCGACGGCCGGGCGCTGGTCATCGGCTGGACGCTGATGGCGGCGATGGCCGCGGCGATACTGCTGGCGTGGTTCCGGGTCGTCAATCTCCTGTACATCGTGATGCAGGTGGCGATGGCCGTCGATGGGGTTGGCGTATTCGATGGCGCTCGATCGACCGCCCGGTTTATCCGCTCGGAATTCCGCGAACTTGCCGGCGTGTTTCTCGTCGTGGTGGCGATGGTCATCGCCGCGACGCTGACATCCGCGCTCGCCTGGTCCGGCGTCGGCTTGATCGCGTTCGTGCCGCTGGTCGGGATCGCGGTGTTCCCGCTGCAACTGCTGGCGCTGCTGCTGCGCGGCCTGGTATTCGAGTATCTGGGATTGACGGCGCTCGGCGCCTACGTGACGTTGTACCTGGGCTACGCAGGACGCCGCGCGGAAGCTGTCAACGGGTCGTCGATTGCTTCGACTCTGGGTCCATCGGGAGCGTCGGCGCAAGCGTAACCGGATTCGGCAGCGGACCGATCGGTGAGATCAGCGGCTCGATGTTTCGGGTCACCAGCGTCGCTCCCGCGCCGTTCGCCATGTCCCGAGTGATCGCCAGCACCATGGGAAGTCTGGTCAGTGGATCGTCGAGTGCATAGAGCGGCGCGGCGACTTCCGCACCCTCGGCGACCTCGCCCGCGGCGACCCCATCGCTCAGGTTGAACACACGCACCGACGGTGCCTGAAAGGCCACCACCAACGTTCCGCCGGCCTTGACTGGTCCCCACGTCGGGCGCAGCGGCAGCGACCGCATCCAGCGCTGCCCGCCGTTGACGCGATCGAGCGCGCGCAGGGTGTTGTCCACAGAGACGAAATAGACGCGGTGCTCGTCGGCCACCGGTGTTCCGATCACGTCGCCACCGGTGCGCCAGCGCCAGTCGATCCTGCCGTCCTTGGCCATCAGGCAGTACAGGAAGTTGTCTTTCGATCCCGCGTAGAGACGATCCTGCAGCGCCAGTATCTCGTTCGGCGCTCCACCGAGGCGCCGCTCCCATACCTGGCCGCCGTCCGCAACGTCGAGCGCGACGATCCGGCCGTCAGTTGTGGACACATAGAGATGATCGGCCGCGAGCGCCGGCGGCGCGTTAGCCTTCGATCCGACCTCGTGCCGCCAAATGGTCGAGCCGTCGAGGGCGCGAAACGCGATGATCGATCCGCCAGTGGTCGCGGCGACGAGCCAGCCGTTGTCGTAGACGAGATGAGTGGCCAGTGGCTCGGTGAAGGGCAGTTCCCAGGCGATACCACCGTCGCTCGATCGGAGCGCGGTGACCGTGTCGGCCGCGACGTAGTAGAGCATGGCCCCACCTGCCGTCAACGGTAGCGTCGGTTTCGCGGACACGATCCATTGAAGCGCGCCGGAAATGAGGTCGTACGCGGCGATCCGATCGCCTTCGATGGGGAAGTATGCCCGCGGGCCGTCGTAAGCGGGCAGCGTGGTCAAGAGGTTGTTGAGTGGCAGCGTCCAGACCGGACGAACGGGGAACAGCGAAAGCGGGGGAGCCGGCTTGGCCGCGAATGCGATCGAACAGCACGCGATCAGGGCAACTGCACTACAACATCTGGTGGTCTGCGAACCCGGCACACCGTTATAATAGCGTTTATCCTTCTGGTCCCTCGACAGGCTCAGGGCAGGCCGGCTTGATCCATCAAACCATCATCGTCCTCGACTTCGGCTCGCAGTACACACAACTGATCGCCAGACGCCTCCGCGAATTGTCGGTGTATTCGGAGGTGTGGCCGCCCGACACGCCGGTCGAAACCATCCGCGCCAAAGCGCCGCACGGGATCATCCTGTCCGGCGGGCCAAAGAGCGTCTCGGAGACGGGGGCACCGAAGTGTGAGCCGGCGATTTACGACCTCGGCGTGCCGGTGCTGGGTATCTGCTACGGCATGCAGTTGATGACCGACATGCTCGGCGGGCGCGTCGCGCCGGCCGCCCAGCGAGAATTCGGTCATGCAAGCGTCACGATCGGGCGCCGGGAGGGCGACGCCTCCGCGATCGACGCGGCCGCGCTGTTCGCTGGCGTGCCCGACGAGATTCGCGTGTGGGCCAGTCATGGCGACTTTGTTGCGGCCGTTCCAACCGGCTTTTCCGTCGTGGCGACCAGCGCCAACGCGCCGATTGCAGCGATGGCCGACGCTTCGCGTTCGCTGTACGCAATTCTGTTCCACCCGGAAGTCGTGCACACCGAGAGCGGCCTCGAGATTCTCAGGAATTTCGCGTTCGGTGTCTGCGGCTGCACCGGCGACTGGACCATGGCGTCGTTCGTCGAGGAGGCGACGGCCAGGATCCGTGCGCAGGTCGGCGAGGGACGCGTGGTGTGCGGCCTGAGCGGCGGCGTCGACTCGACAGTCGCGGCGATGTTGATTCATCGCGCCATCGGGCACCGGCTGACGTGCATCTTCGTGGACAACGGCGTGCTGCGACTGGACGAGGCCGCGCAAATTCGCAAGCGATTCGAGCGGCTGCAGTTGCCGTTGGTGTTTGCGGACGCGTCGAATCTGTTTCTCGAGCGCCTGGCTGGCGTCACCGACCCGGAAAAGAAGCGCAAGGTGATCGGTGCGACCTTCATCGACGTCTTCGACACCGAAGCCGCGAAGCTGGGCCAGGTCGACTTTCTCGGACAGGGCACGTTGTATCCCGACGTGATTGAGTCGATCGCGATCGTCGGCCAGTCGTCGATGATCAAGAGCCATCACAACGTCGGTGGCCTTCCAGAGCGGATGCGCATGAAACTGGTCGAGCCGCTGCGCGAGCTGTTCAAGGACGAGGTCCGTCTGGTCGGCCGCAAGCTCGGACTCGAGGAAGAATTCGTGATCCGTCAGCCGTTTCCTGGCCCGGGCCTTGCGGTGCGGATTCTCGGCGAGGTCACAGAGCCGCGGTTGACGCTGCTACGGCGCGCCGACGCGATCGTCGCGGACGAGGTCAAACGCGCGGGTTGGTACGTGCGGCTGTGGCAGAGCTTTGCCGTGCTGCTGCCAGTCCAGAGCGTCGGCGTCATGGGCGACGAACGCACTTACGAATACACCATCGCGATACGGGCGGTCGAGAGCCGTGACGGCATGACAGCCGACTGGGCCCGGCTGCCGCACGAACTGCTCGCGACGATCTCGTCGCGAATCGTGAACGAGGTCAAAGGGATCAACCGCGTGGTCTACGACATCTCGTCAAAACCGCCGTCAACGATCGAATGGGAGTGACGGGGACGGGGAACGGGTGCTTGGTGCTTAGCTCTTTCTGCTTGGTCCGTCCTGGGTCCTTGGTCCGTCCTTGGTCCTGGGTCCTTGGTCCATCTCGCACGAACTCTGGACTCACTGTGGGTCTGGCTCTCACCCAGGAGCCGGGGCTCGCCGCGGATCTGGAACGAACCGGTGATCTCGGACTAACCGCAGGTCTGGGACTAACCTCGGTCGAGGGACCAAGTACGGACCAAAGACCAAGCACGGACCAAGCCCCAAGCCCCAAGCCCCAAGGACCAACCCGTGCCTGAATTCGTCCATCTTCACCTGCACACCGAGTTCTCGCTGCTCGACGGCGCGTGCCGCATCGACGAAGTGCTGGACCAGGCGGTTGCGCTCAAGATGCCGGCGATCGCGGTCACCGAGCACGGCAACATGTTCTCGTCGGTCATCTTTCACGATCACGCCCGCAAGCGCGGTCTGAATCCGATCCTCGGATGCGAAGTCTACGTGGCGCCAGGCGCGCGTCAGGACAAAAGTGGGAATCCCGGCGCCACCCAGAACCATCTGGTGCTGCTCGCGCAGGATCTCGAGGGCTACCACAACCTGATCAAGCTGGTCTCGGCCGGCTACACCGAAGGCTTCTACTATAAGCCGCGCATCGACAAGGCCCTGCTCGCGGAACACTCGAAAGGACTGATCGGTCTGTCGAGCTGCCTCAAGGGCGAAGTGGCAGAGGGACTGGCGCACTCGCAGGATCGCAAGGCGCTCGAGGCGGCGGCCGCGTACAAGGACATTTTCGGTCCGGGCAATTTCTTTCTCGAGATGCAGTGGCACGGAATCGAAGAGCAGCGCCTCGTGAACAGCGGCATTCCGGCGATTGCCCGCGACCTCGGGTTGCCGATGGTCTGCACCAACGATGTGCACTACCTGCGCGATACGGACGCGCACCCACACGACATCCTGCTGTGCATCGGCACCGGAAAAGGCGTCAACGACCCGAAGTGGCTGCGCTATGACGCGAAGCAGTTTTTCCTGAAGACCGCCGCCGAGATGGCTGACGTGTTCAAGGACTACCCGGACGCGGTCGCCAACACGATGCGGATCGCCGAGCGCTGCAACGTCGTCATCGGCGAAGGTGAGAACTTCCTGCCAGATTTCGATGTGCCGATCGGCTTCACCGTCGACAGTTACTTCGAGGAGGTCGCGCGCGACGGGTTCAAGCAGCGGCTGGCGCGGCTGAAAGAGCTGGCGGCCAGCGGTACGCTGCGTCACACGATTGACGAGTACGAGCGGCGCCTGGCCTACGAACTCGACATGATCAAGAAGATGAAGTACCCCGGGTACTTCCTGATCGTGTGGGATTTCATCCGCTACGCGCGCGAGCAGGGCATTCCGGTGGGACCGGGCCGCGGATCAGCCGCCGGGAGCCTGGTCGCCTACTGCATGCGAATCACCGACGTCGATCCGATCGACTTCGATCTGATCTTCGAGCGCTTCCTCAACCCCGAACGAGTATCGCTGCCTGACATCGACATCGATTTCTGCGAACGTCGCCGCGGCGAGGTCATCGACTATGTGACCGGGAAGTACGGCCGCGCCAACGTCGCCCAGATCATCACCTTCGGCACGATGAAGGCGAAGGCGGTGGTACGCGACGTCGGCCGCGTCCTCGAGATGTCGTTCGCCGACGTCGACAAGGTTGCCAAGCAGATCCCGGCGGCTCTCGACATGACCCTCGACAAGGCGCTCGAGGAAAACCAGATCCTCCGCGACATGGAGAGCAGCGACCCCAAGGTCAAGGAACTGTTGAGCGTCGCCAAGCGCCTCGAGGGCATGGCCCGGCATGCCTCGGTCCACGCCGCCGGTGTCGTCATCGCGCCGAAGGCCATCACCGAGTACGCGCCTTTGTACAAGGGGGCGCGCGACGAAATCGTGACCCAGTGGTCGATGAAGGAGATCGAGCGGGTCGGTCTCCTGAAGATGGACTTCCTCGGCCTCAGCACCCTGACGCTCATCTTCGATGCGATCGCCGAGATCAAGCGCACCACCGGCATCGATCTCGATATCGACGCGGTGCCGCTCGACGATGAGAAAACGTATCAGGTGTTTCAGGAGGGCGCGACCTACGGCATCTTCCAGTTCGAGTCGAGCGGCATGCGCGACATCTTGCGCAAGTCGAAGCCGCAACGGCTGGACGATCTGATCGCACTGAACGCGTTGTACCGGCCCGGTCCGCTGCGCAGCGGCATGGTCGACGACTACATCGCCCGCAAACAAGGCAAGACCGAGATCGAGTACGAGTTGCCGCAGCTCGAGCCGATCCTCTC
>DASXGC010000396.1:0-6072 GCA_036489235.1 Vicinamibacterales bacterium
GTCGTGATGGTGATCTTTCTATTCCTGCGAACGCTGGCGGCCACCATCATCCCGGGCATCGCGGTGCCGCTGTCGCTGGTCGGCACGTTCGGCGTGATGGCGCTGCTCGGCTACAGCCTCGACAACCTGTCGCTGATGGCGCTGACCATCTCGACCGGCTTCGTGGTCGACGACGCCATCGTGATGATCGAGAACATCATGCGCTACATCGAGGAGGGCGACGACCCGCTCGAAGCGGCGCTGAAGGGCTCAGCGCAGATCGGCTTCACCATTCTGTCGCTGACCATCTCGCTGATCGCCGTGCTGATCCCACTGCTGTTCATGGGCGACATCGTCGGCCGGCTGTTCCGCGAGTTCGCGGTCACCCTGAGCGTGACAATTCTCGTGTCGGCGGTGGTGTCGCTGACGTTGACGCCGATGATGTGCGCGAAGCTGCTGAAGCACAAGCGCGAGGAGGATCGCAATCGCCTGTATCACGCGTCGGAGCGCGGCTTCCAGGCGATCATCGCGTTCTATGGCCGCACCCTGGAGTGGGTGCTGCGGCATCAGACCGCGACGCTGGTGGTGGCCGCGGCGACGCTGGCCTCGACCATCCTGCTCTACCTCGCGATCCCGAAGGGCTTCTTCCCGGTGGAGGACACCGGCATCATCATGGGCATCTCCGAGGCGTCGCAGACGATCTCGTTTCCGGCGATGGCCTCGCGCCAGCGCGCGCTGGCGCGCGTGATCGGGCAGGATCCCGCGGTCGAGAGCCTGTCTTCCTTCATTGGTATCGACGGCACCAACACGACCATCAACAGCGGACGCATTCAAATCAACCTGAAGCCGCTCGAGCAGCGCGGCGTCGCCGCCGACGAGGTGATCCGGCGGCTGCAGCCGAAGCTGGCGGCGGTCGAAGGCGTCACCCTGTTCATGCAGCCGGTGCAGGATCTGTCGGTCGAAGATCGCGTCAGCCGGACCGAGTTCCAGTACAGCCTGGAAGACGCCGACGCCGGCGAGCTCGCACTGTGGGTGCCGCGCTTCCTGGCACGGCTGCAGGCACTGCCGATGCTGCGCGACGTGGCCAGCGACCAGCAAATCCTCGGCTTGCAGACCCGACTCGACATCGACCGCAAGACGGCGTCGCGGCTCGGGATCACGCCGCAGATGCTCGACGACACGCTCTACGACGCGTTCGGCCAGCGCCAGATTTCGATCATGTTCACGCAGCTGAACCAGTATCGCGTGGTGCTCGAGATCGATCCGGCGTTCCAGGACAATCCCAACCGGCTCAAGGACGTGTTCGTGCGATCCGCTTCGGGCGGCCCGGTGCCGCTGAGCGCCTTCACCCACGTCGAGACCACCACTGCGCCGCTGTCGGTCAACCACCAGGGTCAATTTCCAGTGGTGACCGCCTCGTTCAACCTGGCGCCGGGCGCTTCTCTCGGCGATGCGGTCGACGCCATCGAAGCGGTGAAGCGGGATGTCGGCATGCCGGCGAGCGTACAGGGGAGCTTCCAGGGCACGGCGCAGGCGTTCCGGGCCTCGCTGGCGAACGAGCCGATTCTCATCCTTGCGGCAGTCATCACGGTCTACCTCGTGCTCGGCGTGCTGTACGAGAGCTACATCCATCCGATCACGATTCTCTCGACGCTGCCGTCAGCCGGCGTCGGCGCGCTGCTGGCGTTGATGATCTGCCACACCGATTTCAGCGTCATCGCGTTGATCGGCATCATCCTGCTGATCGGCATCGTCGAAAAAAACGCGATCATGATGATCGACTTCGCGCTCGAAGCCGAGCGTCATGAGCACCAGGCCCCGCGCGAGGCGATCTTCCAGGCGGCGCTGCTGCGCTTTCGCCCGATTCTGATGACCACCATGGCGGCGCTGCTCGGCGGCGTGCCGCTGGCGCTCGGCAGCGGCACCGGCTCCGAGCTCCGCCGGCCGCTCGGTATCGCCATCGTGGGCGGCCTGATCTTCAGTCAGATGCTGACGTTGTATACGACGCCGGTCATTTATCTGGCCTTCGACCGCCTGGCGCGGCGATTCGCGAGACAGCCGATCGCCGAGATGCCGGTCGCAGTGATCGACGAAGTGCCGGCAATGCCCGTACACGCGCAGCTCGAGGGATCGGAAGGCGTGTGAGCCTCTCAGCACCGTTCATCGCGCGGCCGATCGGCACGACACTGCTGACCATCGCGGTCGGCCTCGCCGGCGCGATCGGCTATCTCGTGCTGCCGGTATCGCCGCTGCCGCAGGTGGACTTCCCGACGATTCAGGTCAGCACCGCGCTGCCGGGCGCAAGCCCCGACACCATGGCCTCGTCGGTCGCGACACCGCTCGAGCGGCAGTTCGGGCGCATCGCCGGGATCACCGAGATGACGTCGGCGAGTCAGTTGGGGTCGACTGCGATCACGCTGCAGTTCGATTTGAACCGCAACATCGACGCCGCGGGACGCGATGTCCTCGCCTCGATCAACGCCGCGCGCGGGCAGCTGCCGCCGAACCTGCCGAGCAATCCGTCGTATCGCAAGGTCAATCCGGCCGACGCGCCGATTCTGCAGCTGGCGATGACCTCCGACGTCGTGCGCACGCCGCAGATGTACGACCTGGCATCGTCCATCCTGCAGCAGAAAATCGCCCAGATCTCCGGCGTCGGCCAGGTCTATGTCGGCGGCGGCGCCCTCCCGGCCGTCCGCATCGAGGTCAACCCTACCGCGCTGAACGGCTACGGGCTGGGCCTGGAGGACGTGCGGACGCTGCTCGCCACCGCCAACGTCAACGAGCCCAAAGGATTCATGGTCGGGCCGACGCGGACCTGGGCGCTGAACACCAGCGACCAGTTGTTCAAGGCCGACCCGTACCGTTCGCTGATCCTCAGCTATCGCAACGGCGGCACGCTGAACCTCTCGGACGTCGCGACGATCTCCGACTCGGTCGAGGACGTGCGCAACGTCGGCTACGCCAACGGCAAGCCGGCGGTGCTGCTGATCATCTTCCGCCAGCCGGGCGCCAACATCATCAACACCGTCGACGAAATCAAGGCGCTGTTGCCGACGCTGCGTGCGTCGATTCCACCGAGCATCAGCCTGTCGATCGTCCAGGACCGCACCACCACGATTCGCGGCTCGGTCCGCGACGTGGAACTGACGATGATGATCTCGATCGTGCTCGTCATCCTGGTCGTCTTCGTGTTCCTGCGCAGCGTGCGGTCGACACTGATCCCGAGCGTCGCGGTGCCGATTTCCCTGCTCGGCACCTGCGGCATCATGTACCTGATCGGCTACAGCGTCGACAACCTCTCGTTGATGGCGCTCACGATCGCCACCGGTTTCGTCGTGGACGACGCCATCGTCGTGATCGAGAACATCACCCGGCATCTCGAGCGCGGCGCCACGCCGCTCGAGGCGGCACTCGTCGGCGCCAGGGAGATCGGATTCACGGTGGTGTCGATCAGCATCTCGCTGGTCGCGGTGTTCATCCCGATCCTGTTGATGGGCGGCATCGTCGGCCGGCTGTTCCGCGAGTTCGCGGTGACGCTGTCGGCTGCGATCTTCGTCTCGATGCTGGTGTCGCTGACCACGACGCCGATGATGTGCGCGCTGCTGCTGAAGTCGCACGACCAGGAGCGCCACGGCCGCATCTATCGCGCCAGCGAGCGCGCCTTCGACTGGATTCTGGCGCGCTACGCTGCCGTGCTGCGCTGGGTGCTGCGACACCAGCCGCTGACGCTCGCCGCCGCCGTGGTGACGATGATCGCGACGATCTATCTCTATGTCGTCATCCCGAAAGGGTTCTTTCCGCAGCAGGACGTCGGCCGGCTCAACGGCACGCTGATCGCCGACCAGGACACGTCGTTTCAGGCGATGCAGCGGCGAGTGGTCCAGTTCGCGGACATCGTAAGGCAGGATCCGGCGGTCGATGGCGTGGTGGCCTACGCCGGCGGCGGCGGCCTCGGCGGCGGATCGGCCGTCAACACCGCGCGCGTCAACGTCAACTTGAAGGACCTGAGCGAGCGCCGGCTGTCGGTGGACCAGGTGATGGCGCGGCTGCGCGGCAAGCTCGCGGGGCTGCCTGGCGCGACACTCTACTTCCAGGCCGACCAGGACCTCCGCGTCGGCGGCCGCCGGTCGAGCGCGATGTATCAGTACACGCTTTCCGGTGATTCAACCGAGATGCTCAACGAATGGGCGCCGCGCACGTTCGCCAAGCTGAAAACGCTGCCGCAGCTCGTCGACGTCAACAGCGACCAGCAGACGCAAGGGCGGCAGGCATCGCTGGCGATCGACCGTCGAACCGCGTCGCGCCTCGGCATTTCGTCGCAAAACATCGACGACACGCTCTACGACGCGTTCGGTCAACGCTTCGTCTCGACCATGTTTACGCCGCTCAATCAGTATCACGTGGTGCTCGAGGTCAACCCGCAGTTCTGGCAGAATCCCGACAGCCTGAAATACATCTTTGTGCGCGGCACCAAGGGCGCCGAGGTGCCGCTGAGCGCGTTCACGCACTACGAGTCGAAGACGACTCCCCTGCAGGTCAACCATCAGGGGCAGTTTCCCGCCGTCACAATCTCGTTCAACCTTCCGCTCGGCGTCGCACTCGGCGATGCGGTGAACGCGATTCAATCGGCGGAGCGCGAAATCGGTTTGCCGCAGGGCATTCGCGGCAACTTCGCCGGCACGGCTCAGGCGTATCAGGACTCTCTGGCCAGCGAGCCGCTGCTGATCGCGGCGGCGCTGATCACCGTCTACATCGTGCTCGGTGTGTTGTACGAGAGCTACATCCACCCGATTACGATTCTCTCGACGCTGCCGTCTGCCGGGGTTGGCGCGCTGGTGGCGCTGATCCTGTTCAAGACCGACCTCTCGGTGATTGCGCTGATCGGCATCATCCTGCTGGTCGGGATCGTGAAGAAAAACGCGATCATGATGATCGACTTCGCGCTCGAGGCCGAACGGAACCACGGCAAGACCCCGGAGGAGGCGATCTACGAAGCGTGCCTGTTGCGCTTCAGGCCGATCACCATGACCACGATGGCGGCGCTGCTCGGCGGGCTGCCGCTCGCGATCGGATTCGGCATGGGCGCGGAAATGCGCCGTCCGCTCGGCATCGCCATCGTCGGCGGACTGGTCTTCAGCCAGCTGCTGACGCTGTTCACTACGCCGGTCGTCTATCTCTATCTGGATCGCCTGCGAGTCTGGTGGGGCCAGCGGTCGAAGTCGGCGCGACGGGCTCTGCCGGCGCTGCGGCCGTCACCACCAGTGCAACACGTCGTGGCCGATTGACCACCGCGGCGACCGCGACTCGTTGCTGTTCTCGCCAAGAATCCAGTACTTGAAGAGTTCGTCGATGGTGCCGTCAGAGCGTTTCAGTTCGATCCAGGTATTGATCATCGACAGCATCGACGGGTCGCGCCCGGCGATGACGTAAGCCAGCGGCACCTGCATCGGCGGAGGCTTCGGCACCGCGACCGAGTATTCAGGGTGAAGCAGGGTGTAAGCCGAGCCGCGCTCCGCGGTCGCGATGAATGCGTCCAACGGCGGATTGCGCGGCACGAACATGTCCTCCATCTGCTCGATCGGGACGATGTCCGCGTCAGGTAACTCCTCGCGCACCCTGCGCGTGAAGTACGGCCCCTTCGGCACGCCGATCCGCAGCCGGCCCATCGCCCGAACGCTCGACCAATCTGAAAACGCGGCGGCGAGATGATCGGGCACGATGAACGCCACGGTCTCGTGCAGATAAGGCGTCGAGAACTGGACGTGGGTCGCGCGGTCGGCCGTGACCGCGGCGCCGGACATGACGAGGTCGCAGGCGGTGGGATCGAGGCCTGAATCGAGAATGTCACGGTCAATCGGCACCAGTTCCGCGGTGACGCCGAGGTCGAGCGCGAGCTGCAAGGCCATCTCGACATCCAGCCCGACCAGTTCGTCATGGCGGTTGAAGAACACGAACGGCAGGCTGTCCTCGAAATAGCCGACCCGGACCACACCCCGTTTTTTTATCCTGTCGAGCACGGTCGAGGAGACCGCCGGAAGCGGCGGCACAGGCTCGCCTTTTCTGAACACGCGCGCCGTCCCACGATCGCGT
>DASXGC010000459.1:0-15522 GCA_036489235.1 Vicinamibacterales bacterium
TCCGAGCACCTGGACGTCAGCCGCCGGGAACCCGGCCGCCTTCAACCGCGCCGCCACGGCTTCGGCGGCGGTCGTCACGTTGCCCGCCGGCGTGTCGGTGGTGTTGATTTCGATCAGCTGCTTGAAGATTTCGCGTGCGCGCGCGTCGTTTGGTCCCGATTGCGCGCTCAAAACGCTGACGCCGAGTGTGGCCGCGAGGATCGCGTACTTCATTCGCCGAGTATAGGCCTGCGGATATACTTTCCATAAATGCGCTTCGCGCCCGAATATGTCACCTATGTCCTGAACGAGAACTTCGAGGACGCCAAACAGCTGCTGCTGTCGCCGCTGATGGCGATCCACTACGCCCACCTCGTAATGCTCCAGGCGCAGGGAATCGTGTCAGGTGCCGACGCGCACGCGCTGCGAGTCGCGCTGGACGGCATCTCTCAGGACGAGGTGCAGTCGGTCAAATACGACGGCACCTATGAAGATCTCTTCTTCTACATCGATCGCCTGATCATTCAGGGCTGCGGTGAGGAAGTCGCCGGCCGGCTGCACACCGCCCGCTCGCGCAACGACATTGACATGACGATGTACCGGATGCGCCAGCGCGAGTTCGTGCTCGGTCTCCTGACCGCCACGTTTGCACTACGCCGCTCGCTGCTCGATCTCGTCGAACAGCATCGTCACACCATTCTGGCCCTGCATACGCACACGCAGCGCGCCCAGCCGTCGACGGTCGCTCACTACCTGCTTGCCGTCGTCGAGCAGCTCGAGCGCGATGCCACCCGCCTCAGGCACGCCTACGAGAGCACGAACCGGAACCCACTAGGCGCGTGCGCGATCACCGGCACCGGATTCCCAATCGACCGCCAGCTGACGTCGGAGCTGCTCGGCTTCAGCGGTCCAACCGGCAACACCTACGGCAGCATCGCGACGGTGGACTACCTGCTCGAGAGCACCTCGGCGACCGCAGTTCTGCTGACCGGCCACGGCCGCTTCGTCCAGGACCTGCTGTTGTGGTCAACCTGCGAGGTCGGCTACGTGCGCTTCGGCGAGGGTTTCGTCCAAGGCAGCAGCATCATGCCGCAGAAGCGAAACCCGGTCGCGATCGAACACGCGCGCGCCATCGGCAGCAAGGCGCTCGGCCAGGCGCAGGCGATCGTGCTCTGCGCGCACAACACTCCATTCGGCGACATCGTCGATACCGAGGACGACTTGCAGCCGCTGGTCTTCGCGATGTTTCGAGACGCCACCCGCGCCGTGAACCTGGTGGCCGCCACCATGACCACCGCCCGGTTCGACGCTGCCAAACTCGAAGGATGCGCCGGCGGCGGCTGGACGACGTTGACGGAGCTGGCGGATACGCTGGTGCGCGATCACGGGCTGCCGTTCAAGGCCGCGCATACGATCGCCGCGCGCCTGATTCAGGGCTGCGAGTCCGCGCCGGGCCGGGCGATGTCGGAGCAACTCGACGCGGCGGCCGTTCATGTGCTCGGCACACCGCTTGGATACTCCGAACAGGCGCTGACGAAGATTCTCAGTCCCCGTTACTTCGTTGACGTCCGCCGGACTCTTGGCGGTCCGGCTCCGGAAGAAACCGCGCGCGCGGCTGGCGTCTCCATTCAGCAGCTCGCCGCCGACGAGCGATGGTGGAACGAGGCGACCGACTCGCTGGGACAGGCCGAACGTTCGCTCGCGGCGAGGAGTGCGGCACTGTGAGCGTCGAACGCGACACGCCGATGACCTCGACCTACATCCAGGTGCTGGTGCTCGAGGCCATCATCGTGGTGGCGCTCTGGGTTTTCGGCCGGATGTTTTCGTGAGCGGGCTCTCGCTCGCCCGCTGAGTCCATGCGCCCTTTTGACTGGTTCGTCGTCGTCGCCTACGTAGGCTGGATCATCGTCGACGGACTGCGCCGCTCGAAGCACACCGATCAGATTGAAGGCTACCTGCTGGCGAGTCGATCGCTGCCGTGGTGGGCGGTCGGGCTGTCGGTGATGGCGACGCAGATGAGCGCCGTCACGATCGTGGCGACGACGGGACTGGCGTATTCGACCGGCCTCCGCTTCATCCAGAATTATATCGGCCTGCCGCTGGCGATGGTCATCCTGTCGTTGACCGTGGTGCCGTTTTTCACCCGCGCCCGGGTCTATACCGCCTACGAGTATCTCGAGCAGCGGTTCGACGCGCGCACGCGATCGCTGGCGTCTTTCCTGTTCCTGGTCGGACGGGCGATGTCGCTCGGCGTGACGCTGGCCGCGCCGGCGGTGGTGATGTCCACCATCCTCGGGTGGACGCTGCCGGTGACCGTGCTGGCGATCTGCGTGCCGATGATCGCCTACACCACGATTGGCGGCGTACAGGCAGTCGCGTGGACCGACGTCAAGCAGATGTTCATCGTCGTCTTCGGTATGAGCGCGGCGGTGGTGATTCTTCTGTATGGCATCGCGCAGCACCTCAGCCTGGGACAGGCGATTCACCTCGCCGGCGCCACCGGGCGGCTGCAGGCGATTGATTTCCGCTTCAACCTGACCGAGACCTATACGTTCTGGTCAGGGATGATCGGCGGTTTGTTCCTGATGCTTTCGTATTTCGGCTGCGATCAGAGCCAGGTGCAGCGCTACCTGAGCGCCAAGTCGATCGATGAAGCACGCCAGTCGCTGATGCTGACGGCGTACGTGAAGATTCCGCTGCAGCTGCTGATTCTCGTCGCCGGCGTCCTGGTGTTCGTGTTCTATCTGTTCCAGGCTCCGCCGATGCTCTTCAACCGGGTCCACGACGCGGAGATTGCCGCCGGACCGCAGGGTGCGCAGTACGCGGCGCTGCAGCAGTCGTTCGATCAGGAAATCGCGACGCGGCGCGACGCGGCGACCCGAGACGACCGCGCCGCGTTTCTCGCAAGCGAGGCGCGGGTCAGGGACATTCGTGCACAAGCCGCGGGTGTGGTGCGGCAGGCGACTGGAGACGACCGGTACAACGACGTCAACTACGTGTTCCCGACCTTCATCACCACGCACTTGCCGATCGGTCTGGTCGGGTTGATGATTGCGGCGATCTTCGCAGCGGCGATGTCGGCGAGCGGCGGCGAGCTGAACTCGCTCGCGACCGCGACGATCATCGACTTCTATCGCCGTCATTTCGTGACCGACGCGTCCGACTCGCACTACCTGCTGGCGTCGAAGCTGGCGACGTCGTTCTGGGGACTGTTCGCGTGCATCGTGGCGATGTACGCCGCCAACCAGGGTTCGCTCATCGAGGTCGTGAACCGGTACGGCTCGTTCTTTTACGGATCGCTTCTCGGCGTGTTCATCCTGGCGATCCTGACCAGGCGCGCCACCGCCGCCGGTGCATTCTGGGGCCTGATTTCCGGAATGGTCGTCGTCCTGACGGTCGCGTTCACGCTGCCCTGGATTGCCTTTCTCTGGCACAACGTGATCGGCGCCGCGGTGGTCGTCGCCGTCGGCATGACTATCAGTTTCGTCGCTCCGCGTTCCGATTCGGAACATTCAGACGTTTTAGATACGCCCTGAAAAGTCTCACAAATTCACCCGTAAAGCCCTTTCAAGGCAACGGTTAAGTGCCCTTGACCGTGTCGGCTTGCCATTTGCGCTTACCCGGGCGATGACCAGAGTTCACAGGCGCCGCCCGAGCGACGCGGGCTACAGCCTGATCGAGATGATGTTCACCGTCGGCATCCTCGGCGTGCTGGGGAGCATGGCGGTTGTCAGCATCGGCGGCTCGCGCCCGGGGGCACTCGGCGACGGTGCGATGCGCGTCGTCCTGTCGCAGCTCAACACCGCCCGCGAGCTGGCGATCACGCAGCGGAAAAACATGCGCGTGACGTTCACCAACGGCAATACCGTGTCGATCCTGCGTGAGGAAGTGCCGGGCCCGACGCTGACGACGCTTTCGGCGATCCCGATGGAGGGCGGTCTGCAGGTCACCACCGTGACCAATCTGGCCGACACGCCCGATGCGTTCTGCCTGTCCGTCTCGGCGATCTGCTTTCCCACCGCGACCGGAACTCCCCTCGAAGTGAAGTTCAGGCCGGACGGGACGTTCGTCAATCAGGACGGAGCGATTCTCAACGGGACGATTTTCGTCGCGATGCCGAATCAGGTTTTCGTTGTCGGTCATTCGTCGAACAACGTGCTGTCTGCACGCGCGATCACGATACAAGGCTCGACCGGACGCGTCCGCGGCTATAAGTTCGATGGCAGTGGAACCGCCCCTGGCTACTGGAAACCGGTGTAACTATGCAGCTGTCTTCTTCAAAAGGCTTCTCCCTCGCCGAGACGGTGATCGCGCTCGGCGTCCTGGCGACCGGCGTCATCGGCGCGGCCGGCGTCCTGACCGCCGGCATGGCCAACCTGAACAGCTCGCCTGCTGACGTCGTGATGACGCAGAAGGCGACGCAGGCGATCGAAGCGGTGTTCAGCGCGCGCGACTCCCACAAGCTGTCGTGGTCGCAGATTCGGAACGTCAACGGCGCCGCCGGTGACGGCGGCATCTTCATCGACGGTCCGCAGCCGCTGACAACCCCCGGCAGCGACGGTCTCGTCAACACCGCGGACGACGGCCCCGTTGAAACCGTCACGTTGCCTGGTCCCGACCAGATCATCGGCACCGGCGACGATCAGGTGATTACGCTCGGCGGCTACACGCGGGAAATCATGATTCGTGACGTGGCGAACGAGAACGGCGAGCTCCGGTCGATCGTGGTCACCGTTACGTTTCAGAACGGCGGCACCAAGCGCAGCTACACCCTGACGTCGTTCATCTCGTCTTACTCATAAGGACTTCCGTGCTCAAGATCTCCCGGGACGAGGGCTTCACGATTACCGAGCTGCTGGTCGCGACCAGCATCCTGTTGCTGGTCATCGGTGCGGTATT
Organism: Vicinamibacterales bacterium; assembly: GCA_036489235.1. Lineage (GTDB taxonomy): Bacteria > Acidobacteriota > Vicinamibacteria > Vicinamibacterales > CAVVIG01 > CAVQFC01. The sequence goes on from DASXGC010000459.1 coordinate 4,879, forward strand.
GACCACGTTCAAGAACGCAGTCCAGATCAACGACACCGCGGCGCAGCTCGGCGACTCGACCCAGAACCTGCGGGCCGGCACCAACCTGCTGATTCGCGATTTGATGATGGCCGGGCGTGTGTTCGGCGCCGAGGGCGTCGCCCTGCCGACCTGCGCCGGCGCGCAGCGGTTCGTTCGCCCCGGACCGACCGCCGGCTTTTTCAACACCGTGCAGGTAGACACAGACGAAACCGGCGCCGCCGTTCAGTCGACCCTGAACCTGCCGAGCATCACCACTGGCTACCAGCTCGGGCCGAGCATCAAAGGCTCACCGACCGACGTGGTCACGATCATGACGGTGGACGAATTCACGCCGTCGATCAACGCGCAGCCGACGGTATCGAGGAATACCAAGATCGAAGGGACGATCGCCGCAGACGGCCGGTCGATCACGCTCGACCCGAACTCTCCGTGGCTGGTGAAAGACAGCGTCGCCGATACCCAGCCGCTGCAAATCGGCGATCTCGTGCTGGTAAAGGGGCAGACCAACGCGTTGCTGACGGTGACAGCGGTTGGTACGAGCTCCATCAGCTTCCAGGACAACGCCAACGACCCGTTCCATTTCAACCAGGGCTGCAATCCGCCCAACTGGCCGATGGGAACGGTTGGGGGTATGAGCACGACCGGTGCCTGTCCGGCCGCGGTGGCTCCATCCACCCAAACCTGCTTCGCCACACCGGTGACGCTGTTCCGGGCGATGATGATCACCTACTACGTCGACAACACCACGACCCCGGGCACACCGCGACTGACGCGCCAGGTCAACATGTTTCCGTCGACCGCACTCGCCGGCGTCGTCGAGGACCTCGATTTGACCTACGACCTGGTGGACGGGGCCGTCAACCCGTCGGCGGTGCCGTCGCTGCCGTGGACCGACAACAGCAGAACCCCGGCGATCACCTACAACTCGAATCAGATTCGGAAGGTGAACGTTCACGTCGGTGTTCGTTCTGAGCAGATTTCCAAGCCGACCCAGGACTTCGTGCGCAACCACATCTCCACCGCGGTGGATGTGCGCAGCCTGGCCAGTGTCGACAAGTACAAGACCACCGGCGACATTCAGTAAGAGGACGGAAAGACACGCCATGCGCATTTCGAATGAACGCGGCATCGCCATGATCACGACGCTGCTCGTGCTCATGCTGATTTCGGCACTGCTCGTCGGCTTCACGACGATGGTGGTCAGCGATCAGCGCTTTCGCTTCATCGACCGCGACCGCGGCCAGGCGTTTTATGCCGCCAGCGGCGGGGTCGAAAAGCTGACGACCGATCTGGGCAACACCTTCCTTTCGAACGTGGCGCCCACCGGCGTGCAGGTCGCGGCTCTGGTCGCGACGGCGAGCGTGCCGACGATTACCGGCGTCACCTACACCAGTGTCGCGACGCCGGAACCGCTGCCCGGCAGTTCATTGAATAGCTGCCCGACCTGGCCGCCGAAGACGATCGGCGCCAACGGCTACAACCTCACCTTCTGCGCGGATGCCAACGGCAACCCGACCAACATTGCATCGAACACCATTCTCGTCGGACCGTACGCAGGGCTGACTGCGCTGCAGACGCCGTATCAGATCGACGTCACCGCCAGGACCAGCACCGGTGGTGAAGTGCACCTATCGCGCACCATCGAAGCGTCGGCGATTCCGGTCTTCCAGTTCGGCACATTCTCGGACGTCGATCTGTCGTTCTTCGCCGGCTCGGACTTCAGTTTCGGCGGCCGGGTGCATACCAACGGCAACCTCTTTCTTGCGCAGGGCGGCGGCACGCTGACGCTGTCCGGCAAGGTGACCGCGGTCAAGGAAATCATCCGGCAGGACATGCAGAACGGCGTGTCGATTGACACCGGCCCGTCCACGCACACCGCCACGGTGAGTATGGCGTCGAGTTCCACCTCCTTCCGCAACCTCGATCGCACCGAAGGCAGCGTCGTTGACGGCGTCGGTTCGGCGCTGAACGACCCGATCTGGCAGAACGTGTCGCTGAGCGCCTACAACAGCTGGATTCGCAACGGCCGCACCGGCGCCAAGGCGCTGAACCTGCCGCTGCTGACGGTCGGTGGATCCAATCCCGACCTGATTCGCCGTCCGCCGGTTGGCGAGAACGTGACCAACCCAGTGCTTTACAACGAGCGGCTGTTCAGCAAGGCGAGCCTCAGGATTCTGCTGTCCGATACCGCGGCGGACATCACCGGTCTGCCGACCGTGACCGGCACCCAGCCAATCTCACTCGGCACCACCGCCGCCGACTCGAACTGGAATACGACGCCGCCCGCCGCGATCACCGCGCCGCCAGTGACGGTTCCGGCCGGCGTTGCCGCGCCGATCGCCAGAACGCCAGGTGCGCTGCCGGCGACATTCAAGACGAACGGTTCGACTGCGGCGGGATGGACATCGCTCAACGTGAGCGGTCTCCCCGCATCGTTCCAGGCGCCGACCTTGTCGATCACCAACGGCGGCGTCACGCGAACCGTCAATTGCACCGCCATGACCACGACGACGTTTACCGGATGCGTCAATCCGGCAACCGGCGCTGCCTGGAGCACAGGTGCCTGGGCTTCACCGCTGGTCGTGACGGTCGCAGCGCAGGTCAACTTCACGACCCCGACCGCCAACACCACGGCGACCTGGAACAACAACAGCACGACGATCACTGTGAACAAGACTACGGGATTTGCGCAGACGTGGTTCTTCCTGACGCCGACCGGCGCGGCCAATCAGATCCTGGTCCAGTGCCTGGGATACACCGCAACCACGCTCACCGGATGCGCCGCGTCGAACGGTGCGGCCAGTCTGCCGGCGATTGCCAGCAACACGGTGCTGTACACCGACGCCCTCTCCGCGGCGCAGACCGCGACGATCGGCGGGTTCATCAAGATCGAACGCCAGGATCCCAACGGCGTCTGGTTCGACGTCACCGCAGAAATCCTGAGCTACGGAATCGCCGCGAAGAACCAGACCGGATCGATTTGCGCCGATCCGACGCCCGCCGCGATCCTCCGGATCCAGCGCCTGCGTGACAACGGCGGTGTCGATGCCTTGACCCCGCCCAATGGCGGCGGCTGCAACTACGCCGGCAGCACCAACGCGTCGGATTACTGGCCCAACTCGCTGTTCGACGCGCGCGAGGGTCTGCTGCGCGATACCGCGCCGGCCAACGGACAGATCTACATCAACGGAGTGATTTACTACATCGCCATCGACGTGCAGAATCTCGCGAAGTGGTTCACCACGACCGCACCGTACACCGCCGGTACTGGAGCCAACAGCAAGAAGGACACCGGCGGCTTCACGGTCTACTTCTCCGACCGGCGCAACAACCGCAATGCGGCAAGCGCGGAAACCGGCGAGTTCGGTTTCGAAGACGTCGTCAACCCGAACAACGCCGCCAGCGGCACGCCGAACAACATCCTGGATGCCGGCGAGGACGTAAACGCCAATGGCACGCTCGAAACCTATGGCGGTCATCCGAGCTACAACGGCGCCTACAACGCGGCGCCTCCTGGCGCCGTCTCACCGCTCGACACCGGTGCAACGCTGAGTCCACCGTTCCAGCTGGCGAGTCCGGGTTTTGCGATGGTGAACCGATCGATCTTCTTCCGGCACGCGCTGAAGCTGATCAACGGCAACAACATCGTTGGCCTCGGCGTAACCGGCCTGACCGTCGTTGCTGAAAATCCTGTTTACGTTCAGGGCGACTGGAACTCTTCCAATGCCGGCGCCAGCAATTTCAATGGCGCGGATGCCGCGACCGCGGTCATTGCTGATGCTGTAACGCTGCTGTCGAACGGCTGGACCGACTACAACTCGTACGCGAATCCATATGCTGTGGGCAGCCGGCAACGTGGATCACAGACCTGGTTCCGCCTGGCGATTATCGGTGGCAAGAACGCTTCGTTCCCATGGATCAACTACACGGGCGCGCCGAGCGACTTCGGCACCGACGGCGGCGCCCACAACTTTCTGCGCTACCTGGAGAACGGCGATCAGCAGGTCAACTACATGGGCGCGACCGCGACCTTCTTCTATAGCCGGCAGGCGGTGGGGACCTTCAAGTGCTGCAACACGGTGTACGGCGCGCCGACGAGAAACTACGCGTTCGACATCAACTTCAACAACCCGGCGCTGCTGCCGCCGAACACGCCGGTGTTCCGCGACATGAACGCGGTCGGCTTCTCGCAGGATCTGCGTCCGGGCAAGTAGTTCCGGTCTCTCCAGGAGACACGAAAACCAGGGAGTTCATGACCATAAAGTGTGCTCCGTGTCTCAGAGTCTCGCGGTTCATTCTGCGCTCCTGACGGCGCTCCGTGTCTTTGCGGAGTCGCTGGGTCTAAACCACAGCGGCACCGAGATCATTCCCTTCACTTAAGAACATTTGAAAAGTGTGCTCTCTGTGTCTCAGAGCCTCTGTGGTTCATTCTCCGTCTCCTGACGGCACTCCGTGTCTTTGCCGAGTCGCTGCATCTAAACCACAGGGGAAACCGAGGCACCGAGATCACTCGCCTTCACTTAAGAACATTGAAAAAAGTGTGCGCTGTGTCTCAGAGTCTCGGTGGTTCATTCTGCGTCTCATCTCGTCGCGGCTCTGACAATTGACTCATCATGATGAGTCAATTACACTCATTCGATGAGTAAGCGGCTCCAGGTGCTGTTCGACGAGGCTGAGTGGAAGGAAATCCGCCGGACCGCCCGCAGTCAACGGATGACGCTGGCCGAATGGGTTCGTCAGGCGCTCCGCACCGCGCGCCAGGAACGCTCCTCGAAGGAGACTGCGGTCAAGATCGCGGCCATCCGCTCCGCGATGCGGCACGCCCATCCCACCGCTGACATCGATCAGATGAACGCGGAAATCGAGCGCGGCTACCTCGATTCCGCCCAGTCGTGATCTTCATCGACGCGAACATTCCGATGTATCTGGTGGGTGCGCCACACCCGCACAAGCAGGATGCAGCTCGCCTGCTGGAACAGGCGGCATCAGCCGGCGAACGCCTGGTCACCGATGTGGAGGTTCTACAGGAGATCCTTCACCGCTACACGGCAATCAGTCGCAGGAACGCCATTCAGGACGCCTTCGACGCCATGTCCGCGATCGTGGACGATGTGTTTGCGATCGACTTGGCCGCGGTCGAACACGCCAAGTCGCTGGTGCTCGCCTACGAGCGCCTTTCCGCGCGTGATGCGATCCACGTCGCCGCCATGCAGCAGCGGGGTGTGACGCGAATCATGAGTTTCGACGCCGGATTCGACCAGATTCCGGGCTTGGTCCGATCTTCCTAATCTTCCGCCCCGTTTAGAAGGCTTTCGCGAACGTCGACTATTGCTGCGCGGCAGTACTCGTAGTCTTCGGCGGCGCGTTCTTGACGTACTTGTCAAACCAGTTCAGCCGCTCGGCGAGCACGTGCAGCAGCGTCTCGCGCGCGGCGTAGCCGTGCGCCTCGTCCGGTAGCATCACCAGGCGGACGGTCGCCCCGAATCCCTTCAGCGCCGCGAACAGACGCTCTGAGTTGATCGGAAACGTGCCGGTGTTGTCGTCCTGCTCGCCGTGCATCAACAGGATCGGATCCTTGATGTGGTCCGCATACCAGAACGGCGACATCCGCGCGTAGAGATCGGGAACGTCCCAGAACGTCCGGCGCTCACTCTGAAAGCCGAACGGCGTCAGCGAGCGATTGTAGGCGCCACTTTCCGCGAAGCCGGCACGGAACAGCCGAGAATGCGCGAGCAGATTCGCGGTCATGAAACCGCCGTAGCTGTGACCGCCGACGCCGATGTGATCGCGGTCGGTGACGCCCATCTCGACCACCTTGTCCACCGCGGCCTGCGCGCTGGATACCAGCTGCTCGACGTAGGTGTCGTTGGCGGTTTCGCCCGGTCCGATGATCGGCATCGTCGGGTTATCGAAAATCGCGTAGCCCGACAGCAACAGGAACAGGTGCGACGAGCCGCGAATCACAGTGAATGAATTCGGCGACCCGGTGACCTGGCTGGCCGAATCGGCATCGCCGAACTCGCGCGGGTACGCCCACATGATCACCGGGACCTTGGTACCCTGCTTGTAGCCCGGCGGCAGGTAGAGCGTGCCCGACAACGTCACGCCGTCGGCGCGTTTGTAGGTGACGTATTGCCGAAGGATGCCGCGCACCCCGGGCTGTGGATCGTGGAATTGGGTGATGGCGCGCTTCGCGTCGCTGCCGGCGTCGCGCGTGAAGTAGTTGGGCGCCTCTTTCTGGGTCTCGTACCGGGTCACGAACTTCGTCATTTCGTCGTTGAGCGGCGCGACGAACGACTCCAGCGATTCAGAGGAGGAGCGGAAGACAGTGTCGGTCTTGAGCGTCTTGATATTCAGCCGGTTGAGAAACGGTCGATCGCCGTCCTTCGACGCGCCTTCCCCAGTGAAGTAAATGTAGTCGCCGTTCTGGATGATGGCGCCGCCGCCACCGCCACGCCCGCCGCCGTTGCCGCTGCCAGCGTTGGCGCGGCGAACAGGACGACCCGGATCGTCGTAGGCCGCGTCTTCCTTGCGGTCCCACGCCATTTTCGGCGGGGCGTTCGGTTCGAGGATCCACGCGCGCGTGTGACGCGACGCGCGATCGTTCTCGTTCAAGAGAGCAATGCCGGTGTCCGTGTATGCGATGCTGCCATAGCGCCATTCGGTTTTCGCCACTTCGGTCGTCTGTCCCGAGAACGGCGCGATGAGTGAGACAACCTGATCGCGGAAGGGCACCTTGTTTTTCAGATCGCCGCCGTCGAGTGCTTCGACCCACAGAATCGTCGCCGGCTGATCGGCGCGCCACTGATACGAGCGCGGTCCCGGCTCGACCCCGGTGAGCGGCGTCCCTTCACGCGACGGCAGGTCGGCGATGGTCTTCGCCACCTCGCCGGCCCGGGTCAGGATCTCCACGTCCTGGGGGAAACCATTGATTGGCACCGTGTGCGAGAACGGCTTCTTGATCGCGGTGACGAGCAGGTACTGACCGCTGGGCGATGGCGTCATGTTGCCGTAGATTGCCGGCTTGCCGATTGGGGTCCTGGCCCCAGTCGTAATGTCGATGGCAGTCAGCTGGCTGGTGAAGTAGTAGCTGAACAACGCGTCGTCGTAGACCGTCTTCAGCAGATCCTCGTAGGTCGGCGCTGGCGCGGCCTTGCCGTAGTTTTCCTGTACGTTCGGCCCTGACGGTACCGTTGGTTCCGCTGGCGCCGGTCCGCGACCCGCCGGTACCAGCTCGCAGATTATCGTCCTGTTGTCGCGCAGCCAGTCGCATGGGTCGTTGCGTGTCGCGTTGATGCGATCGGCGCCGGTCACGACGGCTTTCGCCGCGCCCGTCACCCCGTCCGCGATCCACAGTTCGACCGCAGTCTCTTTGGTGTTCAGGAAGGCCAGCCGCGAACCGTCCGGCGAGAATTTGACGTTCGACACTTTCGCCTGCGGTGGCATGGTGACCGCAACTTCGGCGCCGTCACTGATTTTTTTCAGCGTAATCGAGTAGATGCCGGTTCCCGGCAGGCCCGAGGCCCTGTGCGGACCGTTGGTTTTCGGGTTCACGCGTTCGCCCGCCAGCCGCAGCATTGGCTGCGCCAGCTCGGCGATGGTCGGATAGGACCGCGCCTTGATCAGCGCCACCACCTGCTTATTCGGGCTCACCGTCGTCTGCGGCAGGAAGTCGGCGTCGAACACGTCGACGACCTCCTTGGGTGGCAGCACGTACTTGGCGGGATCCGCCGCTGACGGCACCTGCGCGAGCAGTGCGGGTCCAGCGAGCAGGGCGCCGACGATGGCGAGACGAAGGCGGCGGATAGCGGGCATGAATCGCTCCTTGAATGACTGCGCCGATTCTACCCGGAGCGCGCCCGTCGGGACGGCCTGAAGGCCGTCCCCCACAAATTTTCACCGAACGAGGAGGCCGTTCACTGCATGTTCGTAGAACAGGAAGGGTGCGATGTACGTAGTGGACGGCCTTCCGGCCGTCCACTCAGTATTCTCGCGCGGGCCAATTCGATGAATGCCGTGCATCCGCGGTTCAAATCCTGCTGGCCCGACTCGTGCACAGCTTCCTTATGGAGGCGGTAATGAAGCTCATCGGTGTCGTTCTGATCGTTCTGGGAGTGCTTGCGCTGGCGGTCGGCGGCTTCAGCTACACGACGCGCGATCGCGTGGTGGACATCGGACCCGTGAAGGTGGATGCCGACAAGACGCACAACGTGCCGATTGCCCCGATCGCTGGCGTGGCCGCTCTCGTCGCTGGAGTCGTGCTGGTCGCGTCGGGCTCGAAAACAGGCGCTTAGGACGCCTGAACGCGAAGATCGAGCGTGGACACCGGATCGTCATGGCTGATGGCTAAGGGCTGATCGCTATGGTCGAGGGTCGGCGACCGTCATTCGATGACGAACGCCGGGTGTCACGTGTCGCGCCCGCAGCGACCTCGGACCTCGCGTGTCGGCGTCAGTACGCAAACGCGTCCGCAAGCGTCGCCCGGCACGGCGCCGCTGATTCGGCACTGACCGTCGGATTGTTTCGTTGCCGACATGATTGCTGGCTGTCGCACAAACCACATCAGGCGACGTGCTCATCGTCAGGTACACGCTGGAGGATGCGTTTGCCACGCGAGCCGTCCGCGGGAGTGCGGGCGCGACTCGTGACGCCCGGCGCAGGGCCGCGTCCGATCAACCCGCGGCTCGGAAGCGTTGCGTTGAAAGACCGTTACGGCTTGGGCCCGAACACTTCGTCCACGCTCATCACCTTGATCGTCCCAAGGTTCAGTCCGCGGACCCCGGCTTCGATCGCTTTCTGGTCGCCGACGATGACGATCGCGAACCTGTTCGGCTGAATGTACTTCTGCGCCACGCGCTGAATGTCCGCTGGCGTGACCGCCTGGATGTTCTGGACGTACTTCGAGAAGTATTCCTCGGGCAGGTGGTAGACGACTGCGTCCTCGAGGCGGCGGGACATGTCGCCCGTCGTTTCGAAAGCGCCCGGGAAGCGCAGCGCGACGTAGCTCTTGGCCCGCGCCAGCTCGTCCGCCGGTACCGGCTTCAGAATTCCATTCAGCTCGTTGAAGAACTCCTTGAGCGCCTCCGAGGTTTTGTCGGTCTGCACGCCGGCCGACGCGACGAACGGACCCGCGCCCGCGCGCATGTCGAAGTTCGAACTGGCGCCGTAGGTGTAGCCGTGCTGCTCTCGCAGGTTCATGTTCAGCCGTGACGAGAACGATCCACCAAGAATCGTGTTCATGACCGTGAGCGCGAAGTAATCGGGCGTTGATCGCGGCACGCCGATCCAACCGATTCGCACCTGGGTTTGCGGCGCGCCTGGTTTGTCGACGAGATAAATCGTGCGCGCGGCCGGCTCCTCGGTCGGCGGCAGTTTTTCGGGCGCGCCCTTGCCGGCTGACTTCCACGAGCCGTAGCTCGCTTCGAGCATCGGCGTCATTTTTTCCGGTGTGATGTCTCCGACGGCGAGCAGCATGGCGTTTTCCGGCCGGAATGCGGCACCGTAGAAGCTGCGCAGATCGTCGGTGGTGAACGTCTTGATCGTTTCGCCGGTGCCCATCGTCGGGGTTCCATAGCGATGACCCTTGCCGTAAAGCACGCGAGCGAAGGTGACGGCGGCAATCGTCGGCGGATCATCGCGTCCCTGCAGCAGGTTGGTCAGCCGCTGCTGACGCTGACGTTCGAGCTCGTCCTTCGGGAACGACGGCCGCAAGGCGACATCGGCCATGATCGGCAGCGCCTCGGCGAGGCGCGCCACCGGCACGTGCAGGCGAACCGCCGAGTAGTCGGTCGCGCTAGTGGCACCGAGGTCGGCGCCAAGGAAGTCGACCGCGTCCGCGATTTCGAGCGCCGAGCGCGATCCCGCGCCCTCCTCGAGCATCGCGGCAGCCAGGCTGGCGACGCCGTATTTGCCTGGCGGGTCGTCGGCGCTTCCGCTGAACACCAGCAGGTTGACCTGCGCGACCGGCACCTTGTGCATCTCGACGATCCAGACCGGCAGACCGTTGGAGAGTTTGGCTTTGTGAATCGGCGGCAGATTCAGCGCGGCGGGCGGTCCCGCCTGCGGCGGGTGCGAGCGGTCGGGCGCCTGCTGCGCGACGACGGTCACGCAGATCGCGGCGGCGATCGCCCCTGCGACGGTAAAACGCTTGATTTTCGTGAGCAACGGTGACGGATATCTCATGGTGCGGTTCACGGTTTCGCTGGTTCGACGATGAGCTCGACACGGCGGCCGAGCGGCAGGAATTGCTGCACCGCCGCGCGGATGTCGGACGCCGACAAGGCGCGGTAGCGCGCCAGATCCTCGTTGAAGAAATCCGGATCGCCGGTCACCGTGTAGTAACCATTGAGTTGATCGGCCTTGCCGCCGAACCCGCCGACGCGTTCCATGCGGTTGTAGAACGACGCTTCGATCGTGTTGACGGATCGTTCCAGTTCGTGGCCGCTGGGCGGCTCGTCCCGCAGCTTGAGAATCTCTTCGTCAATCACTTTCTGCAGTTCGGCGATCGTGTGGCCCGGTCGCGCCGTTGCCGTGATCTGAAACGACGACGACAACGCCTGCGATTGCTGGCTGGCGTTGACGTCTTGCGCAATCTGCATGTCGTAGACGAGGCGTTTATAGAGT
>DASXGC010000064.1:0-63067 GCA_036489235.1 Vicinamibacterales bacterium
GGTCGACACGTTTAGTCGTCGGCCTGATCGATTCGATCGTCGCTGCCGTGAACTTGATCCGAGCCATGTGTTCGATCCCGCGTTCTGGGGTTGCACTGGGGTTGCAAAATTCGGCCAGCGCCTGAAACATCCTGAATCGCCACGGTATCGTAGATCTCTGTTTTTGCACCAGAAATCTTCCACAAGACATCTAATGAATAGTCGTGAACTTGGCTGAAACAAGGTGGTACAACGACTGAAAATCGTAGTGTCGACAGTTCGATTCTGTCCCTCGCCACCAAATTCAAGAGATAGATTGCATCCGGCGGACCCGATGAACCAGTCCGACGAATCTCCGTTCATCAGCGAAGACGACACCACGACCTTCAGTGGATGGATGAAGTTTCAGGGTTGGAGCGATTCTGCCGTAATGAGGCGCCGAGCATCTCGCGCTCTGGCGGACACAGTTCGCTGAATCCACGGCGCGTGATGCCGCCGCCCAGAAGCGCGGTCGGATGAATATTCGAAAGACTCCTGGCGACCACCTTTATGCTGTCGCCGTCAGGGACGCGTCTGAATTGTGGTTAGTTCTTTGGGTTCGACACTCGGCGCGAGGCGAGTACTTCGTCTTCCATCCCCACAACGAACGCCCGGCCGACTGGCATCTGAGCTACCACAAAGACGGCAGGGTGCACTCGAAGAATTACGGCCATAAGATGGCATCCCCCTTTTTTCCGAAGCGTCAGCCATTGACTGCCGAATTCCGTGGTAGCGAATCGCTGATCACGATCGGCGGGTATGCGCCAAAGACGTTGGGCGCGATCTGCGCACTGGAGGATTTCACAGGGGTTGTTGAACTGGGGCCGCGAGTCTTGGGTCCCAAGCACGGACAGATCGCGGTCGACCTTGTCGAACCCGGTTTCGTCCTCCCCCGGCGACTGGACAACGAGGCGGCGCGGGCCCTGTTCACTGAGCCCAACCCGAACGTTTTGATCAGAGTGTTCCAGTAGGCTGACCGAACCGAAGGACAGCATCCGCCTCCGGATTCTCGCGACAATGGCGGGTCTTGGGTCGATACCGAGCGAGTAGAGCTCACCTTCCGCCCGCTGATCGTCGGCGGCTCAGGGCAGGAACCGCTGCGCGGCGCCGGCGACCATCGCCAGTGTCAACGCGGCGACCACGACCTCGCCCGCGACGCCGACGATTAGCGGTTGCCATCCCTGCCTCACGATCGCACGTAGGTTGGTTCGCAAGCCGATGCCGGCAAAGGTCAAGAGAAACGCCCACCGCGAGAGATTCGCGATCGCGGTCGTCTGTGTCGCGCTGAACACCCCCGCGCTGGCCGCGACGGACATCACGAGAAATCCGAGCACAAACTTGGGGAACTTCTCCCACAGAAAGGTTGCTTTGTTCGCCACAGCCGCCGCACCGCCCTTGCGAACCCAGTAGGCCGCGTACCCCAGCACCACAAATCCGATCGTCGCGTTGCGAGCGGTCTTCGCCAGCACGGCGACGCGGCCGGCCGCGTCGGAATACAGAGCGCCCGCGGCCGTTGCTTCCGCCGTGTTGTCCACGGCCAGTCCCACCCATAAGCCATAGGCGCTGTCGCTCATCCCCAAGGCGTGCCCGATGAGAGGGAACACGAGCAGGCTGACCGCACCGATCGCCAGAATCGCGGCGATGGCATACGACACATCCTCGTCGTCGGCTTCGATCGCGCCTTTCGCCGCAATGATCGCGGAGACGCCGCAAATGGAGGCGCCAATCGAAAGTAAGCTCGTCAACTTCGGCGAGAGCCCGAAGTAGCGGCCGAGCGCGGTCATGACCGCGATCGACACGGCCAGTTCGATCGCCACGCACACCAGACTCACGCCGCCAAGGCGGCCGACGTCACCGAGCAGAAACCGCACGCCCAGCAGCACGATACCGGCCTTGAGCCAGAACTCGTAGGTATCGATGCCACGTTCGAAGATCCGCGGCACGCCAACCGTGTTCGACACGATCAAGCCAAAGACGATCGCCCATAACACGTATTCAATATTCGGCAGGGCCATGTGGTGCGCTTTGCCGTACGCGGCGATCGATTGTTCGGTGAATTTCCCGGCGTAGCCGATCGCCATCAGGGCGGCCAGGCCCGGCAGCAGGCTCGCCAGTCGCCGCGGCACAGAGACGGCAGAAGACGGTTGCTGGTCGAGTACGGTGGTCATGGCGTCACCACGGAATACGGGCGAGCACGCCCAGTTTGACGAGGAGCGCAGCGGCGGTCGCGACAATCACGGCCCACCAGTCACGGGAAAGAGCCATACACCTCACTGAAAAAGAAAAAGGCCCGGAAAGCGTCGAGCCTTCCGGGCCTTGTAAGCGGCTGAATCTGATCGTGCTGAAGCTAACCGCTCGAGCACGACCCACGGAACAGCGCACGGCTGCCGGAGGCTGATTCTCCGAAGCAACAACATGCGCAGGGACAGCTCGTGAACACGATGGGACGTTATGCCACGCGACCAGCGTGACTGTCAAGCGGTGCTGTCACTGCGGCGGCTGGGCGGTGGTCGGGCCGCACGTGGGCTTCAGGCATTTGTCATACGAGATCGCACTCGCACCGATCGGAGGAAACACCAACCGTTCTGCGCTCGTCTACTTGCGGTACGGCGCAGAAAACTCGGCCGCGATCTTCCATTCGCCCGCCTCCTTCTGCCAGACGCGGAGCGCCGCAGACTCGACGGCTCGAGTCGTCCCATTCTTCATCTTGATGCTCAGCGCCGTCGTTTCGTACTCGTACGCCAGATCGCGGCTATCGGCCACGACAATCCGCGCCGGAGTCTTGATGCTGGTGCTGCCACTTGGTGCTCGCTCCTCGATCGGAGCAATCGCGGTGGAGGCCGGCGTCGGCTTTTCCGGCCAGATGACCGGGCGCTGGTAGGGTCCCGACCAGAAGATCTGATCCGCCATATGAGGAGCGGGATGCCCTTCGTTCTCGGCGGCCACGATCTTACGAATAGCCGCCTCCTCCATGGCATTGCTCCCGGCGCCGCGAAGTTCGACGAACCCGATCGATAAGCACCCAACGATCACGCCAACCGCGATAACGCCCGTTCGCATAGCTCCTCCGTCCATGAACCGACATTTGTCGACGTGAAACCCCATCTACTCCCTCAGCCACGCGTTTTTCGGAATTGTTTCAGCGCGTGCCACAACCGCCGGTTCCTTTCGCGATCGTCTCGATACTTCCAAGATGCCACGGCACCAAACACGCCGAACGCAATCCCCATCGATATCGTGTCAGGCCACCAGGGCATTCTGTCCGACGCGACGAGATGCATCACAACCGCGATGGCGCAGCCAGCACAGAACATCGCAACCGAACGTCTCATTTTTGATCTCCAACCAGCAGCTGAGCTCGAGCGCCGCGATTCTACGGCAATCCCGTTCTACCGGACTTCGTACAATGAAGTAATAAAGACCGTAGATGACGCCACGCACTTGGCTACACTGACAGCCTCAGGATGTCGGAGGACCGCGAAGACGTCACACGACTACTGGCCCGCTGGGCAGACGGCGACGCGGCGGCGCTCGATCGCCTCATGCCCATCGTTTACGCGGAGTTGCGGAAGATCGCTGACGCGTACTTACGGCGGGAACGCGGCAGCCATACCCTCCAGCCGACCGCACTCGTGAACGAGGCCTGGCTTCGGCTGGTTCGCCAGGACGGCCTTCGCTTCGATCACCGGAAGCAGTTCTACGCGCTGGCCGCACAGGCGATGCGCCGCATTTTGGTGGACCACGCGCGCGCCCTGGCCGCCGACAAGCGCGGCGGCGGCGTACCACACACGACACTCGAGGCGGATGTCAGCGCGGGCGCCAATCGGACGATAGAGCTGATCGCGCTCGATGAGGCGCTCGAACAACTCTCCCGTGTGAGACCGCGGCAGGCGCAGGTAATCGAACTCCGGTACTTCGGCGGCCTGACGGTCGAGGAGGTCGGCGAGTTGGTGGGTGCGTCGCCGGCTACCGTCAGCCGAGAGCAGAAGACTGCCGAAGCGTGGCTCGGGCACGTGATGTCGGAACCGCCGACCTGAAAGACTCGGCGCGCGTTTGCGCTTGTCAGGAGGAGTCGTGGCGATCCCGTTGACTGACGATCGCTGGCAGCGCCTGGAAGCCCTTTTCCTTGCCGCGGCGGAGCTTGCGCCGGAGGAGCGCGAACGCTTCGTCGCCCGCGAGACGAGCGGTGACCCACTCCTCCGCCACGAACTCGCCGGGATGCTCGCCCACGACGCGGATGGCGGCGCGCGCATCAGCGCCGCAATCGAGTGCGTCGCGCGCGAACTGTCGCCCGTCAGCGCGTGGATCGGACGGCGATGCGGGAACTACCGGATCGTCCGCGAGATCGGCCGCGGCGGGATGGGCCTGGTCTTCGAGGCGGTCCGTGCGGACGACGAGTACCGCAAGACCGTCGCACTGAAGATCGCGCCGCCCTGGACGGACGCGGCCACGGTGCGCGAGCGATTCCGGTTCGAGCGGCAAATTCTCGCCGAACTGGAGCATCCCGACATCGCCCGTTTCCTCGACGGCGGCACCGAAGACGGCGTGCCGTACTTCGTGATGGAGTACGTTGACGGCGTTCCGATCAGCACGTTCTGCGAAGAGCGGGCGCTCGATCTGCGCGCCCGTCTCTCGCTCTTCCGCCGGGTCTGCGGCGCAGTGCACTTCGCGCACGAGAGCCTGATTGTCCACCGCGACCTCAAGCCGTCCAACATTCTCGTCACTGAAGATGGGACGCCGAAGCTGCTCGACTTCGGCATCGCAAAACTTCTCGATCCGCTGGTGGACGGCGGCACGACCGCGACCGCGGAGGCGCGGTGGACGCCCGACTACACCAGCCCTGAGCAGGTACGCGGACGCGCCGTGACAACGCGGACCGACGTGTATTCGCTCGGGCTGATCCTGTACGAGCTGCTCACCGGCCAGCGCGCGCAGGTCGCAGACTCATCGTCTCCGGTGGCTCTCGAACGATCGATCTGCGAAACCGAGCCTCTGCCGCCGAGCGCTCGCGCGGCCGCACCGGCGCGAGCCTCGATGCGGCTGCGCGGCGATCTCGACACCATCGTGATGACGGCCATTCAGAAAGAGCCCGAGCGACGGTATGGCAGTGCCGCGGCGCTGAGCGACGACATTGGTCGTTTCCTCGACGGCCAGCCGGTACAGGCGCGGCCCAGCACGGCCGCCTATCGGGCCGCTAAGTTCCTGCGCCGCCACAGCATCGGCGTCACGGCGGGAGCGCTCGTCTTCCTCGGTCTCGCGGCCGGTCTCGGCGCGGCAGTGTTCGAGGCACGACGCGCCGACCGCCGTTTTCAACAAGTCCGTTCGCTCGCGAACGCCTTCGTGTTCGACGTTCACGATCGCATCGAGTCGCTGCCGGGCAGTACCGAAGCCCGGAAGGTGATTGTCCAGACCGGCCTGATCTATCTCGAGAGCCTTCGTCAGGACGCCGGTCGGGATCCGTCGCTGGCCCGCGAACTCGCCGCCGCGTACCTGAAGATCGGAACTGCCCAGGGCGTGCCGCTGAGAGCCAATCTGGGCGATACCGCCGGCGCGATCGCAAGCTTCTCCAGTGCGCAGGCGCTACTGGAGCCGCTCGTCGCCCGCGGAGATGGCGATGCCCGCCGCCTGCTCGTCTCCGTCCTGCTGGAGATCGCCATCGTCCGCGAAGGCCAGGGCAAAGACGCCGAGACGGCCGCCGCGCTCGCGCGCGCCACCGAAGTCGGCGAACGTCTCCTGGCCGAAACGCCGAACGACACCGCCCTGCTGTCGGTGTTGAGCGACTCCTATTCGATGGTCGCGCGCACCGTGGTGAAGCGCGAGGCGTTCGAGCAGGCGGATCGAGCCTCACGCCGATCGGTGGAGCTCACCCAGCATCTGTTGAAGCTGGCGCCCGCCAACCGGGAGTACCGCGACGACGCGGCCACCGCCTATAACGCGCTCGGCCAGACGCTGCATACCGAAATGCGGCTGACCGAGGCCATTGACCTTTTTCGATCGAGTATCCGCATTCGCGAGCAGCTCGTCGCGGAGGAGCCCGACAACGCCGAGTACCGGCGGAAGCTGATGGTGAGCTTCGGGAATCTGGGCGATGCCCTCGGCTACCAGGTCGGGCGAAACGTTGGAGACGTCGCAGGCGCACGGGCCGCATTCGAACAGGCAGCCTCGATGGCAGACTGGGCACGCTCGAAGGATCCACAGGACCGGCGGGCCCTGTTCGATCTCGTCAACGTGAAGCTCCGTCTCGGATCGCTCGAGGCAGACGAGCCATCCACCCGGCAGCTGGGGCTGCGACAGTTGGAAGAAGCGGAGCGAATCAACCTGACGCTCGCGCAACAGGATCCGGGAAGCAACCGTTTCCGATCGATCGGCGTGTCGATCGGTCTGAAGATCGGCGAGGCGCTCGCTGCCCTCGGCCGGACGGACCAGGCAGTTCAGCGGCTCGAGTCTGTGCACGCGAGCGCCAAGGCGCTTCCTGGACCGCCCGGCCGGAACATCCTCGTCATCGCCAGCCTCCGGCTTGCCGAGCAGCAGGCGCTCTCCGGCAGGCCGGACGCTGTGACGCTCGCCGACGACGTCGCCCACGAGCTTGCCGCCGGACCGTTGCTCAACTCGTTCGTCGACGCACTCGCGCGCGGCGACCTCGGACGCTTGTACGCCCGACTGGCCGAGCGCGCTGCGCCGCTGGATCGCGAAGGCCTCAACCGCAAAGCGGTCTCGAGCCTCGACGATGCCCTCGCGCATTGGCGTGCGACGAAGCTGGCAGCGGAGGTGGCCCCGCGTCGGGCATCCGAAATCGCGGCGCTCGAGGGCGTTCTCGGACGGCTCAGGGCGCCCTATGCCGGCCACGGCTCCTGAAAAAATCACGACGGGTTTCCGCTTGTCAGAATGCGGGCGTCTCCCGCCACAAAAGGAGCCCATCATGGTTGTCCAGTTTCTCCGACGCCGACCGGTTGCCGTTGCGTGCGTCGCCGTCGCGGCACTCTGTGCCGGTGCGCTGTCGCGCTCTGCGATAGCGTTCAACCCGCAGCCCGATCCGCCATTCCTCGGCATGCTTGGCCTCGCGGACGGCCAGACGATGCGCATCAACCTGGTCAATCTGGCGACGATCGACCCCAATGGCGTTCCACCGGATCCATGTCGCGGGCGCTTGTCCATCTTCGACGCCGATGGCAACGAACTCGCCGGTCGGCACGTCAATGTTCCGGCTGGACATGCGACGTTCCTCGACTTCGCCGCAGACTTCTCGACCAACGGCGCCGGCATCACTGCGACGCCGCTTCGCGCCGAAGTGCTGCCCGCAGTCAGCTCGGACGCCGGCCTGCTTCCACCTGGCCCCTGCCGGATCAGCGTCGAGATCTTTGACACCGCGACAGGCCGCACGCAGATTGCCGTGCTGCCGCCTGATCCGTGTCGCGGTGCTCACTGCCTTGCGGCCGCACCCTAGTAGACCGCTTCGGCAGTGCGCCTGAACGGTATGATGTCGACGATTCGGGGCTGCATGCTGCAGGTCCGATGAATATGCAAACGATAGTTATCGTTGACTACGATCGACGCTGGCCGGACATCTTCGAACAACTGTCCGCGCGAATCTGGACGGCCGTACGTGGGCTCGCGACGGCGGTTGAACACGTGGGCAGTACGTCGGTGCCGGGGTTGGCGGCAAAACCGATCGTCGACATCAGTGTGGTCGTCCCGAACGAAGCTACGGTTCGCGACGCGATCGATCGGCTCGCCGGCCTGGACTATGTCCATCAAGGCAACCTCGGCGTGGAGGGACGCGAGGCTTTCACCACGCCGGGTGCCTTGCCGGCCCACCATCTCTATCTCTGCTCGAAGGACAGTCTCGCGCTGGCCAACCACCTGGCCGTTCGCGGCTATCTGCGCTCGCATCCTGATGTCGCACGGGAATACGGTGCCCTCAAGAAGAGCCTCGCTCACGAGTACCCTCACGAGATCGACCGCTACACCGAAGGGAAGACCGAGTTCCTCCTCCGGATTCTCGAGCAGGCAGGGATTCAGGCGGTTGACCGGGACCGCATTGCGAGCGCCAATCGACGACCGAGTCAGGCCGACTCGCCACGGCCGGCCTCTCGATTCGGGAAGTTACGCTGAAAACCAAAACGGCCGCCGGTAGGCCGGCGGCCGCTGTCCGAAAAACGATGCTCCCGCGATGACTACTTCTTGGCCCTGCGGATGTAGTCCACGTGGGTGACGCCCGTGATCTTGCCTTCCTTGTCCATGCGGATGTACTCGTTGTGAATCTTGCTGCCATCGTCCGACAAGGTGTTGATCACGACCTGATACACCGCGCCGTCCCGCTTGTTGTAGATGCGGATGCTCTTGTCGTTGATGATCTCAACCGCCGTCTCGGAGCCCTTCTGGCCGGCGACGGGACGGAACTTGCCGTCAAAGAAGGTTTCGTAGCTCCACTCCGAGCCCGGCTTGCTGGGGTTGCTGACGGTCAGCTTGCTGCCGCCCTTCTCGAACGGTTCGTAGGTCATCACATTGTTCGGATCCGTGGAGTTATCCCACACACCGAACCGGTTGCCACCGGTCTGGGCCCAGCTCGGAGTGGCAGAAAACATCGCGGTCATGATGACGGCCGTGCAAACAAATAGAATTCGAAAACGCATCGTTTCTGCTCCTCTTTCGGTCCTCGGTACTCGAAGAACCCAAAGCAGCATAATCCGGAATCTGGACCTCGCGCAAAAGTCGTTATATGTAACGCCGGTCGTCGCTTCTCCTCTGACGATTTGGGCGCCATCGCCTGCGCCGTCCTTGACAACCGCATCCAGGCCTTCACGCGCGACCATATTCGCCGCGCGTGCCGCCACCGCGGAACTCGCGCTCTCGAACGACTTAAGTCAACTTAGGTTTCGTCCACCACAATTTGTTTGCGGTACCAAAACTTAACCGCCACAACGGCACGTTCCGGGTGTAGGCTCCGTGCGTACGTCGGACGTCCGCGCATCTGCGGGAGCCGCGTCAAGAAGGAGCAGCGAATGATTCTCAAACGTTTAGTCGGTGTTGGATTCTGCGCGGCCGTGCTCGCGACAGCCTCCCTGGTGGGGCTGAAGGCGCACGATGACGATCACGGGGTTAAGCCGACTCCCGTCGGATCGTGGTTCGGTGTCGCCCATCCCTGCACTCCGGACGCGGGCCTCGAAGCCGCACTCGGATACGTTGAAAAGCCCGGCACTGACGACGCCAACATCTGCAAGAACGCCTGCAAGCTGAATACGCCCGCGGGTGTCTGTCCGACGAGCCAATTCCCGGTCCCCGAAGTCACGATGATTCCGACCATCGGCGCCGACAACACGGTGACGGCGTACGATTTCGCCGAGATGATCGACCACCACACCATCGCTCAGGGCCGATGGGATCTCAATGGACGCACGCGTATCGATCCATATGGCAAGTTGCTCGATCGGTATCAGGCGAGCTTCATCTGGTTCCAGTCGCGTACGCCGACCGGTGGGCCGATCTCGATCTACGGCGGCGCCGTCCGGCCGCGCTTCGTCACCTTCTTCGACGATGACGATCCCGATGTGATGCGCGGATTCATTCAGCCCTACGCATTCCCGTACACCGACAACAACGGCTTTGTCATCCTGAAGCCCGGCACGCCGTTCCCGCTGCTCGATCCGATCAAGCCGCTGCCGGCGGTGTGCGATCCGACGGTGTTCGATCCGACTCAGCCGCACTGCTTCGGCACGCTGCACTTTGTGATCCGACGCACGCCGTCGCACTGATGATCTGAGTCACGACAACCTTTTATCGAAGGAGACACGATGCCGATAAACGTTTTTGCCGGTCGCCGATCGCTGCGAACGATCGCCGCGACATTTGCCGTCACTTCCCTCCTCGTCGCCGGCGCCGGAAGCCGGACGCGGCTGCTCGCCGATTCGAATCACGACAACGACAAGAATACGCTCAAGGGCAGCTGGGATATCACCATCACGACGACTCCCAATCCGCCGTTTGCTGTACCGTTCCGCATCCTCCGCACCGTCACCGGCGCGGGCGTCGTCGACGCGTATGCGTTTCCGCCGATTACGCCGACCGCCGGCGCACTCATCAACAGCTCCGGTCACGGCAGCTGGAAAAAAGTGGACGGACACCGGCACTTCACCGTGGTCGTGAAGTACTTCCAGCTCAATCCGGCGACACCGCTCGCCGTACTGGACTCAATCGGCACCGTCACCGAAAACATCACGATGTCGGCGGACGGTAATTCGTACAGCAGCTTTTTCTTGACCGAGATCGCATTGCCCGACGGAACCGTGATTGTCCAGAACAGCGGATCGACGACGGCAACGCGCATTCAGCCGTAGACTCAGGGACGTCGCGAGGATCAGCCGGGCCGGTGTCCGGTATTCGCTGGTCCTCGCGATGTCGCTCCGCTCCCGCCAGCCTGCTCCATCCGATCCCTCCCTACTCCGTGACCGACAGCCGCAATCGATGAGCCGGTTGCTGCGTCGAGCCGAAAAACCTAACCCGACAGGCGCGAGCGATGACTGCTCGATCGGGTGATGTGCCACAATGGCGCCGCGCGAGCACGCGACAGTTTTTTCGGCGCGGACATTGCTGTCTCGGACTCTTGAGTGCACATGACCCGATTGCGCGCCTCGACTCTCCTCGCGTCGTTCCTTTTGTTGTCCTGTTGGGGACTCAGCGCCCAGGACATCACCCTTCCATCGGCGCCCAATTCGGTGAAGTTTGGCGTGCTTGGCGATGCCGGGACCGGCGACCGGCCCCAATACGAGATTGCCGATCGGATGGCGCGACTGCACGCCACCTTCCCATTCGACCGGGTCATCCTGCTCGGCGACAACATCTACGGCGGCCAGGGCGCATCGGACATGGTCAAGAAATTTTCCCAGCCGTACAAAGCGCTGCTCGATGCCGGTGTGAAGTTCTACGCCTCGGTCGGCAACCACGACGCGCCCGCCAACGTCCGGTACCCGCTGTGGAACATGAATGGCCAGCGGTATTACAACTACGCCACCAAAAACGTCCGGTTCTTCGCGCTCGACAGCAACAAGGTGGACCAGCAGGAGCTCGCGTGGCTCGACGCAGAGCTGGCGAAGGCGCAGGAGGACTGGAAGATCTGCTACTTCCACCATCCGCTCTACTCCGACGGCGGCACCCACGGCTCGGCGATTGACGTCCGGGTGCTCTTCGAACCGCTGTTCGTGAAGTACGGCGTCAACGTCGTCTTTGCGGGTCACGACCACATTTACGAACGCATCACCCCGCAAAAAGGTATCTACCATTTCGTCGAGGGCTCGAGCGGCCAGCTGCGCAGGGGCGACACCAGACCGACGGCGATGATGGCAAAGGGGTTCGACCAGGATCAAACGTTCATGCTGGTCGAAATAGACGGGGCGGTGCTTTCCTTCCAGACCATTTCGCGGGGTGGCCAGACCGTCGACTCGGGCACCATTCAGCGGCAGGTGCGGCGATGAGCGTCCAGCGGCGATTCGCCGGCCGTCTCTCTGGTCTCATCGTCGAGTACCTGCTGGCACTGCCGATCGGCTGCGTGGCCGCGCTGATCTGGGCCAACTCGCTGCCTGAGAGTTACTACCGCTTCTCGCACGCGGCCGCGTTTGCGGTCAACGCCGTTGGCATGGTGTTCTTTCTGGGCCTGATCACCAAGGAAGTGACCGAGGCGACGATTCCCGGTGGCGCGCTGCACCCGTGGCGCCGTGCCGCGCTGCCTGTCGCGGCCGCGATCGGCGGCGCGGCGCTATCAGTCGTTTGCTATCTTCTCTTCGTTCGTCAGGCCGGCGAGTACATGCTCGAAAGCGGCTGGGTGGCTGCGTGCGCGATCGACATTCCCGGCAGCTACATCATCGCCAGGATGATCTTCGGCCGCCACCCTGCCGTGCCCTTTCTGCTCCTGCTCGCCATCGCAGCCGATGCGATCGGCCTGACATGCGTGGCCGTTGTGCAGCCGGTGAGTGACGCGCATCCTGCGATCGGCATCGGACTGATGGCGATCGCCATCGGCGTGGCGGCCGGTTTCCGGCACGGCGGAGTCAAGAATTTCTGGTGGTACCTGCTGGGCCCCGGCGTGGTGTCGTGGTTCGCACTCTTTCTGGGCGGCGTTCACCCGGCGCTCGCACTCGTGCCGATCGTGCCGTTCTTCCCGCACGGCCGGCGCGATGCGGGCCTCTTCGTGGAGCCTGCGCCCCAGGCGCACGACACGCTGACGCTGTTCGAGCGTTGGTGGCGTCTGCCGGTCGAAGCCGTGCTCCTGCTCTTCGGGCTGGTGAATGCCGGGGTGCCGCTGCATGGCCTCGAGGCCGGGATGTGGGCGATTCCAGTCGCCGCCTTGGGACGTCCCATCGGGATCATCGCAGCGGCTGGACTGGCTCTCGCCGGCGGGCTGCACCTGCCCCATAGTGTCGGCTGGCGCGAGCTGGTCGTCATCGCCTGCACGGCGTCGATCGGGCTGATCTTCGCCCTGTTCTTCGCAGGAGCCGTGATGCCGCCGGGGCCGATTCTTCTCGAAATGAAAAGCGGCGCGCTCATCACGATCTTCGGCGCCCTGCTGGCATTCGCTGCCGCGAGGCTCCTCGGGGTTGGACGCTTCGCTCGATGAACGGACCATGAACACCAGCGATTCGCTGACAGGTTGAACAGGGACAGGCCCTGCGACAATTTTCTGTTGCTGACCGCGGCCGATCGTGAAAACAATCGGCGATGGAAAAGAAGCCGCGAGGGCCGGCCCCGACGGACTCGGGAACGTACACGCCT
The DNA here is from genome assembly GCA_036489235.1 of Vicinamibacterales bacterium. Classification (GTDB taxonomy): domain Bacteria; phylum Acidobacteriota; class Vicinamibacteria; order Vicinamibacterales; family CAVVIG01; genus CAVQFC01. Next base: position 12,781 of record DASXGC010000064.1, read on the forward strand.
GCACGGCGGCCGTTGGCGCATTCGCGCAGTGCAATCAAACGCCAGGATCAGATCGCCGCGGATATCAACGAGCATGTCCGCAAGCGCGTGCAGAAACCGGAACCGAAGAAGACCGGCTGAAACATTTCGGTAAACAAACAGGCACTCGCGTCATCGGACGCACTTCGTTTGATACGCTGGCCTCGTGAATCGCAGAGCGTTCATGCGGTTGAGCGGCTTGAGCACGCTGGCGATCGGCGTCGCAGGATCGAGTGCAGCGGCGTCCACCTCGGATGCCGAACAGACGACCACCGGTTCCTCGATTGAGCCGCCCGCCGATCTCACCATCACGATCGCGCCGGTCACCGTGGAGCTGGCGCCCAACCTCGTCTTCAGCACCATCGGCTACAACGGATCGTCGCCCGGTCCGATCGTGCGAATGCGCGAGGGCATTCCACAGATCGTCGACGTGCTCAACCACACCGATGTGCCTGAGCAACTTCATTGGCACGGCCTCTGTTTGCCTTCCGAACTCGACGGCGCTGAAGAAGAAGGCACGCCGACAGTGCCGCCACACGGCACACGTCGCTATCACTTCACGCCGACACCGGCGGGAACACGGTGGTACCACACGCACACCATGGCGATGGCCGACCTGCACCGCGGCAGCTACACGGGACAATTCGGCTTTCTGGTGGTCGAGGGGAACAACGACGCCGGCGCGTACGACCAGGAGGTTTTCCTCGCCTTGCGCGATTGGGAGCCGTACTTCACGACGCAAATGGCCGACATGGATGCGCTCGCGCCGCGATGGCCGCAGCCTGAGCGTCCTGATGTCGCCGACATCCGGGCAAACGGACTCGAGGTCAGCGCGGCCTTTTACTCCATCAACGACAAGGCACTCGGCGCAGGCGAACCGATTCGGGTGCGCAACGGCCAACGCGTCCTGTTCCACATCCTCAACGCGAGCGCGATCGAGAATCGCAGCATCGCCATGTCGGGTCATCAATTCCGTGTACTGGCGCTGGACGGCAACCCTGTACCGTCACCACAGCTGGTGAATCATCTGGTGCTCGGGCCCGGCGAACGCGTCGATGCGACGGTCGAGATGAACCGTCCCGGCGTGTGGATCATGGGTGCGCTCGAGGACAACGTCCGCAAGGCCGGCCTGGGAATCGTCATCGAGTATGCCGGCCAACGCCGGCCGCCCGAGTGGATCCCGCCGGGGCCGTCAGTATGGGACTACACCCTGTTTGGCGAGGCGGCCGCCGGCACCTCCCCGTCGGTCCGTCCACCCGCCGAAACGATCGAGATGATCTTCGAGAAGGTGCCCCGCGCCCACGAGGACAAATTCAACGGCTTTTTGATCAATGGAACGCCGTATCCACACGACCGCGAATTCGTGTTGCGTGAAGGGCGCCGCTACCGGCTGGTCCTTCGCAACCGTACAGACGATGCGCATCCGATGCATTTGCATCGGCATCTATTCGAGCTGGCGGAGATTTACGGGAAGCTCACGTCCGGCGTGATCAAGGACACCGTCGTTGTCCCGAGGTACGGGCGGGCGATCGTGGAGTTCGTCGCCGACCAGCCAGGGCTGACGCTCTTCCACTGTCACATCCAGCAACACATGGACTACGGCTTCAAGGCACTGCTGCGCTATGCCTAGTCCAGATCCCTATTTGTGCGGCTCGACCCAGACGTCGCTGAGCTTGATTTGTTCGATCAGCTGCAGCGGATCGAATTTTCGAAATCCGGCGGGAACCGTGAAGAGTGTTGACGCCTGCGGCGCGTCGACGATTGCGTCGAGGGTCACGACTGATCCGTCCCAGCTTTCGAGCCGAATCGGAAACTGGCGCAGCGGATCGATCCAGCGGTAGCTTCGGCGACCGTCGCGTGATGTCACCTCGTACTTCAGAGCCTCGTGACCGTTGACGTCCTGCGTGCCGATGCGCTCACAGCGCCAGCCTCCGCCTCCCGACGTGGCCCCGGCAATTGACTCCATTGCCTCCCACTGCCGGCAGGCGTCGGCCGGATCCACTCGAACCAGGACCTGCGTCCACGGACTGGAACGCCTGGCGTCCATGAACACGCGCTGCCGCGGCCGGACGAACCACGCCGCCGGCTGATCCGCGTTGACGACAAAGAATCCGTCAGCCTGATCGCGCGTTTCAATGCGGACTTTGCTGCCGGACACGTAGACCCTGCCGAGTGTCTCCTTCGACTGGCTCACCGCTTTGATTGTGCCCAGTTCCGCCACGAAGTTCTGCGCGTGCGCCACGGACTCGAAACCGGCGAGGCCGGCGAGCAGGCACACCAAGCAGAGTGACACGGTCGCGATCGACTTGCTCATGAACAGTCCTCCGGGGATCAATCGTTCAATGACGAAAGGCGTCGATCGAGTTGGAGCCCGATCGACGCCGAAGTTTCTTTCCCGAAGCCCTGAGAAAGGGCTCGACCCCGCTCAGTAGAACGGCTGGTTGTTCGGCGCCTTCGTGAAATCGAAGATGTCGAACAGATCGTCGAGCGCCGGCATGTTCACCGGCACGTAGGGGTTCTTCGCCTTGACGACTGGATTCGGGAAGTTGTCGCGGCTGCGGTGGCTCATCGTGCCCAGGTGCCAGTTCCGCTCGATGAACTTATCGAGCGAGACGTGATCGCCGTAGCTGTGATTGATCTGTCCACCGGTCGAGTACGACGAGAGCACCAGCAGCGGCATCCGTGGACCGTCGCCGAAGTAGTCCAAGATTTGCGAGAAGCCGGAATCCCAGTAGCCGCCGGCCTCGTCCCAGGTGACGAAGACCGCAGTGGTCGCCTTCAGTGCGGGGTTCGCTTCGAGTGCATCGAGGACGTTCTGCACGTAGGCTTCGAAGAGATCGAGCTTCGAACTCTGCGGATGACCGTCGAGGAGACCGTCCGGCTTGCCGATCGAGACCGCCGGCAGCTCGTTGTTGCCGATGGCGGTGATGAGATCGGTGGTGTCCTTGATGTGCTCCGCTCGCTGCCCGGCATCGCCCATGATCGATTTGGCGTACTGGAACGGATTGCAGATCTGGCAGTAAGCGACGCCGAGCGCGTGGATGGGATCGGCAGCGGCGGCCGCCGACAGGCTGGGATTGGCGGGGTTCGCCACCACTGCTTCAGCCGCCAGAATCGCGGCGTCGTTGTAGGCGCCGCCGTAGTAGGCCCAGCTGATGCTCTTGGTGTTCAGCAGGTCGCCGATCGTCGGCACGCTCGAGGGCGGCAAAGATCCCTGGACCGCCGGCACCAACGTGCCGTCGGGCAGGTAGCCGGGGTTGGTGTTGTTCAGCATGTAGTAGTGGTTCTGCGCGCAGTTCGGCTCGGCCGTGTACGGCAGGCTCTCGATGTAGTCGACGATCGGCTTCACACCGGGGTTGGTGACATCAGAGCAATCGCTGAAGTTGTTATCGGCGATGTACTGGTTGATCGTGCCGGCCTTCGGGTTCGGATTGGCGATGTTCGATGGCGGTGTGACCGGGTTGCCGTTGCCGTCGCTCCAGAAGCCGGCGTCGCCGGTGCCGAACATGAAGTGGTTGGCGCCGGTTCCGCCGAGGAACGACTGGTGGAAGTTGTCGCTGAGCGTGAAGCGATCGGCCAGCCGCTTCAGAAACGCGGCCTGCTCCTGCTCGGCGTTGTAGAAGCCCATCTCGTTGCCGAGGCTGCGATTGCTCGCGGAGTAGGTGGCCATCACAAACGGGAACAGGTCGTTCAGGCAACCGGTCGGATTCGCCTTCGTCGCGTTGGCGAGGCTGCAATCCTGCTGCTGCCAGGCCTGATAGAAACGGTGCGTCATGTCGCCGGTGTAGTCATCGTCGCTGAGCAGCGGCCCCTGAAGGACGAACGGTCCGGGCGGCAGTGAGCCCGCACCGGGGACGCGCGTGTCGAGGACATTCTTGGCGAGGCCGGTGGCGCCGGTGGTGAGCAGGCTGGCGTTGGCCGGCTCGATGTCCGGATCCGCAGGAATCGAGATGAACGGCGCCGAGGTGGCGGATGCGGCGGTGGGCGCGCCGTTCGTGTTCGGCTGCGGCATCAGGTTGGTCGAGAGGTTGTACGGCGTCTTCGCGCTATCCGGCGGTCCGATGTAGAAGAGCGGTTGCGCCGCGACCGAATACTGCTGCGCCAGGCCGTAGCTCGGTCCTGGCGTGCCGTCCTGATTCACGATGCCGTTGGACAGGATGTTCGAGATCGTTTCCTTCTTCCCCTTCGGCACATACACACCGAAGGTGTGATCCAGACCGCGGTTCTCGCCGATCAGCACGATGACGTGCTTGATCGGGCTTTCCGTCTTGAACTTGGCAGCCGCATCTTTCGGTGTCTTCTGTTTCTTCGACGCGTCGACCACCGACTGTGCAATGCCGGTGGCCGACAACGCCACCGAAATGCAGAGCGACGTCGCGAGCTCGCGTTTTCTTCTGCTGAAAATGTTCTGACGCATGCGATCCCCCTCCACGGTTGTTGTTCGAACTGAACCAAAACCCGAGAGTGAGATGATGCAGATCGACGATGACGATGGCGTTATCGCGTCGTATCGTGCGTGAAACGTTTGCGGCTGAGCGTGGCTAAGGAAATCGTTGCGGAATTCAGTGCGCCTCGGACAGCGATTGCCGAATCGCATCCGTCAACTCGGTTACTGTCACCGGTTTCGTGAGCACGTAGCGCACGTTCAACCGGTTTGCTTCGGCCAGTGCGGTTTCACGATCGACACCGGTCATCATCACCACCGGTATGTGCACCAGCGCCGGATTCGATCGCATCTTGCGCAACACCGTCCAGCCATCAACGATCGGCATCGTCACGTCGAGGATGACGAGATCCGGCTTGCGCTCTCGGGCGATGGCGTATCCGTCGAGTGCGTCAGTCGCGGTGACGATCGTCATGTCCTTGTGCACCGACAACGCCATCGCCATGCCCTCGACGAAGTTGCGGGAATCGTCGATCAGGAGAATCAGTCGGCGACTCATCAAGGCCCGGCTCATATGTGCTTCGCAGTGTACCCGAGACGTCCCGTTACAATCGCAGATCGCCGTTAGGAGACAATCAGGAATATGGTCTGGTTCTTCGAACGCGCCGATGAAGTGCTCGAGCTCGAAACACGCTACGACAACGCCACGTCCGAATATGTGCTCGAGCAGCGCCGCCCCGGGGCTCCGGCTGAGGTCGAGCGTTTCAAGGACGCCGCGTCGTTCCGGCAGCGGCTTCAGGCCATCGAAGCGAGTCTCGGCGGACAGCACTGGGAGCAACGAAGCACGCCGACGATTCTGTCGCACGGCTGGCCGGATACCACGCCGCGACGCTGAGCGTTATCACCGCGGGAACCGGCCTCTATTGTTCAGTTCGGCAGTACTGCCCACAAACAAAAAGGGCCGGCGCTTGGCGCGCCGGCCCCTCGACAGCTCAACGAAAACGACCGACTACTGTTGCTCTTGCTGAGCGGGCGCCGTCGATGTAACGGTGGCGGCGCGACGCTTGTCCTGCTCGACCTTGAAGTCGTCGTCTTTCATGTAGACGATGTTGATCCACGCGTGGGCCATTTCGTCCACGGTGCGGTCGCCCCAGCCCACCCACTGATTCGGATCGGGATTGCTCTTCTTCGCGGTGGTGTTGTCGTGCCACGCCGTGACCTTCAGGATCGTCCCCTTCGGCAGCAGCGGCGCCACATCGTCGGCGTAGACGTAGGTGGTCATCCAGTTGAAGTTGAAGTCGCTGATCAGGCTCAGGACCTGTTTCTGTCCGGTCGGCAGGATGGCTTCGATCATCATCGCCTTGCCGCGCAGATGCATGTGCGCCTGGACGCTCTCGATACGCGCGGCTTCGCGCAGGACGGTGAACCCCTCGGCCAGCGACACGGTGTTCGGCCGGATGTCCATCGTGCCGAGCGCCGCCGGCACGAGCGACAGCGAGTCGCGGTACTTCGGCTCCTGCCCCTTCGGGTAGAAGTAAATGCCCATCTCGACCTTGCTGGTGATCTCCTCGCCAGCCTGCGAGTAGTGGATATCCCAGTGGAACTTGGAACCGGGCAACAGCAGCTTGCCGACATCAGGACGCATCATCTCGCCCTGCTTGCCAACGGCCCACTCCATGAACGGCGCCGGCAGTCCGGGAACCCCTGGCGTGCCGGGCTCGGTCTGCTCGAGGTAGGCAATCGCGTGATGCGTAATCTTCCGGCCCTTCAGAGTTTCGGGACGGATTTCGATCGCGCGAACCCAGCGCGGTTCGGTGATGCCGGTCGGCGTGACGCGTTTGTCCCAGACGTCCTGAGACACCGCCGGCATGGTGAAGTCGTACGACTTGATGATCAGGTCAGGTTCGGTCTGCCCGAACTGCGCGGCGAAGTTCCAGCCCTGATCGCCGGGGAACTGCTTCGCCGGCGGCATGTCCTTCGGATCGCCCTGCGGCGCGCCGGCATCGACCCAGCGTTCGATCAGCGCCACCTGCTCGTCGGTGAGCGAGCGGTCGTTCTTGAACTTCTGGATGCCGACGTTGCGATCGATCTGCCACGGCGGCATCTGGCGGTCGCCGACGCGGGCCTTGATCGCCTTTGCCCACGGCCGCGAGTCGGCGTAGGTCATCAGGGACATCGGCGCCATCGAATCCGGCCGGTGACAGGCCTGGCACTTCTCCTGGAAGATCGGCGCGATGTCCTTGGTGAAGGTCGGAGCCTTCGCCGCGTCGGCGGCGGCGGCCGAGCCCGGGAACATCAGCGCAACACCCATCGCCAACCCGCCGATTGCCACGTTCCGCGCGTGTCGAAGTGTCACTTCCATCATGTGTCGTGCTCCCTCTGTATGCACTGTAGCCGATCTGCTACTTAACGGTCACTTTCAGATACGTATTCGTCCAGCAGCACTGGAATCCGCCGCCACCCTCGCCCGACTCGTCATTAGCCTGGACCCGGAGCATGTAGTCGCCCGCAGCGGAGAAGGTCGCGTTGGCACTGACCATATCGCCCTGTTTCTGCACCGGGATGCGCGCCTTGTCAAAGGTCACTTTCCCCGGGCCCCGGAACAGGTGAAACGACACGGTGGCGACCGACAACGAGCCGCGGCCGGTCGGGGCGGCGCCCTCGAGCGTCGGCTTCGGATCTTCTACCCAGACGCTGATCGGGACCGGTTGGTTCACCGTTCCGGTCAAGGTGGCGGCCACGCCGAGCGGCGGCCCGGTCACCTTTGCCCCGCCCTGAGAAAACGCCAGCACCGGCGGCTGATTGCCCATGCCCAGTTCTTTGTATGGGCTGATCGGATATCCCTTGTTCAACGTGAAGGGAATCGTCTGCGTCTCACCGTTGGCCACGATCGTCCAGGTAATCGTCTTGGTACCGAAATCCTTCGGCACCTTGACGACGAAGACGCCCCACTGGCGGCCGATTTCAAAGTGGGTGGGCTGGCCCTGGTCGGGGCCGCCCGGGTCGACGTGGTTGTTGGGACCGACCGGGATGTCGAGGGTTTCCTTGGTGTTCCGGTTGTAGTACCCGAGCATCAGGCTGAAGCTGCCATCGGCGTTGGGGAACCAGCCCTCGTACGCCGGGGTGATGCTGTTGCCACGGTCGCGCATCGGATCGAGCGGGAGCGTGGTTTGCGGCGCCTGTGCGCTGCCAGCAATCGGCCACGCCGTCACCGCGACGGCGATCAACGCCAGCGCTGCGGCCACTCTGTAGCGTCGGTAGAAGAGAGACATTGCAGTACTCATTGTTAGGGGTGCTTACATTCTACCAGATCAGGTGACATTTTTGTCCACCTCCCGGTTGCACCCCTTATCGGTCGGCGGAGGGCTTCGGTTTGACCGCGTTCGGCAGCGCCAGCCGGTTGTCGTGCGTCACGTAGCTGATTTGCAGGTTGTAGCCGTTCGGCGTGGTGGTGTGGTAGCTCTTGAATGCGGCGACGTGAATCTCGTCGCCAGTGGACGTGTCCACTTGCGCCTTGAGTCCGCGCTTCTCGAGTTCCGCCTTGACACCGTCGGTATCCCAGGGCTGGATGCCGAACGAGATGTGGTCGATCCGGCCCGCGCCGCCGCGCGCCGCGCCCTTGGCGAACGCCGGATCGAGCGGGTTCGGACCGCGCACGATGATGTCGCCGATCTCGCCGATCATCAGCTCGTTCTGGCTGCCCTCATCGTAGGTACCCTGCCAGCCGAGCAGGTTGCGGTAGAACGAGACGCTCTCCTTGTAGTTGCTCACGTTGAAGGAAAAGTGGTCGAGCCACACCGTCTTCCATCCGGTTGATGCGAACGGCGAGGGGGCGGACAGTGCCGCTTTCGCAGCCGCCGAACCGCGGCCTTTGGCGAGGCCCTCGCCGTTGCACAGCTGCAGATCGAACCCGTCCGGATCCTTGACGTGAAAGCTTTCGAACGCGCCGCGGTGATCGGCCACCGGCGTCAGGCCGCGCTGACGTAGCCCGGCCTCGACTCGCGCGGCGTTCCACGGCGTGATGACGTAGGCGCACGACTCGACCCTGGCATGTACCGGCCCGCCGCGTCCGCCGCCACGTCCGCCCGCGCTCTCGAAGGACTCGGAGGGGACCTGCTTGAAGATCACGGTTCCCCACGTACCGATGTCAAGCACCGCCTGTGCGCTGTCGCTGCTGCGTGGCGTCCACCCCATCAGCGCAGCGTAGAACGCAGCCTCAGCCTGACAGTCGGCGACCTGAAACGTCACGTGATCCAGCGCGACCGTTTTCCAGCCGGTGGCCTCGAACACTTCCGGAATCGGCGACGTGTTGCAGGCCGGGATGCCGAAGGTGCGCATGCAGCGCCCCTGCGCCAGCGCCGGGACCTGCGCGCCCACCAGGGCCACGCCGAGCAGCTGTAGTAGCCCTCGGCGCGACAATCCACCGGCGCGATCGACGGCATTCGACGAGTCGGCACTCTGCATGTTCGTACGCCTTACGCCTGCATCGCGCGTTCGTGAATGGTCTTGAGCGCCTGCCAGCCGGCCGACACCGCGCCTTCCTGCCAGTCCGGCTGCGAGTACGGAGTCGTGACCGCCGACCCGATGAGGACACGGTTGTCCAGCTTCGACAACTGCGCGCGTCGTGCCTGGGCGCTGCCGGAGGCATAGCCGCCGAGGTTGTACTTCACCTTTTTCCACCACACCGCGTACGCGCTCTCGAACTCGTCGCGGATCTGCGGGTGGACTTTGCTCGCGTTCATCAGGACGTGTTCGACCCGATCCTTCACCGGCTTGTCGATCAGATCGCCGACCGCATTGTTCACATAGAGTCCGAGCAGCACGCCCTTCTGGGTGAAGTAATCATTCGACGGGTACGAGAACTCGCCGATCGGCAGATTGGAGTAGAGATGGCCGCCGAAAATCTTGTCGTCCTCTTCCCAAAACCGGCGCTTCATGGCCAGACCCATCTTTGCGCTGTTGCTGTAAGTCGTCGCCTTGACGGCTTCCATCATCTCCGGCGAGAGATTGATATCCACGTTCGCCAGGACCGTGAGCGGCATGCACACCACGACGAAGTCGGCGCTGACTTCGTTCTTCGTGCCGGACTTGGTGTCGAGGTACACGATCTTCACGCCTTGGGCGTCCTGATGAACCGACTGAACCTCGGCGTTGAACTTGATCTTGCCGTCGCCGATCTTCTTTTGGAACCCCTTGGGGAACTGATCCATGCCGCCGACCGGCTGGAAGATCGGCATCGCCGCCGTGCCGTCCATCGCCGGCACCGAGCGCATCCGGCTCGCGTACCCGGATTTCAACAGCGTCGCCAGATCGTACGGATCGCCCGGACCGCGGTTGGTGAACGCCTTGTAGGTGTGGCTCTTCGCGTCGAGGTAGCCCTCCGACACGAGGTAGGCCACAAATTTCTGTTTGTCTTCCGCCGTCATCGGCAGATTCAGTTCGTTCTGATCGATCGCCTTGGCGAGCAGTTCGTTGGTGTGGCCGATCATGTCGGCCTTCACTTCGCGCAGCCGAACGCGCTTGCCGGCCAACGGACCCGCGGTCGGTCCGTCGTAATAGAAGTAGCTCGCGTCGCTTTCGTTCACGAACAGCTGGACCGGCACGCCGAGTTCTTTGCAGTAGTTCAGCACGCCGGTGTGCGTGTACGGAATGCGCCACGGGCCGACGTTGACATACTGGCCCTCGTCGAACGTGCAGACCTGACGCTCGCCGCCAATCTCGGTATGCTCCGCGCCCTTGCGGACACTCCAGCAGAGACCACCGACACGATCCCGTGCCTCGAGCACCTGATAGTCGTAGCCCAGCTTGCCGAGCTCGTAGGCGACGACCATGCCGGAAACGCCGGCGCCGAGCACCACGATTTTCGACTTCGACTTTCCGCTGAGCGCGGGACGCTGGCCGGCCTGGCCCGCCATCAGATCCCACGACGTCATCGCCGTCATGACCAGCGACGATCCGCCGACCACCCCCAACTGTTCAAGGAACCGACGACGGGTGACGGAGGAAATTTCGGTACGCGATCTCGGCATCGTCTCTCCTAGGAATGACAGGAAAATGTGGTGCTCAGAATACCGCCAGCACGCGGAATTCGGAAGCGGATCGTGACCGCCGGCCGCCCGCTAACGGCGGCGCGGACCGGCGCCCTGCGACGAAGCCGCGGACCGGACCGACGGCATCACCGGCGCGATCGTCCGCGAGCGAATCGACCGCGCCCCATATCGGGAAGGGAAGGTCCAGCCGCCGCCGTAGAACGGATCGCCGCCGTATTGCTGCGAGAACGACAGCGGCTGAATCGGGATGAACGCCTCGGGAGGCCATTCCCATGGGCCCGCCGTCGGGCGCCCGTCGCCGATGACGAACACGATCGGGCCCTCGGGATATTGCGGCGGCGCGCTGAACTGGCGCGCCGCCATGGCGGCCAGAATCTCTGGGGATGCGGTGCCGACCTCAGGCAAGGGCCGGCCGAGATCGGCGTTGGTGTAGACGTGCGACTGCGCCCGCGCCGATATCGGCGCCGCCAAGCAAAGCGTCAGCACGAACACCCTCGTCTTCATGGCCGATCTCGACTCTATCTTATTTGCTCCAGGGTGGCACGATGTGGTTCATGCGCGCGTAGGCGATCAGCTGGCCAAGGTGTTCGTGCAGGTCGCCGCTGATATGAATCTGCGTCTCGCTGACCGTCATATCCGTGCCCATGACCTTGTGCTTGCCGGTCAACGTGCCCGGATCGAGCGCCTGCATCTGTGACTTGGCGTAGGCAAACGCCTTTTTCAGGTGCGCGACGACTTCGGCCTTGTCACTGGTCGCGCGAATCTTCGCCATCTCCTCACGGCTGCCCAGAGCCATCGGTGGCGCGCCGAACGAATTGGGGATGAACGTGTAGCCTTCAAACGCCGCCAGCATCAGCACCTCGGAGACCGACCGCACGCCTTCCATTGGCCGCCACTTGTACGTGTCCTGCGGAAACGCTTCGGCAAGCCCGACGAACTTTCCCTGCAGTTCGTCCAGGTCGGCGATGAAGCCGGCCTTGATCGCCGCGGCGGCGTCCTTCGGCGTGTCCTGCGCACGGGCGGGCACAGCCGACGCGGCGCAGACGATAGCGGATAACGAGAGCAGGCCGAGCGCACGACGCAACATCATCAATCGTCTCCTTTGGTCAGCCAGCAAGGCACCGGCTGAACGATCGGCTCATTCTAGCCGGAACGACACGATTGTGGCGGTCATTAAAACGGTTCATTCCACTTGCACTTCAGCCCGCGACCGCTAGGATCGCGGTCTATGAAGACTGTCGTCTATCTCACCGCCATCATCCTCGCTGCCGCGGGCCTCGTCAGTGGTCAAGGCCGGACACCGTCCGGTCGCGGCTCAGCCGCCACAGCGTTCAAGGTGACCGAAACCAGCGTGGCCGAATTGCAAAATGCGCTCGCCTCGAAGCGCACCACCTCCCACGAAATCGTCGCCCAGTATCTGATTCGTCTCGCGTTGTACGAGCACGTCGTGCACGCCGCGATTGCGATTAATCCGCACGCACTCGAACAGGCGGATGTGCTCGATCGTGAACGCGCCGCGGGTCGTCTCCGCGGACCGCTGCATGGCATTCCGGTCGCGCTGAAAGACAACATCCACACCACCGACATGCCGACCACCGGCGGCGCACTTGCGTTCGCGGGCCTGATTCCGCCCTATCAAGCGACGCTGACCAGGAACCTGCTCGACGCCGGGGCGATCATCATCGCCAAGACCGGCCTGACCGAACTGGCCAACTGGGTCGCCGGTGCGCCGGACCCGATGCCCGGCAACTACAACGCGGTCGGCGGCTTCGGCTTCAACCCCTACGATCCGCGCCCCGATCCACGTCCGCAATTCTTCGACGGTCGTCCTGCACTGCAGACCGGTGGTTCGAGCTCGGGCATCGGCACCGCGGCCAGCTTCTGGGCGGCCAACGTGGGCAGCGACACCGGCGGCTCGGTGATCAGCCCGTCGAACGCGAACATGCTGGTCGGCATCCGGCCGACGATCGGACGCATCAGCCGTTACGGCGTCATCCCGATCACCGCCGACCACGACACCGCGGGACCGATGACACGCACGGTGACCGACGCGGCGATCATGCTCGGTGTGCTGGAAAGCCCGTCTCCGGATCCGAAGGACGCGGCGACGCGCACCTGCACACCGCCGCCCGGGCGCGACTACACGAAGTTCCTGAACGCCGACGGATTGAAAGGCGCCCGCATCGGCATTCCTCGTGTGTTTTATTACAATCGCGCCACCCTGCCAGGCGACGAGGATTCGCATCCGTCGAGCGGCGCCGGCCGCGGCGGCCTGAACGCGGAGCAAGCCAGGTCGATGGCCGATGCCATCGCCGTGCTGAAAGCCCGCGGCGCCGTGGTCGTCGATCCGGCCGACGTGCCGAGCTTCGTCGCCAAAGACGAAGCCCACAATTTCCTGATGTTCGACTACTGTTCCGGCGCCGACCAGGCGCGCGGCAAGGACGAGCATTGTTCGGTGAACTTCAAGTACGGGATGAAGCGCGATTTCAACGCCTGGCTGAAGAGTCTCGGTGCCGCCGCACCGGTGCCGTCGCTGACCGCGTTGCGCGAATGGAATCTCGCGCACGCGAAGGCCGGCGCGATCAAGTTCGGGCAATCGCGGCTCGACATTTCCGACGAGATGGATCTCGCCCGCGACCAGGCACGCAACGACGCCGACCACAAGAAGGACTGGCAACTCAGTCGCGCGGAGGGGATCGACGGCGCGCTCGCACCACAACATCTCGACGCGATCCTCACTCCCGGCGCCTCCGGCGCCGGACTCGCCGCTCGCGCCGGCTACCCGATCATCGTGGTCCCGTTCGGGATGGTCCCAAACGCCCCGAATCCGGCGTTTCCATCCGGCTTCAACGCGAAGCCCGCACCGTTCGGCGTCGGCTTTACCGGGACCTTGTGCAGCGAGCCGAAGCTGATTGAGATCGCGTACGCTTTCGAGCAGGCGACGAAAAAGCGCGTGCCGCCGCCATCGACGCCGTAACGGCCGGATGAGTCGGCACCGCGACGATTTCCGGGCAGGGCGGAGCATGCTCCGCCGCTACGGCCCCACGACCCATCGGTCTCGCGTAGGGGCGGAGCTTGCTCCGCCCCACGACGCATGAACCCGCGATAGGATGCGTGTAGTGTCCAGATCGAAACGCCGTCGCAACCAGCCGCTGGCGGCCACTCCTGATCCGCCGGCGTCGAACCGGAATCTGTACATCGCCGCCGGCATCAGCCTCGCGGCTGCCGTCGCCGTAACCGCAGCCGTCGCGCTGCGCCGCGATCGGCCGGCTTCGACCCCGCCGGCGAGTGCTGTCTCGACGCCATTGGCTGCGGCCGGATCGACTGCCGCGCCAGGAGCGACTCACGATCACGCATCCATGCCAGGCATGACCGCCGCCGAGTTTGCTACCACCATCCCCAACGTCGCGCCGCCGCCGGGCGAGGCGCCGAAAGGCATGCTCTGGATTCCCGGCGGCGAGTTTTCAATGGGCGCCGCCGATCCGCCTGACATGGACGATGTCGGGATGAAGGCGACTACCGATTCGCGGCCGATTCACCGTGTCTACGTCGATGGCTTCTGGATGGACGCGACCGTCGTCACCAATACGCAGTTCGACGAATTCGTCCGCGCTACACACTACGTCACCATCGCCGAGCGCGCGCCGTCCGCGGCGGACTTTCCCGGCGCGCCACCAGAGAATCTCGTCGCCGGCGCGGTGGTGTTCACTCCCCCGGCCCAGCCGGTACCGCTGGACAACTACTTCCGCTGGTGGTCGTACGTGAAAGGCGCCAACTGGCGGCATCCGCGCGGTCCGGACAGTTCGATCGACGGCAAGGGTAACGACCCGGTCGTCTCGGTGGCGTACGACGATGCCGTGGCTTACGCGAAATGGAAGGGCACGCGCCTGCCGACCGAAGCGGAGTGGGAATTCGCGGCCCGCGGCGGTTTCAGCGGGAAGCCGTTCGTCTGGGGCGACACTTTTCGTCCCAACGGCAAGTGGATGGCGAACACGTTTCAGGGCAAGTTCCCGGTCAGCGATCGCGGCGAGGACGGCGCAGTCGGCCTGACCGCTGTCGGCCAGTTCCCGCCCAATGGTTATGGCCTCTACGACATGGCCGGCAATGTCTGGGAATGGACCAGCGACTGGTACCGGCCCGATTACTACAAGGAGCTGGTGGCCGAGGGCGGTGTGCCGCGCAATCCGGCAGGACCGATGACGTCGTTCGATCCGTCAGAGCCCAAAGCGCAGAAGCGGGTGCAGCGCGGCGGATCGTTCCTGTGCACGGACGAGTACTGTTCGCGCTATATGGTCGGTACGCGCGGGAAGGGCGAGCCCGACACCGGCACGAACCACTTGGGCTTCCGCACGATCAAGCCCGGCATCAGCGCCGCATACTAGTCCGGCGATAGTTCCGACCACGACCCACAGATCCAAAGTACTCAGCGCAGCACCGGCAAGCGTGAAGATCTGTATCACCCGACGTCGCGCCGGATCAGATGGATCGCCGTCGCTTTGACGACCGCGACCAGCGGCGTCCCTTCCACCAGCGCCAGTTCCTCGAGCGCGGGACGGGTGATGACAGCGGTCAGCAGAAAGCCGCAATCCACGGTGACGCGAACGACCGCGCCTTCGGGTTGGATCGCGGTCACTCGCCCTTCGAGACGATTACGGGCGCTGGCGTCAGCCGATCGCGGCACCTCGAGCGTCACGTCCTCTGCGCGAATCGACACGAACACCGTGCGCGCGCCGGCGATTGCGTGGGCCACGCGCAGGTCCACCGCGCCGACCCGCACTGTGGCGAGCCCGTCGCGAGTGTCGCGAACCTCTCCCGGCACCACCGTCTCCACGCCGACTGACGCGGCGACCTCGACGTCGGCCGGACGGCTGAATACGTCATGCACGGCCCCGACCTGCCGGATGTAGCCGCCGGACAGCACGGCCATCCGATCGCCAAGCGTCAGCGCGTCGATCCGATCGTGGGTCACGACCAGGCTCGGTACGTCGATCGACCGGAGGAATTGCCGCAATTCGCGCCGCATCGGATCGCGGAGCGGAAGGTCGAGCGCGGCGAGAGGCTCGTCGAGCAGGATGAGGCGCGGATCTCTCGCCAACGCGCGCGCCAACGCCACACGCTGCCGCTCACCGCCCGACAATGTCGAAGGCGATCGTCCGCCGACATTCTTCAAATGCACCGTGCGCAGCAGTCCTTCGACACGATCCCGCGCCTCCGACGGCGCCGAGTCCATGCCGAACCGGATGTTCTGTTCGACGGTGAGGTGCGGAAAGAGACCGTAGTCCTGCGACACGTACGCGAGGCGTCGTCGCTGCGGCGAGACGTTGACGCCGGTTGACTCGTCGAACCAGACCTCGTCGCCGAATCGAATACTCCCCTCCTGCGGCCGATCGAGCCCAGCCAGGCAGCGCAGGATCGTGGTCTTCCCCGCCCCCGATGGACCGAACAACACCATCACGTCGGGTTCACCGGAGTTGAGCTCGAAGTCGGCACGGACGCTGAGGTCAGGTCCGAGCCTCCGCAGGAACGATGCGATCAGGCGTGCGGCCATCTGCGCCCGGACTTCCGCTGCGATCGGTAGGTCACCGCGAGCACGACGAACGAAAACAGCAACAACAGCGCCGCGGTCCTTCCCGCCCTCGCATAGTCGAACGCCTGGACATCGTCGTAGATCGACACCGACACGGTTCGAGTCCGGCCGGGCAGATTGCCTCCCACCATGAGGACGACGCCAAACTCGCCGAGCGTGTGCGCGAAGCTCAGGACCATGCCGGCGACGATGCCGGGACGAGCCAGCGGTACCACAATCCTGGTGAAGGTGCGAAGGCGAGACGCGCCAAGGCACCACGCGGTCTCGATCAAGCTGCGATCGACGGCGGCGAACGCGGCCGCAAACGGTTGGACCGCGAACGGCAGGCTGTAGAGAATCGAGGCGACGAGCAGGCCCTGGAATGAGAAGACAATCGTCCGGCCGGTAATCGCCTCGTACGCATGTCCGAGCGGACTGCGCGGGCCGAGAGCGACGAGCACGTAAAAACCCAACACGGTCGGCGGAAGCACCAGCGGCAACGCCACGATTGCGTCAACCGCCCAGCGTCCGCGCCGGTTCGAAAACGCGAGCCACGCAGCGAGCGGCAAGCCGATCAGCAGGAGAATCAGCGTGGTCGAGATCGCGAGGCGAACGCTGAGGGCGATGGCCGGCCAGTCCACCGCCCTATGCTACAGCGGCTAGAATAGGAACTTGACGCCGAGTTGTCCGACGCGGGGATCGAGCGCCGTCGTGATCGTTCCGAAATTCGCCGCGCCCTGCACGGCGTTCGGCGAGCCGAGGTTCACCGTGTTGAACAGATTGAAGACCTCCAACCGGACCTCGATCGACATGCCGCGGTTGAGAAGAACGCGGCGAATCAGCGCCATGTCGACCTCGCGATACGACGGCCCGCGGACCGGATTGCGGCTCGCGGTCCCGATCGCGAACTGAGGCGTGGTGGTGAACGTCGTGGTATCGAACCAGCGCGAGGCGATCCGCTGATCCGCCGGCAGCGTCGGGTCGCTGACTTGATTCGGACGCTGTACACCGAAACCCGCGAACGCGTTGAAATTGGTGGTCTGCGTCACCGCGATCGGAATGCCCGACTCCATCGTGATCAACGACGTGATGCTCCAGTCGTTGACAATGGCGCCGGCGACGCCGTGTACTTGATGGGCGCGGCTGGCGCCGAACGGAATGTCCCAGAGCACAGAGGACACGAACACGTTCGGCATGTCGCCGGTCGAATAGTCGCGCTCGAGCGCGCGATTGAAACTGTCCGCCACCGGGTAGCTCTAATACGACTTGCTTACGACCCAGGGATCGGCAAAACGCTGATCGTGCAGCAGCGGTTCATCAGTCAGGGCGGTGAGGAACGCGATCAGGTCGGCGCGCTGCTCCGGCGTCAGCGTGAAGCCGCGAACCGTCGGACTCCGGTTCGGATTGGCGTGTCCGTTACCGCGATTGGGACCGTCGCTGATCGTTCGGCCGCCGGCTTCGTAGTGCGCCAGCACATCCTCGAGCGTGGCAATGCTGCCGTCGTGCATGTACGGCGCCGTCACCGCGATGTTGCGGAGCGTCGGCGCCTTGAATTTCCCGACGTCCTCGGCCTTCCCGGTCACCTCGTAGATGCCGGTGTTCGGCGGCGGATACGACAACGCGCCGGCGAGGTTGTACAGGCCGGTGTTGTGAAATTCGATCTCGGTATCGCGGTGCCCCTCGAAATCCACGGCGCCCGACATGTTGAAGCCGCCGTGGCAGCGGAAACACGACAGCGGCTGACTGAAGAACAACGTCTCGCCTCGACGTGCGGCCGGCGGAATCGCGTTGTCGTCACGGTCGTCGTGATACCGGTCGTACGGTGACCGCGCCGAAATGATCGTGCGCTCGAAACAGGCCAGCGCCTGGGTCACGTGGTCGACCGAAAATGGATCGCCGCCCGGACCGAAGGCCTGCTCGAACAACGTCGGGTAACGCGGGTCCTGGCGCAGCCGCTCCAGCAAGGCCGTTCCCGGCCGTTGCAGTCCGAGTTCGATTGGGTGGTCGCCGAACATCGGCACCAGCGCCTGGTCCTCGAGTTTCGTCATCGCCGGGTTGCCCCAGGTCAGCGCCGCGGCGTAGGCCACATTTACCAGGCTCATGGCGCCGCGCGGATGCACTTCGCCGGTCGAACCCACCGCCCGAGGCTTGCCGTCGGTAAAGGCGCGCGCCTGCTCATGACAGCTGCTGCACGACTGGGTACCGTTGGTCGAGAGACGGGTGTCGTAGAACAGGTAGCGACCGAGCTCCGCTTTTGCGGCGGACATCGGATTGGTTGCGGGAATGCGCGGCTTGGGAAACGTCTTCGGGATGCTCGAGAAGTACCCGGCCGGCGGCGTCTGCGGCAGCTGAGCGGGCACGGCCGCCAGAACCAGCGTGGCCGACCACACCGCAACGGCGGCGCCGAGTGCCCTGCTGCTCGCGATCATTTCACCGCGCGGACGACCTCGATGCGCTGCAGCATCCGAATCGATCGCGCACCCCGCTTGTCGTGTGGCGCGACGATACGCAGCGGTCCCTGGTAGTCGAAGAGCGGATTGCCGTCGATAGTATCGGCGACGATGATGTCGTTCGGCGTGAACGCAGGATCCAACTCCGCAAGCGAAAAGACGACCTGGTAGCCATCCTTGGCGGTGGCCTGGACGTAAGTCGTCAGCGCCTTTCCCGACAGCTCCCGACCAAGGGGCGCTCCCGCGCGCTTCAGCAGCTCGCCGACCAGGACGCCTTCGTAGTGCACCTCCTTGGCTTCCTCGCTCACGGTGACGGCGGTACGGGGCATCGTCTTGAGCTCGGCTGGCGTGATCGCGAACGGCTTCGGGATGTCGCCGCCAATCTGCAACGTCGCGTCCGCAGCGACCGCAGCGGCCTGACCACTCGCTACGGCAACCGTCCGCGATCCAACCACGAGGACGAAAGCCAAGGCGGCGGCCGACACCCCTGCGCGGGAACGGACGTGGGGCTTCATGATCGGAAAGTTTACACCAGAGGCGGCTTGAACCGGCCCGGCAGTCGCCTCTCCCCGTGCTGAACCGGCTACAATGAACTGTGCTCTCGAGAATGCGCGTTGCGCTTGTGTCGGTGGTCGCAACGTTTGCGCTGAGCGGGCTGGCGCTCGCCCAGGATCTGACCGTCGCGGCCGCGTCAGACCTGCAGTCCGCACTGCCAGCCGTGACAGCGCAGTTCGAGAAGGACACCGGCCATCACGTCAGCCTCACCTTTGGATCCTCCGGCAATTTCTTCACCCAGATCGAAAACGGCGCACCGTTCGACGTGTTTCTTTCCGCCGACATCGACTATCCGCGCCAGCTCGAACGATCGGGCAAAGGCGAACGCGGCACGCTGTACGCATACGCCACAGGCCGCCTCGTGCTCTGGACCCGCAATGATTCCGGAATCGACCTGCACCGCGGTCTCGTAGTGCTGACGGAGGGCCGCGTCAAGCGGGTCGCGATTGCCAATCCGGAACACGCGCCCTACGGGCGCGCCGCGATGGCCGCCTTACATCACGAAGAGGTCTACAACCGCGTCATCGAGAAGCTGGTGATCGGCGAGAACATTGCGCAGACCGCGCAATTCGTTCAATTCGGCAGCGCTGACGTCGCCATCATCGCGCTTTCCCTGGCGCTGTCGCCGGCCTTGCAAAAGGACGGTACCTACGTCGAGATCCCCGAGAGCGCTCACCCGCCGATCGAGCAGGCGGCCATTGCCATCGCCGCCTCGCGCCAACTGGCGCTCGCTCGACAGTTCATCGACTATCTGAAGCGTCCCGAGACTGCCCGCCTGCTGCAATCACTGGGCTTCGCCGCCGCGCCGATCCGCTGATCCGCGGTATGATTCGAGTCGGTTTTTGGAGGCTGAGCCGACTATGTCGCTTCTAACCGTCAGGGTCGCTGCGGAGCGGATGGGTATCGGGTACTCGACGCTGAAGCAGTGGATTCATCAGGGCAAGATCCGCACGACCCAGACCGCCGGCGGCCATCATCGTCTATCGGAGGCCGAGGTGGACCGGATGATCGCCCGGCACACACCGGCCGGACCGAAAGCGGGACGGCGAGAGACCGGTCCCACCGGCGTCATCGTTTCGCTCAGCGGGCGCAATCGCCTCCGCGGCTTCGTCGAAGAGGTTCGCATCGACGGCCTGATGGGCCAGGTCCGCCTCCGTATCGGCGATCAGACCCTCACGGCCGTCATCACCAGCGACGCACTCACGGAACTCAAACTTCGCCGAGGCGACGACGCGCTGGCGATCATCAAGTCGACCGAGGTGATGATCGCGCGCGAAGCGGACGCGGTCAGGCCGGTGCGCCGGCGCGCGGTTCGTCGCTGACCGGCCGCTCCTTCCTCCGACTTCCGCGTCGTTCCTGCTCTGCTCGAGCACGGCCATTCAAGCCGTATCGAATCGATTTACATGGCGTTTCAGTTCGGTTAGTATCGTGATCTACTTGCGACGACGCGGCACTCCGTGATCAGGCCCCGGGTCGTTTCAGGCGATCGGCGTGGCCTGGCGCGCCGGCGTCGCCAGTCCGCGAGGGAGATCCGTGGCACGAGTCGAACGGGCGCCCCTCTGCGACCTCGCATATTTTGATGCGTACAAGAACCTGTGCGTCATCGGCGCGCAGACGCAAACGCCGGTGGCGACGTTCTCTGCCGGAACCCACCGCCTGACGATTGCCGCACGTCTCGCCGGCCTGCAACCGCGGCCGGATGTCGCCGTGTCCATGCTCGTTCCCGACGGCGGGCCGTGCGACTCCACCTGGGAGCGGATGGACATCGAATCGGTCGGTGATTACCCGCTCGTCCGTCTCGCCGGCGTGCCGATGACTGAAGAAGGCATTTACCGGTTCGAAGTGTCCTTGTACGAACGCGAGCTGACCTCGATCGACATTCCGGTCCAGGTCATCGCCCATCGGAGCGACCATGCCGGACTCGTTTGAGTTATCCCGTTACCTGATCGCCCTGTTCGCCAGTGGCGTGTTCTGGATGATGGTGCTGTTTTTCGTCGAGAAGGCGTGGCTGCGCAGCCGCCTTCCAGGCGCGGCCATTGCCGCCACGCTGGTGCTCGCGCTGTCCGCGTGGGCCCTCTTCCGCGTGGTCGTGGACGATGGCTCGTGGAGGGTGACGGCAGGCCAGAGCAGCGAGATGAGCGCCGACGCCGATCGCTGAAGCACACCGCAGGGGCGGAGCTGGCTCAGCCCGGGCTATAGAACCGGCACCATCCAGGTCAACACATACGCCTGCAGCATCGCCAGTACGCCAACGAGAAAAGTAAACAGCAGGCTGTGAAAGACGACGCGCGCGAGGATCTCGCCTTCGCGTCCGACCGCGCCGACGCCGGCTGCACCGACCGACAGATTCTGCGGGCTGATCATCTTGCCCATCACGCCCGCCGATCCGTTGGTCGCGCTCATCAGGATCGGATCCAGGCCGGACAGCTTCGCCGTCGTCGCCTGCAGCGGTCCGAACAGCGTGTTCGACGAGGTGTCGCTGCCGGTCAGGAAGACGCCGATCATGCCGAGCCAGGCCGCGAAGAATGGAAACAACTTCCCTGTTTTGGCCAGCGCCAGCGCCATCGACGAGGTCATCCCCGAATAGTTCATCACGGTGGAAATCGACAGGATGAAGGCAATGGTCACGACCGGCAGTTTCAGCTGGCGTCCGGTCTTGAGGGCGGTTGTGAAAAACGCCTTCGGTGGTACGCCGACGATCAGCATCGGGATGAACGCGATCAGCGCGGCGATCACGACGAGCGTACCAGCAGCGGCGAGGAAATCGAGGCGGTAGGTCAGCGGATATGGCGTCGAGGCCGCGACGACCGGAACTTCGCGGCGGACGATCGCCGACGGCTTGCCGTTCTGCATCGTGTAGGCCCCGGGCCAACTGAACTCCCACACCGGAAACCGCAGCGCTTGCGGATTCACGGCGGCGCTCTCGCCAATCCACGGCTCGGGGCAGAGCGCGTTGCCGACCTGGCCGCACTTGAAGAGTGCGGTCACGTTCGCCGGCGGCTTCAGCTTCGACATACCGGCGAGGTTTCCGATCTGTCCGACCAGCACCGTCGCGATCAGAATCAGGTAAGTCGCGTAGGCGCGGAAGACGCGGGCGGGGGTGTCGCGTGGCGCCGCCGCGAATACCGTGACGTGCTGGGCGCTCTCCTTGAACTCTTGAGCCGGCTGCCACACCTGCAGCAGCAGCGCCACCGAGGTGAGGGAGAACAGCGCCGCAAGCACGTCCGTCAATTCGGGACCGACGAAATTCGAGACCGTGAACTGTCCGATCGCGAAGGTCGCGCCGGCAACGATGACCGCGGGCCATACTTCGAGCATCCGCCGCCATCCGGCGTAGATCACTACCAGATAGGCAGGGATGAACAGCGAGAAGAACGGCAGCTGACGGCCGGCCATCTGGGACAAGGCGTGGGTCGTGCTCTGCACGTCATGGCCGAGCATCGGCGCCAATAGTCCGCCCAGCGTCGTGACCGGGATACCGAGCGAGCCGAACGCCACCGGCGCGGTGTTGGCGATGAGCGACAGCGCCGCGGCCATGATCGGCTCGAAGCCGAGGCCGGCCAGCATCGAGGCGGTGATCGCGACCGGCGCGCCGAAGCCCGCGATGCCTTCGATCAACGCGCCGAAGCAGAACGCCACCAGCAGCAACTGGATCCGGCGATCGCTGGTCAGTCGCGAGAGCGACCGGCGAATGACGTCGAAGTCGCCGCTCTCGACGGTCAGGTTGTAGAAGAACACCGAGCAGATGACGATCCAGCTGATCGGCCAGAGCCCGTACGCCATCCCGTGGGTGGCGGCCGCCAGCGTCAGCGTAAACGGCATCCCCCACACCAGCCAGGCGAGTCCAAACGCGGCGGCGGCCGCAGCGATCGCCGACTTCCAGGGCACGACGCGCAGCCAAGCGAGAAGAACGGCCAGCAGCAGCGGGGGCAACGACGCGACGAGCGCGGACAGGAGGACACTGTCAGCGACGGGACTATAAGCCTGATGGAAGACCTCGGTCATGGCCGAGCATTATGGCATTTACTGCTCGGCCAACGATCGAGGCATGACCGTGACGGTAGAATGTCGGAAAATGACTGACCAGGGAGAGACAAGCCGTGACGTCCGGCTGGACGTGTGGCTCGATGTCTCGTGCCTCTATCGAACGCGATCGGAGGCGCAGAAAGCGTGCAAGTCCGGGAAAGTCATCGTCAACGGCCAGCCTGCGAGGCAGAATCGGTCGGTGCGCAGCGGCGACGAGATCGAGTTGAGCCGGCCGCTTGGACGGAAACAGCTGCTGCGGGTTCTACAGCTCGCCGACCGCCACATCGCCAAAGCGAATGCCCGGACCCTATACGAGGACCTGACGCCAGCGCCGACCGCGGAGGAGATCGAGATGCGGCGGATGGAACGGATGTTTCGCGCCGCAACGCCGAAGAAATCGCCAGACAAGCGTGATCGTCACGCACTCCGGCGGCTTCGCGGCCGCGAATAATCGCGAGGCGATTCGAGCGTCGATAGTCCAACGCTCGAATCGCCAGTCGGCAGGATTATTCCACCCGATTCCCGATATCACCGCCGGTGTGCCCGGTGCCCTGACGGTAGTTGCGCGTACCGCCAACCTCGGTGCCGAGGCCTCCGGTCACGCCTTCGGTGATGTCGCGGCTGCCGGCATGCTCAGTGTCGCCATGCTGCGACCCACCGTTCATTCCATCGACTTCATCGGAAAGCTCATCGCCCGCGTTCTCACCGCGGCGCCGGACATTGTCGTGCGCGGAGGCTTTGGGCGTGATATCGCCGAGTATGCCGAATGTCGTTTCTTTGCTCATGGTGTGCTCCTTGCCGATGGACATCGCAAGGGCTGTGCCGCGGAGTGGTCGAGGTTAGCCGGCATTTTTCTTCTCACGCATCAGCGAATACAGCAGTGATGCGCCGAAAATGACGACGATCAGACCCAGCGAGAGCCACACCGGAATCACGATCGCGATGTAGCCCTCGGTGTGAAGGTACTCGATCAGCAATTTCACTCCGACCCACCCGATGATGACAAACGCGCCGTCCACGAGCGGCGGATAGCGCTCGACCAGCGACAGCAGCGAACCGATGACCAGCCGCATCATCATGATGCCGAGAATGCCGCCGGTCAGAATGACCCAGAGCTTCGACGACATCGCCACGGCGACGAGGATCGAGTCGATGGCGAATACGATGTCCGTCAGTTCGACCTTCACGACCGTGGACCAGAACGGCGTCAGGCCGAACATGGAAGTAGCCGGCGGCGCCGTGCGGCGCTCGTCAGCATCGCCAGCGGCGAAATGGTGACCGACGAGGTACAGGAGGTAGGCTGCTCCGAGCAACTTGACCCAGCCGAGGCGGATCAGAAAGGCCGCCAGCACAACGGCGACCGAGCGGAAGGCGAACGCGCCGAGGATGCCGTAACGAAGCGCCTTCTTCTGCTGCGGCTTCGGCAAACCCAGCACGAGGACCGCGAGCACCATCGCGTTGTCGGCGCTCAACAGCCCCTCGAGCACGACCAGCAGCGCGATGGTGACGAAGTCCGACGCGTGAATCACACTCTAAGAATACTCTCGCTCAAGTTGACACGACCCATATCAAGGTGCATACTGGAATCCGCATGGGGCTGTCGGAACCGGATCTGTTCCTCATCAGCATCGCCGCGCGCATGCTCGGCATGCACCCGCAAACCCTGCGCAAGTACGAACGGCTCGGTCTGGTGCAGCCGACGCGCACGATCGGCAGCATGCGCCTTTATTCGCGCGACGAGCTCGCCCGCATCAAAATCATCAAGCGCCTGGTGGACGATGGCGGGATCAACCTGGCGGGGGTGCAGCGGTTGCTCTCAATCGCGGAGGTGATTCAGCGGCTGCGTCCGCTGATTCAGGACGAAGCGCTATCGGCGCGTGATACCCGCCGTGTGGCCCAGGAATTGGACGCGGTCAGCCGCATGCTCGGATTCGAATAAGCGATGGATTTCAAAGACTACTACTCGACGCTCGGTGTGGCGAAAACCGCCAGCGCCAAGGAAATCAAGGCGGCCTATCGCAAGCTGGCGCGGAAACACCACCCCGACGTCAACCCGGGCGACAAGTCGGCCGAGGGAAAGATCAAGGACCTGAACGAAGCCTACGAGGTACTGAGCGACGCCGACAAGCGCAAGAAGTACGACGAGCTCGGCGCCAACTGGCGGGCCTACGAGCAGGCCGGTCCCGGTGCGGGCGCGGGCGCCGGCTACGCCCGCGGCTTCGATCCGAGCCAGGGCGGCGGCTGGAACGTCAACTTCGGCGGCGGCGGCAGTGGCTCGCGCACGATGACCGAGGAAGAGATGCGGAACATGTTCGGCGGCGGCGCCAGTCCCTTCTCCGACTTCTTCAATACGTTCTTCGGCGGCGGTCAGCAGGAGGAAGAGCCGAGAGGACGTGCGCGCGGCGCCCGCGGCGGCCGCGTCGCCCGTGCCGGACGCGACGTCGAGCAGGAAATGGACCTCGGCCTCGAGGACGCCTTTCACGGCGCGATGCGACGGCTGTCGATCTCGTTCGACGGCGAACCGCGATCGGTGGACGTGCGGATTCCAGCCGGAGTCAGCGACGGCGCGCGCGTGCGCGTCGCCGGCGAAGGTGAACGCGGCAGCGGCGGGGGCAAGGCCGGCGACCTCTATCTCCGGCTCCGGATCGCGGCGCATCCGCAGTTCGAGCGCAAGGGACGGGATCTCTACACCCACGTGTCGATCGGGCTGACGACCGCGGTGCTCGGCGGCGAGGTGGAAGTGAAGACGCTCGGCGGCAAGTCGCTGCGCCTCAAGATCCCGCCGACCACTCAGAACGGTCAGGTTTTCAGACTGAAGGGCCACGGCATGCCGGTCACCGGCAAGCCGGAGGAGCACGGCGACCTCTACGCGACGGTCGATGTCCAGTTGCCGCGCGATCTGTCGCCCGAGCAGCGCGCGCACTTCGAGGCGCTGCAGAAACTCGAAAAGGCATCATGAACATCAACAAGTACACGGAGAAGGCGCGCGAAGCCGTCGCCGCCGCGATCGAGCTGGCGCGCCAAAGCAACAACCCGCAGGTCGAGCCGGAGCACCTCCTGGTGGCGCTGGTCGAACAGGCCGACGGCATCGTGCCGGAGCTGCTGCGGAAAATGAACGTCGATGTCGCCGGCGTCGTGCGCGGCGGTCGGGAGCTGCTCAAGAAGCTGTCGCAGGCCTACGGCGGTTCCGAACCGGGCATGTCGCCGCGCTTCAAGCTGGTGACCGACCAGGCGCAGGCCGAAGCCGACCGCATGAAGGACGACTTCGTCAGCACCGAACACCTCTTCATCGCGGTCGCGGACGAAGGCGGACGCTCCCCTTCTGCCCAGCTGCTCAAACAGCAGAAGGTCACGCGCGACACCATTCTTCAGGCGCTCTCGACCGTCCGCGGCTCCCAGCGCGTGACCAACGAGAATCCAGAAGGCACCTATCAGGCGCTCGAACGCTACGGGCGCGATCTGACCGACTTCGCGCGCAAAGGCAAGCTCGATCCGGTCATCGGCCGTGACGAAGAGATCCGCCGGGTCATCCAGGTGTTGTCCCGCCGCACGAAAAACAATCCCGTGCTCATCGGCGAACCCGGCGTCGGCAAGACAGCGATTGTCGAGGGGCTCGCCAGCCGCATCGTCCGCGGCGACGTCCCCGAAGGCCTCAAGAACAAGCGCATCGTCGCACTCGACATGGGCGCATTGATTGCGGGAGCCAAGTACCGGGGCGAGTTCGAAGAGCGGTTGAAGGCCGTCCTCAAGGAAATTACCGACGCACAGGGCCAGGTCATTCTCTTCATCGACGAGCTGCACACCGTGGTCGGCGCGGGCGCGTCAGAAGGATCGATGGACGCCTCCAATATGCTGAAACCGATGCTGGCACGCGGCGAACTGCATACCGTCGGCGCCACGACGCTCGACGAGTACCGGAAATACATCGAGAAGGATGCCGCCCTCGAGCGCCGCTTCCAGACGGTGCTCGTCAACGAGCCGACCGTCGAGGACACGATCAGCATCCTGCGCGGCTTGCGCGAGCGCTACGAGCTCCATCACGGCGTGCGTCTCAAGGATTCAGCGCTGGTTGCCGCTGCGGTCCTTTCGAATCGTTACATCGCCGATCGGTTTCTGCCCGACAAGGCGATCGACCTGGTGGACGAGGCGGCATCGAAGCTGCGCATGGAGATCGATTCGATGCCGGTCGAGCTCGACGAGCTCGAACGCCGCATCATGCAGCTCGAGATCGAGCGCGAGGCGCTGAGGAAGGAAAAGGACAAGTCGTCCAAGGAGCGGCTCGCCAAGCTCGAGAAGGATCTTGCCGATTTGAAGGAAGATCGCGGACGGCTGGCCGCCCACTGGCAGCAGGAGAAGGATGCCATCCAGGCGTCGCGAAAGCTGAAGGAAGAACAGGAAGGCCTGCGCCTCGAGATCGAGAAGGCGCAGCGTGCTGGCGACTATACCAAGGCATCCGAACTGCAGTACGGCCGCGTGCCGGCCCTGGAACAGCGGATTCGGGAAGAAGAAGCACGACTCGCCGACGTCCAGAAGGGCAAGCGGATGCTCAAAGAGGAAGTGGACGAGGAGGACATCGCCGAGGTGGTCAGCAAGTGGACCCACATCCCGGTCAGTCGTCTGATGGAAGGTGAGATCCAGAAGCTGATCCACATGGAAGAGCGGCTGCACAATCGCGTCATCGGCCAGGACGAAGCCATCGTCGCCGTGTCGAATGCGATTCGACGCGCACGCGCGGGTCTCCAGGATCCCAACCGGCCGCTCGGAAGTTTTCTGTTCCTGGGGCCGACCGGCGTCGGAAAAACCGAGCTTGCACGCGCCCTTGCCGAGTTCCTGTTCGACGATGAGCAGGCGATGGTGCGCATCGACATGTCCGAATATCAGGAGAAACACACGGTATCGCGGATGATCGGCGCACCTCCGGGCTACGTCGGCTACGACGAGTCCGGGCAGCTGACAGAAGCCGTACGCCGCCGCCCGTACGCCGTTGTGCTCCTCGACGAGATCGAGAAGGCGCATCCCGACGTCCTGAACGTGCTCCTGCAGCTGCTGGACGATGGCCGCCTGACCGACGGACAAGGGCGCACGGTCGATTTCAAGAACACCGTCGTCATCATGACCTCGAATCTCGGCAGCCAGTTCCTGGTCGACGAGATCAACGAAGGCACGCGGCGACAGGTGATGGATCAGCTGCGCGAGCACTTCCGGCCTGAGTTCCTGAACCGAATCGACGAGATCATCTTCTTCCACGCGCTGGGACGCGAGCACATGAAGCGGATCATCGACATCCAGCTCGCCGCCCTCGTGAAGCGACTCGATGAGCGCAAGATTCATGTCACGATGACGGATGCAGCGAAAGACCACTTGGTCCGCGAGGGCTATGATCCGATCTACGGCGCCCGCCCGCTGAAGCGGACCATCCAGCGGCGCGTGCTCGACCCACTCGCGCTGCGCGTGCTCGAAGGCCAGTTCCTCGAGGGCGACACGGTGGTCGTGGACGTCGCCGACGGCGGGCTGGTGTTCGAGAAACGCGAGGCGGTGAAAGCGTAGTGGCTGGCAAGCGTTCGACTCCCCGGTTCAATCCGCGCAGCGGCGATCGTCGTGGGCCCGCCAAGCTCGGCCAGCGACCCTCCTCGCTCTGGTTCGGACTCGCGCTGATCCTGCTGGTCGGATTGGCGCAGGTCTATTTCCTGGCGCCGGCCGGCCGCACGATTTCGTACTCGGAGTTCAAGACGCTGTTGAAGGACGGCAAGGTCGCCGAGGTGGTCGTCAGCGGTCAGACCGTCCATGGCACGCTCAAGGA
This sequence comes from Vicinamibacterales bacterium, assembly GCA_036489235.1. Taxonomy (GTDB): domain Bacteria; phylum Acidobacteriota; class Vicinamibacteria; order Vicinamibacterales; family CAVVIG01; genus CAVQFC01. The sequence continues at coordinate 41,630 of DASXGC010000064.1, forward strand.
CGAACCGGACAAGACCAAGCAGTTCACGACCACCCGCGTGGACGATTCGAAACTGACCGAGGAGCTGGAAGCCAAAGGGGTGAAGTACAGCGGCGAGCTGGACAATCACTGGATGTCCGACCTGCTCGGCTGGGTCGTGCCGCTGCTGTTCTTCGTCGGTATCTGGGGCTTCTTCTTCAGGCGGATGAGCGGCGCAGAAGGCGGCGTGATGTCGTTCGCAAGAAGCCGCGCCAAGATTTACGCCGACGACGAGGTCAAGGTGCGGTTCGTCGACGTCGCCGGAGTGGACGAGGCCCGCGAAGAGCTCAAGGAAATCGTCGAGTTTCTGAAGACGCCAAAGAAATACACCAACCTCGGCGGCCGGATCCCGAAAGGCGTACTCCTGGTCGGACCGCCGGGCACCGGCAAGACACTGCTGGCGCGCGCGGTCGCCGGCGAGGCGCACGTACCGTTCTTCAGCCTCAGCGGCTCTGAATTCGTCGAGATGTTCGTCGGCGTCGGTGCCGCGCGTATCCGCGACCTGTTTCAGCAGGCGGAGGCGAAGGCGCCGTGCATCGTCTTCATCGACGAGCTCGACGCGCTCGGCAAGGTGCGATCCCAGAGTCCGCTCGGCGGTCATGAAGAGCGCGAACAGACGCTCAACCAGCTGCTGGCGGAGATGGACGGCTTCGACTCGCGCAAAGGCGTCATCATCATGGCGGCGACCAACCGGCCGGAGGTGCTCGATCCCGCGCTGCTCCGTCCGGGCCGATTCGATCGTCAGGTTCTGGTGGACAAGCCCGACGTCAAAGGCCGCGAAGAGATTCTCCGCATCCACGCGAAAGGCGTGAAGATGGCCGAGGGCGTGGACCTGCGTGTCGTGGCGGCACGCACCGCCGGGTTCGCGGGCGCCGACCTCGCCAACCTCGTCAACGAGGCTGCCCTGCTCGCAGCCCGAGGCGACAAGACCCAAGTGGACATGCGCGACTTCGAGTCCGCAATCGATCGCGTCATCGCCGGGCTCGAGAAAAAGCGCGTGATGAGCACGAAAGAGCGCGAGATCGTGGCGTATCACGAGTCGGGGCACGCGATTGTCGCGACCGTACTGCCAGGGCTCGATCCGGTCCATAAGATCTCGATCGTCCAGCGCGGGTTCGGAGCGCTCGGCTACACGATGCAGTTGCCGCTCGAGGATCGTTACCTGTTGCAGCGCAGTGATCTGCACAGTCAGCTCGCGGTGCTTCTGGGCGGACGGACGGCGGAAGAGATTGCGCTGGGGGAAATCTCCACCGGGGCGCAGAACGATCTGCAGCGCGCCACCGACATGGCGCGGGCGATGGTCACCGAGTGGGGCATGAGCGAGACGCTTGGCGCGGTGAACTACGACGGCAACAAGCGCGCGCGCTTCCTCGACCTGCCGATGCCGCAGGAGCGCGGACTCTATAGCGAAAATACCGCCGAGACCATCGACGCCGAGATCAAGCGGATCGTCGGCGATGCGCACCAGAAGGCGCGCGACATCCTGAACGCGCATCGCCTCAAGCTCGAAAGCGTCACGCGACGATTGCTCGAAGTCGAGGTGATGGAAGGCGACGAGCTGCGAACGCTGCTGACGGCAGCGGACTGACCGCGCTCCGTTTTTCGCTGCGTTCTATCGCGCCGGTTTCTTCGGGACCAGGCGGAGAATCTTGCCGGCGTTGCCGTCGGTCAGGACATACAGCGCGCCGTCCGGTCCTTCGCTGACGCCACGGATTCTGGTGTTCAGTTCGGTCAGCAGGCGTTCCTCGGCAATCACCCGCTCGTCCTTCAGCACCAGGCGGACCAGCGCGCGCTCGACCAGCGCCGAGACGAACAGATCGCCTTGCCAGGCCGGAAACAGCTTGCCGTTGTAGAAGCTGATGCCGGCCGGCGCGATGTCGGGCGTCCAGAAGTAGACCGGCTGGACCATGCCGTCCTGTGCCGTTTTGTCGTGGTTGATCGGCTTGCCGGAATAATCGCGGCCGTAACCGATGACAGGGAACCCGTAGTTCTTCCCCTTCTCGATGACGTTGATCTCGTCGCCGCCGCGCGGACCGTGTTCGCTCGCCCACAGCTTGCCGGTGCGGGGATGGATCGCGATCCCCTGCTGATCACGGAAACCGAGCGCGAAGATTTCTGGGCGCGCATCGGTGCGGCCGACGAATGGATTGTCCTTCGGGATCGAACCGTCGGAATTGATCCGCAGCACCTTGCCCATGTCGCTATCGAGCTGCTGCGGCTGCGGCCAATCGGAGGCGTTGAGGCGTACGCCAGACGGAACCGTGGATGTGATCAGCAACGTGCCATCAGTCGCCTGAATCAGCCGGCCGCCGGTCCCTTCCGCGTCGAGCAGGACCTTCAGATCGGTCAGCCGCCGATCGTCTGCGGACAATCGGGTACTGGCCACGAGCAGCACGCCGGGATTCTGCGGCAGCGCGGCTTCATCGCTGCCATCCGGAAGCACCGTGTAGGTGATGTAGATCGTGCGGTTGGTCGCGAAGGCGCGGTCGGCGCGGACCTCGAACAAGCCCTGGCCATGCGCATACAGGTTCTTCGGCAGGCCTTCCAACGGTTCGGAGACCTTGCCGTCGGTCCCGACGATCTTGATGCGGCCGGGACGCTCACCGACCAGCATCCGGCCGTCGGGCAGGAAGCTGAAACAGAACGCACCAGAAATGCCTTCCGCAACCGTCTCGACCTCGTACGCGGCGACGCGCGCCGGCACGGGCGCACGCGTCTGGCCGAGCCACGCGGGAATCGGCGAATAGCCGTCCGGCGCCGCACTGCCGTCTTCCGGCTTCGGCGGCGTGGCCGGTGCCAGAGGCCGAGGCACCGCGCGCACTTGCTGCGCTTCGATGATTGCCGTGCCGCCGAGCAGCAGAAATGCTGCGCAGCCTGCGATCGTCTTCCGCATCACGCCGCCTTCCAAAGGGACATTGCTATACTCAAAGTGCCTGCTTCATTATCGTCGTAAGGAATTTTTGATGCGACCGAAGAGTCTCGTGTTCTCGATCTTGATTGCCTCGCTGACGCTCGCTTCGCCGGCGTTGGCACAGCAACCGCCGCCGCCTGGCGCGCCGCTTCCGCCGCCTCAGCAACCGCCGCCGGGAGCCGCGATGCAGGCTCCCCCAGTGTACCCGCCGGAAGAGCTCGATCGAATCGTTTCGCCGATTGCGCTCTACCCGGATCCGCTGCTGGCCCAGGTGCTCGCGGCCGCAACGTTTTCACCGGATATCCCTCCCGCAGCACAGTGGGCCGATCAGCACCACTACCTCACCGGGCAGGCGTTGGTGGCGTCGATGACGGCGGATCGACTTCCGTGGGATCCGTCGGTGCAAGCCCTGCTGCCGTTTCCGTCGGTGCTCGGCATGATGGCGTCCAACATGCCGTGGACCGAGGAAATCGGGGCGGCGTTCCTCGCCCAGCAGACCCAGGTGATGGACGCCGTCCAGCGCATGCGTCAGCGGGCACAATCGTACGGCTACCTGCAATCCAACGCACAGGTCGCCGTGCACACCGGACCGTACATTGTCATCGCGCCGGTCAACCCCGCCGTGGTCGTGGTGCCCTACTACAATCCGGTCGTCGTGTTCGCGCCGCCCCGACCCGGCGTCGTGGTCTACGGCCAGATCGGGTACGGCTACGGGGTGTCAGTCGGAGCGGTGTTCGCACCGTGGGGCTGGGGCGCGACCCATTTCGCCTGGAACACCCACGTCGTGGTCGTGAACAACGCGCCCTGGCAACGGGTATGGACCAACCGCACGGTCTACGTGCACCCGTATGCGGTGCCGCGTTACGCCGTCGATCGACGAGCGCCCGAAGTGCACCGCGTTGTTCAGCGCAGCCCGGCCGAGCGCGAAGCCGAGCGGACCGGCCACGCCGTCCACGAAGAGCACCGCAAGGAAGAAGAGAAAAAGAAACCGAACGAGCGCTAGTAGGCGCACGTCAGACGGCGACTTCGTGGTGCCCGCGAGCGGGGCCCCACTGCGTGAGCGCGATCGCGACGCCGACAGTCTGCACGAGGACGACCAGCGCGACGCAGGCTGCCCAACCGCCGGCATTCCAGAACAGCGACGGCAGCGCCGCCCCGGTGCTGCCGCCCGCGTAATAGAAGGTCGAATACATGCCGACGGCGACGCCTCTGTCCTGAGTCGTCACCGCGCCGATGTAGCTCGTCGCGGTCGCCTGCGCGACGAAAACGCCGGTCGCACACAACGCCAGGCCGGTGACGATCGCTGGCAGAGACGGTGCAAGCGTCAGCAGCGCGCCGGCGGCGCCGAGCGCCATCGCCGATGCGAGACCGGCCCGGTGCCCGTACACGTCAATCCACCGGCCCGAAATCGGCGTGACCACGGCGCCGACCAGGTAGACCACGAACAGCCAGCCGAGCGCTCGCGTGCTCAGATCGAACGGCGGCGCCGCCAGGTGAAACGTCACGTAGGTGAACATCGCGACCTGCGTGAAGAGCACCGTAAAACCGACGCCGCACGTCGCGACGAGTCGCCGGTTCGCGAGGAGGTGACCGAGACCTCCGCTGACCGCGGGCGGCGACACTCTCACATCCCGTTTCTCGCTCGGCAACCACCAGAAGAGCGCTGCGGCAATCAGCGCGTTGAACGCCGCGAGCGCGACGAACGACATCGACCAGGTGAAGACCGCGGCAGTCAGGCCGGCAACCAGCCTGCCGGTGAACCCACCGACGACCGTACCGCTCATGTACATCGCGGTGCCGCGACCGGCGCGGTCGGGCGGCCAGACCTCGTGAACATAGGCGATCGCGCTGGCGAAAATTCCCGGCGTCATGAGGCCCTGGACGAACCGCCACGCGATCAACTGGTGCAGGCTGGCCGACGTCGCCGCCATGACCGTCGTAACGGTCAGCGCGCACGCCGATCCGACGATGACCCGGCGCAGCCCGAAGCGGTCGGCGACGCGTCCGATGATCGGTGCGGCTATCGCCACGGCGACCGTCGGCGCGGTGACGGTCAGACCCACTTCGAAGGTGGACGCGTGGAATGTCTTTGCCAGCAGCGGCAACAGCGGCTGCGTGGCGTAGAGATCGAGAAACGCTGCGAACCCGGCGAGCGTGATCGGCAGTGTCGGCGGCGGTCGCATCTGATGGCTGACTATACTGCGCGAATTGCCATCCGCGCGCTGCTCCGCTCGACGCTGACGCGTTTCTACTGGGCCGGCTTGTCGTCGCTGCCGGTGACCGCGGCCTCCGCCGCCGCGAAACCAATCTTCGAGTGCGTCCCATCGCAGAACGGCTTATTGGTGGACCCGCCGCACCGGCACAGCGCGATTGGGCGCCGCGCGACGGGATAGGCGTTTCCGTTCCAATCCACGACCGTCACATCGTCGCCCTCGACGAGATACGGTCCGTTCGTCCTGAGCTTGATCGTCGTCATCGCTGTGCTCCCTCGTGCGCCTGCTGATTCGTTGACGTTGTGGCCTTGCCGTCGTTGGCGTCGAAATTACTTTTGCATTGACGACAGGAACTCGGCGTTCGTCTTGGTCTTCGACATCTTGTCGATCAGGAGTTCCATCGCCTCGACCGGCGAGAGCGGGTTCAGGACTTTCCTCAGCACCCAGATGCGGTTGAGATCGTCCTTCGGGATGAGCAGCTCCTCTTTCCGCGTGCCGCTCTTCTGGACGTCGATCGACGGAAACACGCGCTTGTCGGTCAGTTTTCGATCCAGATGGATTTCCATGTTGCCGGTGCCCTTGAACTCCTCGAAGATGATGTCGTCCATCCTCGAGCCGGTGTCGACCAGGGCCGTCGCCATGATCGTGAGCGAGCCGCCCTCCTCGATGTTGCGCGCGGCGCCGAAAAAGCGCTTCGGCTTCTGCAGCGCGTTCGAGTCGAGGCCGCCGGACAGCACCTTGCCCGATGGCGGGATCACGGTGTTGTAGGCGCGCGCAAGACGGGTGATCGAATCGAGCAGAATCAGCACGTCTTTCTTGTGCTCGACCAGGCGCTTGGCCTTTTCGATCACCATTTCGGCGACCTGGACGTGCCGTTGGGCCGGCTCGTCGAACGTGGACGAGATCACTTCGCCGTCCACCGAGCGCTGCATGTCGGTGACCTCTTCCGGCCGCTCGTCGATCAACAGCACCATCAGATAGATCTCGGGGTGGTTCTTCGCGACCGACTGCGCAATGCTCTGCAGCAGCATGGTCTTGCCGGTTCTCGGCGGCGCGACGATCAGGCCTCGCTGTCCCTTGCCGATCGGCGTCCACAGATCCATCACGCGGGCGGAAATGCTTTCCGGCAGCTCGAGGGTGATGCGTTCCTGCGGATAGAGCGGCGTGAGGTTCTCGAAGAACAGCTTTTCGCGCGCCTGATCCGGCGCTTCGAAGTTGACCGCCTCGACCTTGATCAGGGCGAAATAGCGTTCGCCTTCCTTGGGTGGCCGAATCTGGCCCGACACCGTGTCGCCGGTCTGCAGATCGAACTTCCGGATTTGCGACGGCGAGACGTAGATGTCGTCCGGCCCGGGCAGGTAGTTGTAGTCAGGCGCACGCAGGAAGCCGAAGCCGTCCGGCAGCACTTCCAGAACACCTTCGGAGAAGATGAGCCCGCTCTGCTCGGTCTGCGCCTTCAGGATCTGGAAGATCAGCTCCTGTTTGCGCATGCCGGTGGCGCCGCCGACGGTCAGGTCCTTGGCGATCTGGGTGAGCTTCTGGATGCTCATGTCCTTCAGATCGGTGATGTTCAGGCCTTCGCCCGGCCGGCGGACCGGCTGCGCCGCGGCTGCAGGTGCCTCGGGAGCCGTGGGAGCGGCGGCGGTGGCGGTTTGTTCGGCGTTGTCCGTCGGCGTCTGGCCGTTCGCGCCCCGCCCTTGAGCGGGACGTTTGTGATTACTGGGCATGAAAACTCTCGAGCATGAAGTGGAGGTGTTGTCGAACACGGGCCGGCGGCCCGAAGGATTCAGTGAGGTGTGCTAGCCAAGGCGAGTATAGGACCGGCGGGCACAAGTTTCAAGCCTGCCGGCCAGAGTCTCAGAGAGCGTAAGGGTTCTGTCCTATCGACACGATGCTGCAGGCGACGATCGGCTGAAGTCCCAGCGCCCGGGCACGCGCGATGAGCTCGTCGCTCTCCGCTCCTGGATTGATCCACACCTCGGGAATGCCCTTCCTGGCTATCTCGGCAATGACCTGTTCGCCGATCGACGGCTGAAGGTAGATCGACGCCATGTCGATTGGCCCAGGAACGTCCAGTACCGACGCGTACGCCTTCAGGCCTTCGACTTCGGTCTCGTGGGGGTTGATCGGGATGACGGTGTAGCCCTGGTCCCGATAGGCGCGCACGGCGCGGTTGCCGAACTTGCGGCGGTTGGTCGAGGCGCCGATCACGGCGACCACTTTGCTCATGGCTTCAGTATACGGCCGGCACCGGCTCAAGGCCTTCGCTTGGCAGGCTCGAGGTGATACAGACCAATGCTGCCCTGAATCGCGCGCCGATGGAGCGCCGGTTCGCGATCGAGGTTCCGTATCGCCTCGGCGTCGAGCCGATCGAAATCGACGAACACGTCGGTGACGCCGGCAGCGCGCAGCGCCGCGATCGACGACCCGTTCGGAAAATCCTTCATCGCCAGGTAGTGCTGCTCGTAGCTCGGCGGGATGAAGCCGCTGTAGCCGTTGAGAAGCGGTTTCCAGTTCAGCGTCGAATCCAGCAGGTACGCGGCGTCGCGGAACTGCCGCTCCGGCGGCGCCATCGGCATTTCGGCGACGATCGCGTGAGGATCCGAAGATGGCAGAGAGTAGATCGATGGGATGCTGTCGAAATGGGCGTACCAGATCGGAATCGCCATCGGCTCCGCGAACAACAGACCCACGACCGCGAGCGATGCCGCGATATTCGCGAGGCGCGGCTGGGGAAATCGCTGGCGCAGAATCGCGACGCCGTAACCCGCGAGCACGGCGATCGCCACCAGACCCAGATATCCGAAGCGGGCGGTGGTGCGAATGCCCTGCAGAATCGGGACGGTCCGGTAGAAGAACTCGTAGCCCGGAGCGATCGCCGGGCCGAACGACAGAATGACGCCGCACACGCCGAAGGCCAGGCACATCCGGGCGCGCCGGTCGGTGAAGGCCTTCAACGACACGATCGCGACCACCGTCAGCAGCAACGCAATCGTCCCTGGAAACAGCCCGACTGCGCCGCCGGCAAATGTGTGGAAACGCGACGGTGTCGTCAGGTAATCCCGGACCTGCGCGGCAAAGAATCCGACCTCGTCCAGCGATCGCGAAAATCCTTGTTGGTGGAGACGCCAGTACGGCAGAAGAAACGGTGCGAGCGCGATGCCCGCGAGCCCCGCTGCGAACGCCAGCATCGGCGCCACGGTAGCGAACCGGCGGCCGAACCAGTCCTCCGGTCGAACCAGGATGCCAACCGCAAGCGCCACCGCGGTGAAGACCAGCAGGTAGACCGATGTGAGCGCCTGAAGGGTGAACCAGAACGCCAGCCAGACGGCCGACGTCCACCGCGGCCGCCGCAGCAGCGCGTCGAGCGAGATCAGGGCGAACGGCAGAAACTCGACGTGCAACGCCTGCAGGTGTGGCATCCGCGACAGCGTGTGGGCGTTGAAGGCCATCAGCACGCCCGCGGCGATTCCGGCGACCCAGTCGTTGGTCCATCGTGTCACCGTCAGGCACATCGCCCATCCGGTCAATGTGAAGCCGGCGAGCAGCACCAGGTTGTAAGCCAGCACCGGCGACGCACCGAGCCACAACGCCGGCGCCGCCATCGCATCCTGAACCAGCAGCGTCTCCGCATAGGCGACGGTGTGATGTTCCGGGTAGAACATGTTGCCGTCGAACAACTGCAGCGGATGACGCGGTAACTGGTGCGCGAACCAGGCCAGCGTCCACTCGTTGAGGTTGGTGTCGGCGTTGTCGTTGCGTGAAAGGTGGGCGGGATCGGTCGCCAGAGGCCAGGTCTGAATCACCGTCAGGGCTGCGAAGAGCGCAAGGCTGATGAACGCCCGCCTGCGATTCCAACTCGAAGCCGACGTCTGCTGATCGGTCGTGTCCAGGTGAGGGGTCGGCGAACTCCGATAAAGCAACGCCAGCCACGCCGCCAGGGTGATCGCCAGCAAGCCGATCGCAGGAAAGAGCCAATCGAGCATGCGGATCAGCGTCAGGCTCACCGCGCCTTTTGGTCGCGTGGAGAGCAGCCATCCGGGCACAGGTCCAAGCGGTTGGCCCTCCGGCGCCGACGACCACTCGAGGTGGTAAGGACCGCCGCTGTGCAGGTACTCGAGCACGATTGCGTGCGAGCCACGATCGAGTCGCCGCCGCGCAATCGACGTGACCGTGCCGTGGCTGCCGTCGTTCGCCACAATCGTTTCATCGTCGAGACGGATCTGCGACCGATCGGCGGAGGTGGTCGCGAACGCGTAGACACCGGGCTGCTCGACGTACAGGAAGCCTGTCCAGCGCGCGCTGAACGTGTCCGGCGGCTTGAACTCCCAGTCCCGCGAAATCTGCTCGGTCGAGATCAGTGAATCGATGACCGAGCGGTCGGTGCCGCTCAAGTCAACCGTCGAGAAGTAATGCGCGTGGAGTCCGGGTCTGGCGAGGAGCTGAGAGCGGCACAGGCCGATCACGATCCATAGCCCAAGCGCGACCGTGAACCCCAGGGTGACGCGGGCGCGTCGCTTGCGCAAGGGATCCGGAGGATCGGCCACAGGCAGGCTTAGCTTAGCGTGTCGATGTTGTTTGCGGCGCGTGCTTGCCGACGAACTCCAGCAGACGGGCGCTACCCTCCTTGAGCAGCGCCATCGAAGTCGCGAACGAGATCCGGATCGTCCCCGGCGCGTCGAACGCCTCGCCAGGCGTCACCGCGACCCGCGACTCCGCGAGCAGCGCATCGGCGAACTCGAGCGACGTTCGCAGCCCGTCGATGGACAGCACGTCGCCAATGTCCACGAACATGTAGAACGCGCCGGCCGGCTTGCTGCAGCGCAGTCGTGAATCCGCGGTCAGCCAGGAATGCAGCTGATCGCGTCGGACGCGATATTCGTCGAGCATTGCCTGCACCGGCTCCTGCGGACCGTCCAGTGCGGCCAGCGCGGCTTTCTGTGTGATCGAGGTGACGTTCGAGGTGCAATGGCTCTGGATCGCCGATGCGGCAGCGATCATCGCGGCCGGCCCGATCTGCCAGCCGCAGCGCCAGCCGGTCATCGCGTACGCCTTCGACGCCGACCCGCACAACACCGACTGTTCGGGACACGTCTCCGCGAGGACGCGGGGCAGGTTGTGCGGCACCGAATCGAAGATCAGTTTCTCGTAGCAGAGATCGACCACGATCCAGACGTTCCGCGACGCCGCGGCCTCGCCGATCGCACGCAGTTCCCCTTCGGCGATCAGGGCACCGGTCGGGTTGCCGGGAGAATTGATGATGATGCCGCGCGTCCGCGGCGTGACCGCGGCGAGAATCGCATCCGCCCGGACGGCGAAGCCGTCCTCGACCCGGGTCCGTACGATCACCGGCGTCGCCTCGGCGAGCTTGACCTGCTCGGTCAGCGTCGGCCAGTACGGCGCGTGCGTAATCACCTCATCGCCCGGTCCGAACAACGCCAGCGCGGTGTTGTAGAGCGCTTGTTTGCCGCCAGCCGTCACCACCACCTGCGACTCGGTATAGCTGACGCCGTAGTCGGCTCTGTAGCGGTCGCAGATCGCGCGCTTGAGATCGGCAATCCCGGAGACCGGTGTGTAGCGAGTGAAGTTGGCGTCGATCGCGGCATGCGCCGCGCGCTTGATCGCTTCAGGCGTCGGGAAGTCCGGCTCCCCCGCGCCGAAGTCGATCACCTCGACGCCCGATCGCCGCAGCTGATCCACCGCCGCGGTCACCTTCATCGTCGGCGATCCGGAAATTCGTGACGTGCGTTCCGCCAGCCTGGTCATGGTTACTTCTTCAGTCCTTTGCCGCGCAGCCGCTCCTCGACCAGATCGGGCACCAGCCCGTTGACACGGCCGCCGAGCGAGAACACTTCCTTGATCAGTCGCGAGCTCAAATAGGTGTACTTCTCGGCCGGCATCATGAACACCGTCTCGATCGCCGGCCTCAGGTGCTGGTTCATCAGCGCCATCTGAAACTCGAACTCGAAGTCCGACACCGCTCGCAGGCCGCGCACAATTACCTGGGCCTGCCGACGCTCGACGTAGTCCACCAGCAGCCCGTCGAAGGTATCGACCTCGACATTCGCAAACGGCGCGAACACGCTCCGTGCGATTTCGACCCGCTCGCCCATCGAGAACAGCGGCGCCTTCTCCGCATTCACCAGGATGGCCACGACGATGCGGTCGAACAGCCTCGCTCCGCGCGAGACGATGTCCACGTGACCGTTGGTCAGCGGATCGAACGAGCCCGGGTAGACGGCTACAGTGGACATGAGTAGAAAGAGAGTGCAGAGTCGCCGCTGATTACCTGACGGCCGCGTACCAGCGTGCCGGCCCCTTCCGGCGACGGCCGGCGCTTCGCGTGTTCGAGAATCAGCACGCCGCCCGGCGTCAGCAGATCGGCGGTTCCGGCGATCACCGTCGCCACGTCCGCCGCCGCCGTGTCGTACGGTGGATCGAACAACGCGAGATCGATCGATGACACCGCAACATTTTCAATGGCGCTCTCGATGCGACCGCGGACAATAGCATAGCCGTTTTCGACGCCGCAGTGCGTCAGGTTGTCCGCGATCAGCGCCTGCGCTCGACGATCGGCTTCCACAAAGGTCACCATCGCTGCGCCCCGGCTGATGGCTTCGATGCCGAGCGCGCCGGTTCCGGCGTACCCGTCCAGCACCGACGCACCGGCAATGCGCGGCGCCAGAATATTGAACAGCGTCTCGCGCAACTTCTCGGACGTGGGTCTCAACCCTTCCCAGGTCGGCGCTTTCAAACGGCGGCCTTTGAGAGAACCGGCGATCACACGAAGTGAAAAGGTAGCCATCTTCAGTGTGCCCCGGGCTACCCGATCTCGACGAGCCGGAACCGCTGTTGCCAGTTGGCGATCAGCTTGTCGATGCCGGTCGCGGTGACGTCGAGTGCCGACGCGAACCAGCGGGCGGCCTCGCGCTGCGCGGCGTCGAGCAGTTCGCGATCGCGAACCAGGTCGATGGTCCGGAATGTCGGCATGCCGGCCTGTCGCGTGCCGAAGAAATCGCCCGGGCCGCGCAGGCGCAGATCGCGCTCGGCGATCTCGAAGCCGTCGGTGGTCTCCGTCATCGCCCCCAGGCGCTCGCGTGCATCGTCGGACAGCGGCGACTGATACAGCAGAAAACAGAAGGACTGGTGACGGTCGCGCCCGACCCGGCCGCGCAGCTGGTGCAGCTGTGACAGCCCGAACCGTTCCGCGTGCTCGATCAGCATGACGGTGGCATTCGGTACGTCCACGCCGACCTCCACCACTGTGGTCGACACCAGGATCTGCAGTTCGCCGGCGGCGAACGATCGCATCACGCGATCCTTCGCATCGCTCTTCATCCGCCCGTGCAGCAGGCCAACGTGGTAGGCCGGAAATACTTCTTGCGCGAGATGATCGTGCATCTCGGTCGCGGCCTTGAGGTCGATCTTGGCCGATTCCTCCACCAGCGGATACACCACGTAGGCCTGGCGGCCGGCGTCAATCTGGCCGCGTACGAATTCGTAAATCTCGTCTCGCCGTGATTCCGGACGCGCGGTCGTCTTGACCGGTAGTCGTCCCGCGGGCAACTCGCGGATCACGGACACGTCGAGATCGCCGTAGACGGTCAGCGCCAGCGTGCGCGGAATCGGCGTCGCGGTCATCACCAGTACGTCCGGATGCAAGCCTTTCGCACGAAGCGTCGCGCGCTGGAGTACGCCGAACCGATGCTGCTCGTCGATGACGGCGAGGCCGAGCTGCTTGAATCCGACGTCGCCTTGGACCAGCGCGTGGGTCCCCACCACCAGATGAATGGAGCCGCCCTGAATCTCCGCCAGTTGCTCGCGCCGGGCAGCGCTGGCAGTCGAACCGGTCAGCAGCGCGACACGAAACGACGAGGACTGGAGCAACCGCGAGATGTTGGTGAAGTGCTGCTCCGCCAGGATCTCGGTCGGCGCCATGAACGCCGCCTGGAGACCGTTCTCCATCGCCACCAGCGCCGCCAGCAGCGCGACAATCGTCTTGCCGGCGCCGACGTCGCCCTGCAGCAATCGATTCATCGGAAAGCTGCGCTGCATGTCGTCCACGATTTCCTTCAGCGCCCGCTTCTGACCGTTGGTCAAGCGGAACGGCAGGATCTTTCGCGCCGACTCGCGGATCCGATCGTCCACGTGAACCGCCGACGTCTTGTGCTCCGCCTCGGCGGCCTGCCGCCGCGCCAGCACCCCGAGCTGAAAGAGAAACGCCTCCTCGAAAATCAGGCGCTGCTGCGCCGGCGTGGCAAAGCGGTTGAGCGCGTCGAGCGATGTGTCCTGCGGTGGAAAATGGGTCGCCAGCAGCGCCGCATACCGCGTCGGCAGCCCGAGCCGGACGCGAAGTTCCTCGGGCAGGTGTTCCGGAAGATCCGCAGGCAGACTGTGCAGCGCGTCGAACACCAGCCGTCGCTGCATCTTCGGCGTGACCGCGCCGGTTCGTTCGTAGACCGGCACGATCCGGCCCGTGTGGATCGTCTCGCCTTCTTCGTCGTCGAGAATCTCGTACTGCGGATTGGTGATCTGCAGGCTGGCGGAGCCTCGCATCTCGACCACGCCGTAGAGCACGACGTGCTGGCCGCGGACGAACACGTCCTTCAGAAAGGGCTGATTGAACCACACCGCTCGGAGCGACCCGCTGCCATCGTCCACCGCAGCCTCGAAGATCTTGAAGCCTGGACGACGAGTGGTGCGAAGCCCAGCGGCGAGGATGCGCCCGCTGATTGAGGCGGTCTGACCGGGTTTGAGCGACGAGATCGGCTGGAGCCGGCTGCGATCTTCGTAGCGCAGCGGAAATCGGTACAAAAGGTCTTCGAGGGTGACGAGGCCGGCGTGCTCGAGGTCGGCGCCGCGCCGGGGCCCCACGCCCTTCAGAAACTGCACGGGCGTCGCGAGCGCCTCGTCGGCCGTCATTGCACGATTATGGCTTGACCTCGCAGAACCTGGATCTCCCGGATGCGGGAAGGCAGTGCAAACGGATCGTCGAGGCTGACGCCCGCCGGCTTGTCGGCTGTGCGCGAATAGTAGCTGACGATTTCCTGTAGAAACAGTTTCGGAATCGGCAGACTGCTGATGCTGGCTGACTCGAGCTCGAAGCGTCCGACGCCATTGCTGGTCGTCAGCACGCCGGTTGCACTGACCGGCAGACGCCCGGTCAGGTAATTCATCGGATCGAGCAGGCTGGTCGGCGCCTTCTGTTTCCGCACCGCGTCCAGATCCACGACCGCCCGCCCTGACACACGGCCGGTGCCGACGATGGTGATCGACGGTTCGACGACGCCGGCAGGCAACTGTTCCTTGGCGTCGAAGGCGAGGTAGGAATTGAGTTCGATTTCGGTAACGGTGGTGCGCCGCGGTTGCTTCGCACCGCGCTCGGCGTGGGACTGAATCGCCGCCACCTTCTGCTTCAACTGCTCGGCGTCACGTCGGGTCGCGGGGCCGTCGGCACGCGGCGTGGCCACCGCTGCCAGCAGTAGTACCGCGGCCAGCGTGCGGGAGATCGACGCATGACTCGAGGCCATGAGCCCGATTTTACTGCTGTTTGGGGCGATTCGCCTGCCGGGCCCTGGTGACGAGGTCGAGCTTCCGGCGCTCCATGTTCTCCTCGAAGACCCGGAACTTCGCCTGCTGCGGCACGTTCAACACCTGATCGATGGCCTCGTAGGCTTTCTTCACATCGTCTGCCGCCCGGCCGTCCAGATCCTGCAGCGTTTTCAGGCGCTCCGACAGCACCGCTTCGTCGGGCGAACCGGCATTCAGCATGCGCCGCATCTCGTTGACCAGTTTCGCGTGCTCCTGCAGGTTCTTGCGTCGGATGTCCTGAAGGTTCTTGTAGCGGGTCACGAACTGCGAAAACTGGTCGTCGCCGATCTTCAACTGTTCCTGCGCCTGCATCAAGGCATAGCCGTCGAACATGCGCTGGATTTCCGCCGGCGTCACCGCTTCTTCCTCGCCGCCGGCGCGGCCCTGCCGGCCGGCTGCCTGACGTCCGAGCGGGCCCGCGATGCCGAGGCTGGCCGGCGTCAGCGCGCTCACGAGTACGATCGATGCGAAAAACTGCCTCATCCCGTTAGTTCCCCGTGTGCGTCAACTCGTCGGCGAGCAGACGCCGCAGCTCGCGCAGTTCAGCGTCGCTCAGGTGGACGACCGCGTGCTCCGCACTGCCAGTGGCCGCCAGGCCGGCGTCGCCGGCGGACTCTGCGTCCATGTTCTTCGCGAGATCGGCGACCAGGCTCAGCGACGGATCGGCCGTGAGCGAACCGGCCTCGCTCAGAAGTTCGCGCGACGGTAACACGTCCGCGGCCGCCGCAGGAGATCCATCGCTGACCGCTGGCGCCGATCCGCGCCCGTTGACGAGCAGCGCAACCACCAGCATCACCGCAACCATTGATGCCGCCGGCATCAGCAACTGCGGCCACGATAGTACGCCGCTCCACCAGCTCCGCCGAGCAGGTTCCGCGGCAACCACTTCGCTGACCCGGCTCGACAAATGGTCCCAGTACAGCGGCGAGGGTTCCGGCACCTTCACCTCGGCGACCGCCGTCATCATCGTGCGCAGATCCGCCAGCTGCTGGCGGCAGGCGGCACATGACGAGAGATGCGGCGCAGACGCTTCGTCGGACGCGCCTTCCGCGAGATCGATGAGTTGATCGGCGTTCAAGTGCATTACAGCCGTCCGTCCCCGAGCATTTTCTTCAAATTCGCCAGCGCGTGAAAGAAATTTGCCTTCACCGCACCGACCGAGCTGCCGAGGATGTCGGCGATATCCTGATGCGGCATCTCGTGATACATCCGGAGAATCAGCGTCGCGCGCTGTTTCTTGGGCAGTTGCGCAATGGCCTCGCGTACGCGCACGGCGCGTTCGTCGCGCAACATCCGCTCCGACGCCGACTCCGATCGGCTGTCGGCGAATTCGCGCTCTTCGATCGCCTCCGTCAACTTGCCGAGCGGCGCCTTGCTGCTGATCCGGTTGAGGCAGACGTTGACGCCGATACGATGCAGCCAGGTGCCGATCGATGACTGCCCACGAAAATTGCGAAGACCGCGGTAGGCCCGCAAAAAGACGTCCTGCGACAAATCGCTGGCGTCCTCGTGGTTCCCGATAAACCGGTAGCACAGCAAATAGACCGGCCGCCGGTGACGCTCGACGATGAGATCGAACGCCCCGGGTCGATTAGCGAGGCATGCGTCAACCAGCGCCCGCTCGTCGAGGGCGTCCAGATTGCTGTCGGCCGACGTCATCGCGCGACGCCGAGTCGCGTCCGCATCCAAAGGGTGCCAGGTTCCGGAGAACGCCAATACCAGCGCAGGTGCCATCGGTCAGGCTTCAAAACCGTTAGACCGCTTGAGGCTCAGAAGGTTACACCTGGTGCCGGGGCAGCATCAGCTGCTCGACTTCGGCTGGGTTCGGGAGCCCTTCCCGGGCTCCCAGCTTGCGGCAGTTCAAGGCTGCCACGGCGTTGGCGTAGGCCAGCACGTCCTCGATGTCGGCGTCCGGCATGCTGAGGCAGGCCGCGGCGAAACCACCACGAAAGGCATCGCCCGCACCGGTGCTGTCCACGCAGTCCACGGGAAAGGCCGCGGTCCGGATTTCGCGGCCGTTGCACCACGCGAGGCTCCCCTCCTGGCCCAGCGTCACGCAGACGATGGCGGCGCCGGAATCACGACTGATGGTCTCGAGCGCGTGGCCGAGACCTTCGTGACCGGTCAGCGCACAGGGGAACTCCTGCGCGGCGATGATCGCGTCGATGTGCAGCAGCAATTCGCCGATGCCGGGCCTCACCTTTTCGACGTCGATGACGGTCGGGATTCCGGCGGCGCGTGCGTACTGGGCCGCACGTGTGGAGGCAGGTGTTTCGTGACAGTCCACGATCAGCATGCGTCCTGCCGTCACCGCCGCTTCGGGAACGTCAGCAGGCGTCATCGTCAAGGCTGGATGGCGATCCCACAGCACCGTGCGTTCGCCGGATCGCGCGTCCACCAGGATGACAGCAAAACGGTTGGTCGCGCCGGTCACCGTGCTCGCGGCGCTCACATCGACACCAGCGGAGATCAGGCTGTCCCTCGACAACACGCCCAGGTCGTCGTCACCAAAGCGACCGATATAAGTCGCGGTCAGGCCGAGGCGGGCGCAGGCCGCCATCGCCGTCGCGATTTCGCCGCCGGGGAGACGGGCGAAGCGCTGCAACCGCTGCTTGCTGTTGGGCGGCGGATATTCGGCGACCACAGCCATCAAGTCGACGCTGTTGAGGCCGAAGCCAGCGACGTCAAATCGCCTGGTTCCTGCCGCAGGAATCGAAAACGGGATGCGCACCCTCTCAGAATCCTATCAGTCTCACTGGTCGATTCTTCATATTCTGGCTGAACGCCAGAGAGGCGCGTTTATTGGGCCGCCAGGATCCAATCGACGGCCTCTGTCAGCGACAGTGCGACGTGTGACGCAGATGAGGCCGCCTGCTCGACGACCTGGTCGCTCACCGCCTCGCCGGTTCGAACCAGACAGCCTCGGCCGCCAAACCGTACTGCCGCCTCCACGTCCTTCACCGAGTCGCCGACCACGAACGAACGACCAAGATCGATCTGATGCTCGGTCGCGGCCAGTTCGTACAGGTAGGTTTGAGGTTTCTTACAACGACATGGTTCCGCGAACCGGTGCGGACACACATAAGGGCCAACGACGATGGCACCCTGCCGAGCCAGCAACGACGCGAAGCCCTCGAACCAGATCTGGAAGTCGTCCGCCGAGAACATTCCCCTTGCGATGCGACTCTGAATAGTCACTACCGGGCAGATAAAGCCAGCCGACGTAAGCCGCGCCACCGCAGCCGCGGCATCGTCAATAAGCCGAAGATCGCTGGGGTGCCCAACCATGATCGGCAAGACGAGCGTGCCGTTCAGATCAAGAAACACCGCCGCACACCCTACCGCCCCCATATCAGCCCCGCCGCGATCGCGAAGCCTGTTTCGTGCGCCCCCGGTTCGAAGGTCCGTTCGATCGCCGGTTCCAGATACCAACCGAGGTTCTGCCGGGGCCAGACCATCAGGTCGGCCACTGCAGACAGGCCCCAAAAAGTCTGATGCTCCGCTGTCGAGTGAATCAGTTCAGGCCCAATTCCCGCCATGAATTCCACCGTACGAGAGATCCGCCACGGTTTCTTGAACAGCAGGTCCACCGGGATCTCTGCGCCGCCCGGATGGGCAATCACCGACACGCCGATTTCGAGTTCCAACCAGTGCTCAATCGGCGTGAATTCAACGGCGACGGTTCCCCCTTGGTGAAAGGCCTCCGACTTCGACCAGTCACCCTCCCAGCCAAACTCGAACACGACGGCATGATCGACATCAGGCGGCGGTTCCTGCGCGGCGAGGTGGCCGGCACATATCAGTAGCGCGAGAAGAGCGAACCCGAAAGCGCGCGGGCTGTTCATCGAGAGGAGCCTACGGCCGAGGTCTGGATTTGGGAAGGCACCAATTCTCCGGCGCTTGACCTTCGCCTTTCTTTTGCATACAGTGTCTTTCGCCTGGGGCACGAAGGTTCCAGCGGAGTGAGGGCCAATGCTTCCTCTGACAAAACGGCAGCGAGAGATTCTCGACTACCTCAACGAATTCATCAGCCAGCACGGCTACGCGCCCAGCCTCGAGGAAATCGGCCGCCGATTCGGCCTCTCTTCGCTCGCCACCGTGCATAAGCACCTCACCAATCTGCAGGAAAAAGGCTTCATCAAGCGCGCCTGGAACCGCAGCCGATCGGTCGAAATGGTGCCGACGCGCGCCGGCGGGCGTGCGGTCGAGCTTCCGATGCTCGGCTATGTCGCCGCCGGACTGCCGATCGAGGCCATCAGCTCCAACGAAACCATCGCCGTCCCCGAAGACCTGGTCGGTAAACGCGATACCTACGTCCTCCGCGTCCGCGGCGACTCGATGATCGACGAGCAGATCCGCGACGGCGATTTCGTCGTCGTCGAGGACCGCAAGACCGCCGACAACGGCGAGATGGTCATCGCGCTGCTGCGCGGATCGGACGTCACGCTCAAGAAGTTCTATCGCGATCCCGGCGGCAAGATCCGGCTGCAGCCGGCCAATGCCGCGATGCAGCCGATCTTCGCGGACCCGGATCAAGTGCAGGTCCAGGGCGTCGTCGTCGGGGTGATGCGGAAGTACTGAGGCCAAAAGACTGAGGCCGAAAGACTAACGTGCCTACCGCTGTCGTCACCGGTGCCAGCCGCGGCGTCGGACGCGGTGTCGCAACGGCTCTCACAGACGCCGGTTTCACCGTTCACGGCACCGGCCGGACGATCGCTGGCGCCGATCTTCCCACCGCGGTCATCCGGCACCGCTGCGATCATCTCGACGATGCCGAGACAGCAGCCGTGTTCGCGACGATCACCGCGACCGGCGGCATCGACCTCCTCGTCAACGCCGCGTGGGGCGGCTACGAGGGGATGATCGAAAACGGCGTCTTCACCTGGACGCGGCCATTCTGGGAGCAGCCAATCTATCGCTGGACCGGCATGATCGACGCGGGCGTTCGCGCCGCGTTCGTCTGCTCGGCTCTCGCGGCGCGCGTGATGGTGCCGAACCGGCAAGGACTCATCGTCAACATCAGCTTCTGGCCGGCACAGAAATATGTTGGCAACACCATCTACGGCATTGCGAAGGCAGCGACCGACAAGCTCACGTTCGACACCGCCCACGAACTACGGGCGCACGACGTCGCGGTGGTGTCGCTGTATCCGGGATTGGTTAGAACCGAAGCGGTGATAGCGGCAGCAAGCTGGCTCGACCTGTCGAACAGCGAGAGCCCGGAATTTTCTGGCCGGGCCGTCGCTGCCCTGGCCGCCGATCCAGGCCTCCTCCGCTGGACGGGCCGCGCCGTCATTGCCGCCGAACTCGCTCTGGCTTACAGATTCACCGACGTTGACGGCAAGCAGCCTCGCCCGCTGACACTCGCTGACGTCTAGGCAGTAAACTCTGGGCATGGCCGATCAGCCCAAGCAAATCAACTTCACCATCGTTCCCGACGACAACGAATCGACGCCGCGCACCTACGCCAATTTTTGTTCGATCGCGCACACGCCGTTCGATTTCACGCTCACGTTCTGTGAGGTGATGCCGCTGTCGGACAAGGAAATCAAGGAAGCGGAGGCGCACCACGTCGTCCGCGCGCCGGTGAAGACCAAAATCGTCGTGCCGGTGCAGTTCGTGCCGAACCTGGTCGCGGCGCTGCAGGAGCACTGGCGGGTGTATTCCGAGTCCTACAGCAACGTGGGCTGGAACAAGAGCACCGAGCCGGGCGTCCACTGACAACACCGTGAAAACCGCACGCGACACGCAGGAGATTCTCGACAAGCTCGAGACCCAGCATCCGGACGCTGACACCGAGCTCGATTACACAACCCCGTTCGAGCTGCTGACGGCGACGATCCTGTCGGCACAATCGACCGACCAGGGCGTCAACCTCGTGACCCCGCGGTTGTTCAAGCGCTACCCAAACGCGACCATCCTCGCCAAAGCGACGCCCGAGGAGCTCGAACCGCAGATTCATTCGACCGGATTTTTCCGCGCCAAGTCCCGGTCGCTGATCGGGATGGCGAAAGCGCTGGTCGAGCATCACGGCGGCGAAGTCCCGCGCACGATGGAGGAACTGGTCGAACTGCCTGGCGTCGGCCGCAAGACCGCGAATGTCGTGCTCGGTCATGCGCTCGGCGTCCCCGGCCTGCCCGTCGATCGTCACGTCCTCCGCGTGTCCAATCGCATCGGCATCGCCGAAGGTGACGATGCGGTGCTGGTCGAGAAACAGCTGTGCGCGGCGATGCCGCCCGAACGATGGACGCGGACGTCGGACACGCTGATCCTGCACGGCCGGCGCATCTGCCGCCCGAAGCCGCTGTGCGATGTATGCGTCGTGCGCGACGACTGCGACTACTACGCCAACGTCGTGTCGCAGGAGCGGATTGCGAAGCCGGCCGCCCGACGTTCGAAAAACGCCGGGCCCAAATCGAAACCGAAGAAGAAACCGAAGAAGAAACCGACGCCGAAACCCCGTGCAGCGAAGCGCGTTCGAAAAGCTCGTCGCTGACGCACTGGCCGGCTTGCCCCGCCGCTTTCGCGATGCGATGAAGAACCTCGCCATCATCGTCGAGGACGAGCCGTCAGCCGCGCTCCTGCACGAGATGGACATCGAGCCGCCGGATACCCTTCTCGGCTTGTATCAAGGCACTCCGCTCACCGAACGTGGCTGGGATTACGGGAACGCGCTGCCGGATCGCATCCTGATTTTTCAGGGTC
>DASXGC010000145.1:0-5415 GCA_036489235.1 Vicinamibacterales bacterium
CGGCGTCGCCGGATCGATTCCCAGTTCGCGCAGCAGCGCGGCAGCGACGGACGCCGGCAGCATCGAGCCGAGCGCGTTCTGGACGCCGGACTTCGGATTGGTTCGCGCTCGCGCCATCCACTCCGCATCCGCCGCTTCGAGTCCCTGACCGGGCCGAAACGACAGCGTCACCGCGGCGGACCGGCCCTCGAGACGTGCGCGCAGCCAGTGCCGGGACGCGTTGAGTGACACCGGACCGCTGACGCCGGTATGCGTCCACAGCAGTGATCCGGTCAGCCGGATCGCGACGGCGCCGTCGATCCACACCGCCAGCTCGCCCTCGTGCGAGACGCCCGACAAGTCGCCGTGCATGCGGTCGTTCTCGCTCAGCACCAGCGGATCGAGCGCCGGAGAGGTCGCGACGATGCGATGACCGAGCGCGATCGCGAAGTCCAGACCCGCACCGTCGCTGCCGCTCTTCGGCAGCGACCGGCCGCCGGTCGCGAGCACGACTGACGTCGCACGCAGCTCGCCGCGCTCGGTCACGACGCGGAAGCCGTCCGCGCATCGCTGAATGGCCGTCACGCGTTGTCCGGTCGCGAGCACGGCGCCAAGCGACGTTGTTTCGCGCAGCAACGCATCGAGCACGTCACGGGCACGGTTGGAGTCAGGAAAGAGCTTGCCGTCGGCTTCTTCGTGGAGCGGAATGCCGATTGCCCGAAAAAACGCGAGCGTATCCGCGACCGGAAGCGCGCGCAGGATCCGGCGAATCGCGGGCGACCGGCCGCCCCAGAAATCGCGTTCGCTGACATTGGCGTTGGTGACGTTGCAGCGCGTGCCGCCGCTGACGAGGATCTTGGCGCCCGGACGGCGCGCACCTTCGAGCAGGACGATCGTCCGCGATCGATTCGAGCGGAGCGTGAAAATTGCTGTCGCCAGCCCGGCGGCGCCGGCGCCGACGATCGCGACGTCGCAGGCCGGCGGCAGATCGATCATGCCCGATGATTATTGACCAGGCGTGTCCGCGCCTCCGAATGGATCTAACGGAAATTCGATTGGCTCGCGGTTCCGGAACGGAACAGGCCACGACGCAAGTGGAGCCGGGTAGTCGGCAGCCTTACACCTGCTGTCTCAAAACCCGCTCGGCTTCACCCAGAAACGTTCTTCCCATGTCTGGCCCACAGGAATGCTCTGCACCTCGTTGTAGAGGCCGCGCGGCGCCAGGTTGAGCGCGTTGGTGATCGCCGCCATCGGCTCGAAGCAGATGAAATTGCGATTCTGAGCGTTGGGGTTCGGCGCATTCGGTGACGGCGAGTACACCACGACGGCGCGGTAGTTCGGCCCGAAGACGACGTCGAGCCGCTGCGACTTCCCTTTGACGGACATGACTGCGCGACCTGAGGCGTCCCGGATCAAATCACCGAACACGTGGTCGAGATCGTAGTCCTTCAACGCGGCCGCTGCCGGCGTAGGGAAGAACTGCTCAATCGGACGCGTCTGCCCGGTTGGAATCTTGTCCGGCGCGAGCAGCCATTCCGTGCGGGCGGCGACGGAAATGGTCCATGCATCTCGCGGCGAATCGGTCAGCTGAAAGTACGGGTGGAACCCAATCGCCACCGGCATCGGTTCGTCGCTCAGGTTGTGGATCCGCGTGCCGATCTCGAGGATGCCGTCCCGCAATCGGTGAGTGATCTCAATGGTGTGGGCAAAGGGGAACTGCGCCATCCACGTGGGATGGCGAAAGAATTCCAGCCGGCTCGTCACCCAGGACGAGGTCGCATCGGATTTCACCTCGACGACCTGCCACTGGTCGGTGGAGCTCACGAAACCGTGGATGGGATGCTGTCCGCGGACGTTGCCAAGATCCATGTTGAAGACGTATCTCTTCCCGTTTGCGTAGAAAGCCGGTTCGTCCAGTCGGTTCGCCCACGGCGCGAGAAATGGAATGCCGGCCAGCGCCGGTCTCTGCTTGAACTCCGAGAGCGAGGCGTACGGGAACCACAGGATCTGCTGACCCTTCACCCTCATGTCGAAGGTGACATTGCCGACTGACGAGACGATCGACACGACGGTTTGCGTTGCGGAGTCCTCGAGCTCAACGACGCCATCGTGCTGGCGAGCCGTGTAGCGCTCCGCCGCCAACGGTGCGCTGGCAACCATCGCCAGACAGACAGCGATTTCGATCACCGCGACAGCGAACCGGCGCCGCGCGGTCGTAGTCATTCCGGGAGCGCGAAGCTGAAGAGCACGTTGCCGGCCGAGATCGCCACGTACTGCTTGCCGTCCACCGCGTAGCTCATGGGCGAGGCGGCCATATTGCCGCCGGTCTGAAAGTGCCACAGGTGCTTACCGGTCGTCGCGTCGAGCGCGATGAGGTTCCCATCACGCGTTGCGGCAAAGACCACACCACCCGCCGTCGCCATGAGGCCGTTGGTGAGCGAACCGCGGAACACTTTGAAATCCCAGACGGTGTTGCCATTTTCCGGATCGATGGCCTTGATGCCCGCGCCCGGCGGCGGATCGTTCGGGCCGCGCTCGAGCGGTTTTCCCATCGCCGGGCTTCGTCCGAGGTACTGCCGGCCGCGTTCGATGTCCATCGGAGCGCTGACGTACTGCTGACCGCCTTCGGAGTACTCGAGGTACAGCCATCCGGAAATCGGGCTGTACGAAGGCGCCTGAAAATTCGTGGCTCCTCCAACCGTGGGATACACGAGGAAGCTGCCCTCGCTGCTTGAATTCGATCCCGGAGTGGAAATCGGACGTCCGGTGTTGTCGAAGCCCTTATTCCAGTTCTGATAGACGAACGGCGTGCCGGACAGGAAAGTGCCGTTGGTCCGATCCAGGACGTAAAAATGTCCGTTGCGGTCGGCATGCAGAAGCAACCTGCGGTTCTGGCCGTGCCACGCCCGATCGACCAGGATCATGTCCTGCACGGAATCCCAGTCGTGACCGTCGTTCGGCGTGAACTGATAGTGCCACTTGCGTTGACCGGTGTCGGGATCGAGCGCCACGACAGAATCGCTGAACAAGTTGTCGAGATCTCCACGAACGGACCGATCGATTTGCGGCGCCGGGTTGCCAACCGGCCAATAGAGCGTGTCGAGTTGCGGATCGTAGGTGCCCGTCAGCCAGGTGGCGCCGCCGCCGGTTTTCCAGCTGTCGCCTTTCCACGTGTCGTGGCCGAATTCGCCGACACCGGGAATTGTGTTGAATCGCCACCGCCGTTCGCCCGTGGCCGCATCATACGAGTCGAGCCAGCCTCTCGTCGCGAACTCGCCACCCGCGACGCCGAGAATGATCGTGTCCTTCACAACCAGCGGGGGGCTGGTAATGCTGTAGCCGTCCATCGTGTCGGCGACCTGCGTCTCCCACACCGGCAATCCCGTGCGCGCGTCGAGCGCGATGAGGGCCGCGTCCAGCGTGCCGACGAACAGGCGATTCCCCAGAACCGACACGCCACGACTGAATCGATTGATTTCGTACGGGTTGACCGTGCGTTGGGGACGCACCCAACGCCAGATCTGGCGCCCGGTGCGCGCATCGACTGCCGTGACCGTCGCCGGATTGCCGCCGCCCGTCACGTACATCACGCCGTCGACCACCAACGGCGTTCCCTCGAGCACTGAGTCACCCGGCAGCGGCAGCGCCCACACCGACTGGAGTTGCCGCACGTTGCTCGCATCGATCTGCGCGAGCGGCGAAAAATGCGTGCCCTGATAGTCGCCCCAGTACATGAGCCAGTTCTGCGGTTCGCTCTTCGAGTCGCGAAGCCGATTGGAGGTGACGCCGCCCGACATCGGCAGCGCTCCCGTCTTACGCAGATCGCGGCCCTCTAACGTCCGCAGGTAGGCGACGAGATCCGTGATGTCGGCCGATGACAAGCGCGTGGCATAGTCGGCGGGCATCAGCGATCGATCCTCGAGACGCTCAGCTGCCAGCGTCAGTTTGTCGAGGAGGTGCAGCTGACCAGCGGCGTCAACCAGCTGCAGCGAAAAAGTATCTTCGTTGCGGCGGACGCCGCGAATCGTGCGGCCGTCGCGGGTCGTGACCACCACCGTCGTCTTTGGCGCACCGCTGTTGGGATCGACGATCGCCTGGCGCAGCGCCGCCGGCGACAGTTTTCCCGCTCCCGAGAGATCGGGACCGGCGATTCCTCCACGTCCATTCACTTCATGGCAGCTGGCGCAGGCGGCTTTCCCATTGAAGACTGTCTCGCCGGCTGCCGCGTTACCGTCCGAAGCAGTCACAGTGCCTGTGGCCGCGAGCTCGCGAGGTGCCGCACCCTGCACCGTGCGGATGTAGGTGACGACTTGCCAGATTTGCTGGTCGCTCAATCCGCGAAACGGGGGCATCTGCGTGCCCACAACGCCCGCGCGAATGGTGTGAAACACGTCGGCGTCCTCGTCGCCGTGCACGAAGTGCGGGGTGGTCAACGATGGCCCGCGATCGCCTTGACCCGCCGTTCCGTGACACGGCTGGCAGGTCTGGTTGTAAGTCCGCTGTCCCTCCACGGCTGCGGCTGGATTTGCCGCCAGCGGGTTTCTCGTGACGTCGGATGCGGGTTGCTGTGCCAGCAACGCACCGGCGCTGACGGCCGCCTGCGCGAATACCAGCAGCTTCATCATGTGTTTCATTGACGTCGGCGCCTCAGGATCCCGCTCAGCGGCGAGCGCTGTACCGCTTGATCTGGCCGTTGCGCGCGTTGGTCACCGTGAAGCTCCCGTCGCGGTCGGCAGACACCTTGATCCCGTACGCGGTGGTCTCGTCGACGTTCGCAATCAGTGCCTCCGGTGCATTGTGATCCGGTCCGCCCGCGACGGCGAAGTGGAGCTGCCACAGGTCAAGCAGCCCGGGCGTGTCGTGGACGATTTGCCACGCCGATGCGATGCCGCCTTTCCTCGCGCCGTTGTTCATCACGGCGACTCGCGGCTGAATCGCCTGAACCAGGAGCGGCGAGCCGGACTGGTCCAGTCCGTGGTGCGACGTGAGGTAGAGATCGATCGGCCCGACCAGGTTGTTCGGGCACATCAGATCGTGTTCCTTGTTCCACGTCAGATCGCCGAGGTCGAGCATCCGGAAGCGTCCGTACGCGATCACCGTGCCGACCGAACGCGCGTTCTCTGTCGGATCCGGGTCTTTCGGCACAAAGCCGCTGCACAGCGGATTGGCCTGGCCGGCGCCGGGCAACGCTTTGCTGATAACCGCGCCATTCGCCGAGACGACGCGCACGTCGATGCCGGGAACGGCAATCGAGTCACCAGGCTTGACCAGGAGGTGGCGTGCGGTTGCCTGCGCATCGAGATACGCGCGATAGAGCGCCGCCGGCTGCGCTCCTTCCTCAACCGTCGGGCCGTGATCGATGAAGGTGCCGATCGGCAGTTTCGCGGCAAGCGCGGGCACACCGCCGACGTGGTCGGCGTGGTAATGGGTCACGAC
>DASXGC010000147.1:0-15252 GCA_036489235.1 Vicinamibacterales bacterium
AGGCGAGCGACGGCGGATCACGTGGGGCGACCCATCGCTATCCTGATCGACGGCGAGGTCGTGATGGCGCCCACGCTCAGAGGCCAGATCAGCGAATCGGCACTGGTGACCGGCGATTTCACCAGGAGCCAGGCCGAACGGATCGCGAACGGCATCGGCCTCAGATGATGCGGCGCTTTTGGGGGAATAGGATCCGCGGCGGCGCGCCGGGGTTGGGATTACGTGCGCTTGCGCAGGCAGACGTGCGTCGCGCGCTCGCCGGCAGTAGACGTCACGCACTCGTAACCCAAAGCCCTCAAGTCGATATCGCGAAGAAGATGTTCGCCTGAGCCGAGCAGAACAGGACGCACGGCCAGGCGCAGTTCGTCCACGAGACCAGCGGTCAGATACTGACGGACCGTCGCGACGCCGCCGCCGAGACGGATGTCGCGCCCGGCCGCGGCGACCCGGGCCTCGGCCAGCGCTTCATGCATGCCGCCGGTGACGAACCGGAACTCAGTCCCGCCCTTCATGACGAGCGGCGGTCGCGAGTGATGGGTGAGGACGAATACGGGAGTGTGATACGGCGGCTCGTCGCCCCACCAGCCCTTCCAGCTGTCGTCCGGCCACGGACCGCGGATGGGCCCGAACATGTTGCGTCCGAGAATCCAGGCGCCGATTCCCTCGAATCCGAGCGCCGCGACGTCGTTGTCGACGCCGGTCTCGCCATCGGGCAGCCCGTGCGTCTCTCGCCACACCCGTGTGTGAAAAAACCAGTCCATCAGGTCAGTGCCGTTGACGCCGAGCGGGTTCTGCAGATCCTGATTCGGCCCAGCGCTGAAACCGTCGAGTGACATCGCCAGCGCCCGGACGCAGAGTTTCGACATCGAATTCATTTCGCTTCGGGCATCAACGTGACCCTCACGTAATTCAAGGGATTGAGGTAGGACTGTGCGGCCAGATAGATGGCGTCGGCGGTGAGCGCGCCAATCTGGTCGGGCAGGTTATCGATCGCCTCGACGGTCGCCCCGTCGCCATCCTCGTAGCGGCGCGAGATCTGGTTCAGGAAATAGGCATTGTCCTGACTGCTCGCCTCGAATTCACGCCGCAGGGCCCGTCGAATCAGCGACAGCTGATCCGGCGAAAGCGGCGTGGACCTGGTCAATGCGATCTCCTCGAAGACGCGCTGGACGAGCGCTTCGGTGCGGGCGGGGTCGCAGGTCCATTCAATCCGGACGCTGTAGATCGGCCGTGGGAACTTCTCGGATTCGGGATTGGCGGTGATGCTGTATGTTCCGCCGAGTTCCTGGCGAATCGAATCGAGCAGCCGCGATTGCAAGACCAGCGTCATCGTCTCGAGCGCCAGCCGGTGTTCATCGTCGTACTGAAACGGCCCCGAAAACACGATCGCCACCTGGCTCTTGGGCGCGATGCCCTTGGCGATCCTCTTATCGATGATGCCGGTCGGCGGTTCGATGCCCAGGTCGCGCCAGGTCTCGTGAGCGTGCGTGGCCGGCAGGCTGGCGAGGTAGGTCTCGACGAACGGTTTGATCGTAGCCGGCGTGAAGCTGCCGACGAAGACAAACGTGAACGCGCTGGCGTCAGCAAAGCGCGCTTTGTAAAACGCCATCGACCGGTCGAGATTCCACTGGTCCACGGATGCGACGGTCTGAGGCCGCCGGCGGATGTTGTCCCGGCTGAGCGCGGCGTCGATGGTCTGGTTGAAGACGACGTCAGGGCTGGCCTGTTGATTCGCGAGCAGGCTCCGCGCCTGTGCGGCCATGCCGGCGAACGCCGTAGGATCGGCGCGAGGCTCGGTGAAGCGCAGGTAGATCAGCCGGAACATCGTTTCCAGATCCTGCGGTGTGCTGCCGCCGCGCATGCCCTGATCGACGTCGTCGATGAAAGGCCTGACCGCAACGGCGCTGCCGTTCAGCACCTTATCGAGCAGGACGCTGTTGAATTGTCCAACCCCGCCGGCGGGGACGACCGCATCCGCGACGCGCGCCGAAGGGAAGTCCGCATCACTCGCAAGCGACGTCCCCCCGGGCGCCGTGGCGCGAAACAGGATCTGATCCTCTTTCAGCGTTGTTGGCTTCAGGACGACGGTCGCGCCATTCGACAACGTCCATTCGACGATCCCCGCTTCGGCACGAACCGTCGTTTTGACGATCGATCCTGGTTGCGGTGGCTTTTCCATCAACGCCTGACCGGACGCGGCATCGACGAACGGCTCGAGCCGCTTCGCGGCGGCCGCCTTGAGGACCGCCGCGAGCTGTACCTGATCGGGCTCAATCACGCCGGCGGCGTCCGGGGCAGACACGACGACCAGCTGGTTCTGGTCGGGAAACCAGTCGTTCGCGAGCTTGTTGACCTCGGCCAGCGTGATGCCGGGAACGAAGCGCCGGTGGAACGCCAGCTCCTGCCAGATCGTCGGCAGGGCTTCGTCCTCGAGGAAATTTCGCGTGTACTCGTCAGCGCGGCTGGACGACTCGCGGTCGGGGCTTTCGGTCACGCCACGCTCGAAGCCGAGCATCATCGACTGCTTCAGCCGTGCCAGCTCGGTCGGTGCGAAACCGAACCGCGCCACACGCTCGATTTCGGTCACGATCGCGTCGAGGCCGCGCGTCACCCCGTCGTTCGCGACCAGGGCCTGTACGATCGCTTCGTCCCTCGTGCGCGGCGCCGGGAATAGTCCACGGTCGGCGCCCGCCCGTAGAAATGGCGGATTCGCGGTCTGACTGAGCTCGTCAAGCCTGGCGTCGAGCATGCCGGCGAACAGCTGGTCGAGCATGATGTCGCGATAGCCACCCACCGAGCCCTGGTTGCGGGCCGGCCGAAGGTTGCTGACCTCAACGGTCGTCGAAGTCGTTTCTTTGTCGGTGACGATGGTATAGCGCGTGGCGGCATGATCCGGCACGTCGAAGATCGGACGCGGACGCCGGGGCGTCGGCGCGGCCAAGGACGAGAAGCGATCCTTGATCTTCGCAACCACTGCGTCGCGATCGATGTCGCCGACCACGATCACGGCCATCAAATCGGGCCGGTACCAGTCGTGATAGAACCGGACCAGCTGTTCACGCTGGGCGCGCTCGATGATGTCGGGCTTGCCGATCGGTGGCCGATCCGCGTAGCGCGATCCCTCGAGCTGGGTGCGGCGAATCTTGTCCTGCGTCCGCTCGCCTGCGCCGAGATGCATGCGCCACTCGGCAAGCACGATGTTTCGCTCCTGATCGATGCCGGTTTGATCGAACGAGGCGGCGTGCGCCCAGTCATCGAGGATGAGCAGGGCGCGGTCGAGCACGCCCGGTATGTCGGTCGGCACCCGCAGGGTGTACTGCGTGTCGTCGTAGCTCGTCGCCGCGTTCGCGTCCGCACCGATGCTCAAGCCGAGCGACGAAAGAAAATCCACAATGCTCTGCTTGGGGAAATGCTCGGTGCCTTCGAACTCCATGTGTTCGACGAAGTGCGCCAGTCCCTGCTGATCGTCGTCCTCCAGTACCGAACCGGCCTTGACGACGAGCCTCATTTCGGCGCGGCGGCTGGGCTTGCCGTTGGCGCGCACGTAGTAGCGCAGGCCGTTCGGAAGCGTGCCGAAAGAAACCTCCGGATCGACCGGCATCTGCTGCGGCAGGCCGTAGGTGGCGACCGACGCGGCTGACGTCTCGCGGCCGGCAGGTGTCGTCTGCGCGGAAGCGCCGACGGCCGTTACAAAGACGGCGGCTAACGCAGTGGATATGGCGACGCGGAAACGCGACACAGGCATACCCCTATCGTAGCGGACACCCGGGCCCGGACGAGCAGGTTAGGTGGGGGAGGCGCATTCTTACTGTTTTCATAGCTGCTTCGCGCGCTCCTTGGCCAGCTGCTCGCGGTACGTCTTCTCGAGCTGTTGCACAGAGGCTTTGAATCCCTGAGGATCGACGAAGCGATCGGGATTGTACGGATCGCCTGGCTTGTACTTGTCGTGCAGCTTGAACTGCGACGCGTGCGACGCCAGCCAGACGTCCACCGGCAGGTCCTCCAGAAGCTTGAACGCGCGCGCGTAGTCCTCGGTGATGCCGGGATAGTTGGCCATGCCGCTGACGGTGACACCCGGATTGATGGACGGCATGTTGGCGATCACCACGCGATACGCCTTGCCGCCATCCTGCACGTTGAGCGTGAAGGTGGTGGCGCCTTTGGTGTGGCCCGGCGTGAGGTGCGCTGTGAGAATCGTGCCGCCGAGCGAGATCGAGTCGTTGTCCTTGAACGTCCCGTCCACCTTGACGGGCTCAAACTGCGCCGAGGGTGTGTTGCCAAAACGGAAGTCCATCTTGCCGCCGGACTCGAACAGTTCGCGATCCGGCGCAGACACCACGAGTCTCGCTCCAGTCATCCGCTTCAGCTCGGCCATGCCTGCCGCATGATCGAAGTGGCCATGGGTGGCCGTCAGAATCTTGGTGTCCTCGATCTTGAAGCCGAGTTGTTCCACGCTCGCCTTGATCTGCTTGGCGGTGTCGCCAATACCCGTATTGATCAGAATATTTCCCTGGGGCGTGGTGATGAGGTAGGTGGACAAGTCGTACGAACCGACCCAGTAGACGTTGCCGATGAGGCGCAGCGGCGGAAATGGTTTCGTCCAGTTCGGG
The DNA here is from genome assembly GCA_036489235.1 of Vicinamibacterales bacterium. Classification (GTDB taxonomy): domain Bacteria; phylum Acidobacteriota; class Vicinamibacteria; order Vicinamibacterales; family CAVVIG01; genus CAVQFC01. Next base: position 4,611 of record DASXGC010000147.1, read on the forward strand.
TCGTTCTGCGCGAGACCGTAGGAAGCCACGCCAAGGCAGCCACACAGTACGAGCGAGGTCAGTCTTGTCATCATGATGGCGGCATTGTACGCGGCCGCGGGCGATTACGTGAGCGGCGGCGGCGCGGTGGCCGCATCGCGGGGGACTGCGCCCATGACGACCCGTATCGATCGCGGCCGGCCGCCGGCGTCGAGCGGAATCGGACCGTGGTGCTCTCGACCGTCAACCTCGATTCGGACCACGCCTGTCTGGACGCCGTTCGGGTTTTCGACGACGATCTTGAGCTGCGCGCCGTTGCGGGTCAGCGTAGCCTCGAACCGCGGCCACGTTCGTGGGATACACGGTTCAATTGAGAGCGCGTTACGAATCAGGGTCAGGCCGAGGATGTTCTCGACCGCAATTCGGTACATCCAGCCGGACGATCCCGTGTACCACGTCCAGCCGCCTCGTCCGGAGTGGGGAGCGACCGAGTAGACATCGCCGGCGATGACGTATGGCTCGGTTTTGTAGCGCTCGAGGTTCTTCCGATCGCCGGTGTGGTGGATCGGGTTGAGCAGCGAGAACAAATCCATCGCGCGATCACCGTCGCCGAGATCGGTCAGCGCCAATATCGTCCACAGCGACCCGTGCGTGTACTGACCGCCGTTTTCGCGAATACCGGCGAGGTAGCCCTGGATGTAACCGGGACTCGGCGCCGAATGATCGAAGGGCGGCGCCAGCAGCTTGAACAGCCCGCCTTCACGATCGGTCAGGCGCTGCAGGCTCGACTCCAACGCCTGCCGCGTCCGTGCCGGATCGCCGGCGCCCGAGATCGCGGCCCACGACTGCGCAATGGCGTCGATCTGACACTCCGTGTTGCTCTTCGATCCAAGCGGCGTCCCATCGTCGAAATACGCGCGGCGGTACCATTCGCCGTCCCAGGATTGTTCGAGTGCGGCTGCCAGCTGATCGGCTCGTCGCCGATAGGTCAGTCCCCGGGCACGTTCTCCCCGCATCTTCGCGACGTCGGCGAACGGCCGAAGAACCGCGATCAGGAACCAGCCGAGCCATACGCTTTCGCCGTGCCCCTGCGGACCGACCAGGTTCATGCCGTCGTTCCAGTCGCAGGTTCCGATCAGCGGCAACCCGTGCGCACCGGTCGCCAGGCTGATCTCGATCGCGCGCACGCAGTGCTCGTAGAGCGTGGCGTGCTGCTCGGAGCGGGTCGGCCGCTCGTAGATTTCCATTTCGGCTGGCGACAGCGCGCGCCCTTCGAGGAACGCGACCTGTTCGTCGAGCACGGCTTCGTCGCCGGTGGCGCGGATGTAGGCGAGCACGGCGTAGACCAGCCAGAGGCGGTCGTCGGAACACCTGGTGCGGATGCCTTCGCCCTCGGGCTCGTGCCACCAGTGCTGGACATCGCCTTCGAGGAACTGACGAGAGGCGGCGTGCAGGATGTGGGCGCGGGTGATGTCAGGCCGCGCGAACAGCAGTGCCAGGACGTCCTGCAGCTGATCGCGGAAGCCGAACGCTCCGCTCGACTGGTAGAAGCCGGTCCGCGCCCACACCCGGCACGCCAGCGTCTGATAGAGCAGCCAGCGGTTCACCAAAAGGTCGAACGATCGATCGGGCGTCGAGACTGCGAGCGTGTCGAGTGTCGTGTTCCACGCGGCTTTGGTCTGGGCGAAGGCCGATTCAACCGTCTCGACACTGCGATACCGATCGATCAGCAGGCGGCACCGCTCCTCGCTCCGCTCGTCGCCGACCAGCACCACGACCTCGCGGGTCTCACCCGCGGCGAGGCGGAACTTCAGCTGGAATGCACCGCACGGATCGAGTCCGGCGCCAGTACGGCCGGAGAGCGACTCCCCGCCGAGTGCGGCCGGCGCGGCGAGCGTGCCGTTACGGCCGATGAACTCGCCCCGATCGCCGGTGAAGGTTTGTTCGTCCGGCTCCGCCGTCGATACGTGCAGGAAGGCGATACGTTCGCCGTACGGCTGCCTGAACGCGTTGTGCGCGAGAACCGCGCCAGTGACGGGATCCTGGCTGGTCACGACTTGAGACGACGTGTGCGTTCGATTCTCGCCGAGCACCCACTCTACGTACATCGTTGCCGAGACGCGTCGCGGTCTGGCCGAGACGTTCCGTATCCGTAGCCGCATGATCTTGAGCGCATCGTCCACCGGGACGAATATCGAGAGCTCGCACTCGAGTCCATCGCGCACGTGATCGAACTGGCTGTACCCGTGTCCGTGCCGGACCGTGTAGACGGATGCGCCCGCCGGGACAGGCGTCGCCGACCAGAATGCCCCCGACTCTTCGTCCCGGAGAAAGAGCACTTCTCCGGATGGATCGGCAATCGGGTCGTTCTGCCACGGCGTCAGTCGGTTGTGGTGGCTGTTACCGGACCAGGTGTAGCCGAGTCCCGAATCCGTCACCATCGTTCCGAATTGCTCGTTGGCGATCACGTTAGCCCAGGGGGCCGGCGCCGTCCGGCCGGTCGTGTGATCGACGACGATGACGTATTCGCGGCCGGCATCGGCGTAGCCGCCAAGGCCGTTGAAATACTCCAGGTGGTTTGTCCTGGGGCTCTCGCCGGTCGTGACCGGCGGCGGTTGAGACGCAGTGGGCCTGGAACGGCGTGGCTCCGGCGCAAGCCCCACAGGCAGCCACGGCAGACGGCGCTGAAGGCCTTCGAAAAACGGCGGCGGCGTCGCTTCCGCCTCGTCGTTGTCGACCAGCGGTGGCACCGGCGCGAACGGCACCTGCAGCCGCTTCAACTGCTCGTAGAGTGAACCGAGCGAACCCTCGAGCACCGCCTGTGCCGCCGCGAGCAGCATCGTCTGCTCGTCGGCGGACAACGCGTCGATCTTTCGGAGGAATACTCCACCAGGCCGGTCGATCCATCCTTGTTCGGGTCCCGATTCGACCAGGCTTTGCAACTCGTCGTGCAGTTCTTGCCGATAGCCATCGGCGTGTTCGTTGAGCAGCACCAGATCAAACGTGAAGCCCTTGCGACGAAGATACTCGTGCGCCTGGAGCAGTTCGCGGCAGAGCGGCAATTCCGACCCCGCGCCGATCCTGGCGACGAGAATCGGGAAATCGCCCGAGATCCCAAGTTTCCAAAGCGCCTGGAGCGGAAGATGATTGCGCGCGATCGCCGCCGGGTTTCTCAGCCGGCTGTCTCCGAAGAGCAGACGCCCACCGAGCCGCTGAAAACGAATCGTTTCCGCGGTCTTGAGGCCGAGGTGACGCAGTTCGATGTTGGCGTGGGTGCTGGCCAGCGCCATCGTCCGCGACACCGCCCGGCGATCGCGATACTTTTCGATCAGCTGATGGGCCCGTTCTTCGCTCGGCGCGATGCCGGTTGCAAACGTCAGGCGGACGATTTCGCCAGGCGGGACCCGGACCTTCTGACGCAGACTGACGATGGGATCCAGGACCGCGCCTGTCGTCCTCGACAGCTTCGCGGACGGCGCCAGTGCGGCTGGCTGCCGCACCGAGCCACCGCGACCGATGAACTGCGCGCGATCCGTTTCGAAGGACGCCGGCGCGCTGGCACGGCTGCGGCCGCCGAGAACGTGAAACATGTAGACGCGGGCCTCGTCTCCTCCGCGCGGTCGCCTCGAGCAGATGATCGCCTCGCCATCAGCAGTCACGGAGGTCTCCACGAACAGCTTGCTGAATGCGGGATGCGACAGGTCGGATCCGAGCGGCCCGAGCACGATTTCGGCGTAGCTGGTGACGTCGAGGTCGTACGGCTTCGACCCGTGATTGCGCAGGGACACCCGCCGCACCTCGACGTCGTCCTCAGTTGACACGGTCAACTCGGTATAAATCTCGAGATCGAAGTCGCGCCGGCGGAACACCGCACGATCGGGCGCAAAGGTCACCTCGAACTCGAGCGGTTCCCGCCCGCTTGGCTGATGCGTGGTCGACCACACCTCGCCGGTGGTCAGGTTTCTGACGTAACAGAACATGCCCCAGGAATCGGTGGTGATGTCCTCGCGCCAGCGCGTGACTGCCAGCTGCCGCCAGCGACTGTAGCCGCCGCCGGCGTTGGTGATCATCACGCTGTACGAGCCGTTGGATAGAAAATGCGCGCGCGGGCTCAGGGTGTGCGGCGTGGTGTAGCGCCGGACCGAGTCAACCGGCAGCCGGCGTGTTGCCGGAACGTGCTCGACGGATTCGACCGGGAGGTCGGTCAGCGGAACGAGCTCAGGGACTTTTTCCTGGAGCAGCAGGTCGGCCGCCTGCACATGGGGGTCGGCGTGGAAGCGCCGCGGCATCGGATCGTCGTTGAGGCAGTTGTCGAGCGCGATCAGCGACATGCCCTGGTGGTGCGCCATGTAGGTGCGGACGATGACGCCGCCGGAAACGCCGGGTGGGATGCGCTCAGGGGTGTAGTCGATCGACTCGTAGAAGCCGTACCGATCTTCGAGCCCGGCCGTCGACAGCCGCGCCAGATTTTTGATCGCTTCGTGCGGACGCAGCGGTGTCGCGATCAAGGTGGCGTACGGGGCGATGACCAGATCGTCGGCGAGGCCGCGCTTCAAGCCGAGCCCGGGTACGCCGAACGCGCGGTACTGATAGTTGTGACCGAGGTCCTGGACGTTGTATGCCGACTCGGAGATGCCCCACGGTACGCCCCGGTCGGCGCCGTACTGGATCTGTCTCGCGATGACCGCGGAATAGGTTTCGTCGAGAAGCGTCTCGCGATACGCGTGCATCACGAGCAACGGCATCAGGTACTCGAACATCGACGCGCTCCACGACAGCAGAGCACGCGACCCGGCCGTCGGGCACAGCGATCGTCCCAGCCGGAACCAGTGTTCGGGCGTCACCTGGCCAAAGGCAATCGCCAGAAAACTCGCGAGCCGCGCCTCGGACGCCAGGGTGTCGTAGTACGACGCGTCGAGACGACCTTCCGGCACGTTGTAGCCGATGGCGAACAGCTGGCGCTGCTGATCGAACAGGAACGTAAAATCCATCTCCTTCAGCAGTTCGTCGGCGCGGTTCGCGATGCGGCGGGCGCGTTCGATGAAATCGACGGCCCGTTGCCGCGTCGGCTCGATCCACGCGCTGAGTGCACGATCGGTGTCGGACGAGCACGGTTCCGATAACTGCCGATCGCACCAGGCGATCAGGGCGGGCAGCGCCAGCAGACGGTCGGGCAGTTGCGGGTGCGCGGGCTGGGTGGCTTCCAGCCACGGCGCGAACTGGGTCAGCGTGGTCTGACGCTCGGCGAGGGCAGTCGCCGCCCGCTCGATCCAGTCGTGGGCCTCGCCCAGCGCATGGACATCTGATTCGGACGAGGTCCGAAGTTCTTCCGAGTTGTGGATATCCGCAGCGACCAGTGCGAGGCGCTCGCCAACGTGGCCGAGCAGGCGATGCCAGCCGGAGACGGTCACCGGCGCTCGCAGGCCCTTGAGCTCGGTGCGGAGCGCCGCGAGATCTCGCCGGAGTTTGAAGAGATCGTCCCGGCCACGGCCAAAGCTCCGACCGAGCGGATCGACCGCCTGCTCCGCCAGACGGATGGCGTCGCCGACCGCATCGAGAGACGCGAGATCGATGAACGGTTGTTTCTCGACGAGCTCGAGGACGGCAATTCTCAGGGTGACGAGGTAGCCGGCGAGGTTGCCGCTGTCCACCGTCGAGACATACGCGGGAGAGAGGGGCAACAGCGATCGGGTGTCGTACCAGTTGTAGAAGTGGCCTCGGTAGCGCTGTAGTTGACCGAGCGTCTCCATGGTGCGCTCGAGATGCTCGATCGCGCCCGTTCTGCCGAGATAGCCGAAGTCGGCGGCCGCAACGGTCGCGAGCAACTGCAATCCGATGTTGGTCGGCGATGTCCGGTGGGCGATGACGTCGGGCCGGTCTTCCTGGTAGTTATCGGGGACCAGCCAGTGGCCGGTCGGCGTCACCACGTCCTCGAAGAATCGCCAGGTTTTGCGCGCGATGTTGCGGAGACGATCGCGGTCGTCGGCGGAGAGGACGCGTTCGAGAGCCTCGTACGGCCGGGCCGTGAGATAGGCCACGACCGGCGACAACAGCCACATCACGGCCACGGGAACCGCGATCCACAGTCGTCCGGCGTCGTGCGCGCCCACGAGGATCAGGAGGCTCACCGCGATGACCGGCGCCGCCCACATTTCCTGCGCGATCGTGACGAGGTCGCGAGTCGATCGCGAGGCGGCGTCGGCGGTCACCCATTCGAGCAGGTGACGGCGGGTCACGCACAATCGGAACCCGGTGCGGACGATGGCGTCGAGCATGACGTAGGCCTGGTGCGCCAGGAACGTCACCGACAGCGACACCTGCGCACCGGCTATCGAAAGCCGGTGCCGCTCGGTCCGCAGATGTTCGCGGACGGGCACGCCGCGCACGCGATTCGACAGCGACAGCACGGCCTGCACGTACGACGGAAAGCCGAGGACCAGCAGCGCCACGAGCATCCACGCCAGCGGCGATCCCGGCAGGACGGTCCAGCTGCCAACAAAGAGGAGCAGGAGCGCCGGCGCCAGCAGGCTCCGTCGCAGGTTGTCGAGGATCTTCCAGCGGTCGATGACCGGCAAGGTGTTGGGAACGGATTGCCCATCGGCGTTGGGGACCGTTCGCCACAACCACCTGGCGATCTGCCAGTCGCCGCGAGCCCATCGGTGCTGGCGGGAAGAATAGGCGAGGTAGTTGGTCGGATAATCGTCCACCACCTGAATGTCGGTGCACAGGCCGACGCGGGCGAAAAATCCCTCGAAGAGATCGTGGCTGAGCAGCGTGTTGTCGGGGACGCGGTCCTCGAGAGCGAGGTGAAAGACATCGACGTCGTAGATGCCCTTGCCGACGTAACTGCCTTCGTGAAAGAGATCCTGGTACAGGTCGGAGACCGCCGTCGTATACGGATCGATCCCGACGTGGCCGGAGTATAGGTACCCGAACGGGGTGCGCGCGGCATTGATCGCGACGCGCGGCTGCAGCACGCCGTAGCCCGCCGTGACGCGCTGCCTGTCCGGATCGAAGCGCGCCTGGTTGAGCGGGTGCGCGAGCGCACCGACCAGACGGCGCCCTTCGTCGATCGGCAGCTGCGTGTCGGCATCGAGCGTAATGACGTACTTGACCGTCGGCAGGATCGACTGGTCGCCCTCCCGGATCACGAAACTCGTCGCGGCATCGTCCCGGAGCAGCTGGTTGAACTCCGTGAGTTTGCCGCGTTTGCGCTCCCATCCCATCCAGCAGTTTTCGCGGGCGTTCCAGCGACGTTCGCGGTGGAAGAGGAAGAACCGATCGTCTCCGTAGCGGCCGTTCAGGGCCGCGAGCAACCGGCGCGCCTCGTCCGTGATCGCAGCGTCGCCAGCCCGGGTCTGAACGCTTGCATCCGCGAAGTCGCCGAGCAAGGCAAAGTGAAGATGCGGGTCCCGGTTGGCCAGGAACCGCACCTCGAGGTCGTCGAACAGCACTCTGATGCGAGCGATGGAATCGAAAATGACGGGCACCACCACCATCGTCCGGTAGATCTCGGGAATGCCGCTCCGCATCGCCAGCTTGGGCAAGGGCCGTGGTGGAATCTGTCTCGACACGATCAGGTTGACGACGCCGATGGCGAGCTCGCTGATCGGAATCAGGCAGACCAGGGCCACGAGCAGTTGCTCGCTGACACTGGCGCCATGACGGCTGGCATACGCCACCAGACTTGCCACGCCAGCCAGCGTCACCGCCAACAGCATGCCGAGATAACCGACCGTCGGCCGTCTGAAAACGAGTCGGGCGCCCCGCTCCCGCCACGTGGGCCGATAGCCCAGGGCCCGTTCGAGATGGAAGCGGCCGCGCGAGATCAGGTAGTAGCCGACGTGGTGTTCACGATCGGCGTCCGGGTGTTCGGCTTTTGCGCGCCTGGCGAGATCGACCACTGCGGTGGCAACCGCGAGTTCGGGTGCGCGAGCGCGTTTGGCCAGTTGCTCGATGGAGTGCCGGTACCGATCCCTGGTCGGGAAGTCCATGTCGGCGTAGGCGCCGGCCGGATCGTCGCGGAGCGCGCGCTCGACCACGCTGACGCGTTCGAAGAAGATGGTCCAGTCGACCGCCGACAGCATGCGCATGCTGGTGATGACGTTGCCGATCTCCAGCTGCTCGGCGGCTTCGCGGTGGTGCTCGACGCGCAGCATCTCGTCGAGGGATTCGCCTTGTGCCTGGACGTGTTGCTCGAGCGCCTGCCACGCCGGTGCGACGCTCGACGGCTGATCCCGCAGCCATTGAAGGACTTCGACCACCAGCGCCGTCGGCAGCCGACCCGAGCGCGCAATTTCGGCGTCGATTAGCTTGGTGATGTCCGAACTGGTAGGTTGGGCGTCGCGGTCGCCCGACACCCAGGTCCGTGCCCGTTCGCGAGCATTTCTCGCGACCAGGACGCTGTCCACGAGGCGACTGAGTTCTTCGACCAGCGCGAGACGCACCATGATTGGGATCGCCCACGTCTCGCCGATCGTGAGCGTCACCTCGCCCTGGTATGCAGCGACGAAGTCGCTGAGCGCATCGAGGTCGAACCGGCCGGCGCTGTGACGCACCAGCTCGGACGCGATGATGTAAATCTGGGGCAGACCTTCGAACGGTCCCTCCGCCAGCTTCGGCAGCTGAAGGTAATACTGCCGCGGCAGATCCTGGCGGATCTCCCGAATCTGATCGCGCACCACATGGTAGTTGTCGCGTAGCCAGTCTTCGGACGGAACCGGAGCGATGTCTCCGCCACCCGAGGAGAACGTGCGGTGCGCCTTGTCCAGCCTGCGTTCGCTCGCGTCCAGACGGGGAAGCAGCGGACGACCGCGACCGGGACGAGACTGGTTGAGGTGGGCCCGAGCGAGCCGACGAGCGTGGGCAGCGAGCTGCTCTTGTGTGAAGGGCTCGGCTCGAATGTGGTCTGAGCCGACAGTCCCTTGTTTCAGATCCTGATCGAGTAACGCGTCAGTCAAGTGGCTCTAGTGTGGCAGAACCCGTTGCACCTGCTCTCTGATATCGGTGGCCGCCACGCACTATTGATCAGTGCAAGAAGCGTGCGGTGTTGAGAATCGGCGCGCGCTGGATGAGCCGGCTCTACCGTTAAAGCTGGGCCTTACGCGTCAGAAGTGCGGAGTATACGAGCGCGTGTCATCGCGACGAACGACCGAGGCGATCCTTTTGATCGTCGCCGAGCGGTGCGACCACCAGCTTGTCAGCTTTCGGATCGAGTACCAGTTCGAGGCGGCAGATATGACAGCGATAACGCGCCTCGGGACGGGGCCGGACTTCGACTTCGCTGTGACGAATCGGTTCGTGGCAGGCGGGACACTTCCATGGCATCGACGGTGCGGAATGTTATCACCGCCGATGGCGCTCGATCGTGATCGGCTTTCACAGTAAAGAGGATCCAGACCGCGAATTGACGCTAGCGCTATCAGCGGTGCGACGACTAATCGTGCCGCAGGGCGACGGCCGGATCGATTTGTAGTGCACGCCGGCAAGGCGCCTGGCATGCCAGCAGCGCTATCACAATCAGCAGGACGGGCGCGATCGCCAGGGTCAATGGATCGTCAGGCGAGACGCCCACCAGCTGCGACTGCAACAGGCGATTCACCGCCAGCGACGCCATGAAGCCGGCAATCAATCCAAGCGCCACGGGTCTCATGCCCTCGCGCAGAATCAGTCGCCGGATATCGCGGGACGCCGCGCCGATCGCGATTCGCACGCCGATCTCCTTCGTGCGCTGGCTGACCGAATAAGCGATGACAGCGTACAGGCCGATCGCTGCCAGCAGCAGGGCGATGACCGCGAAGACAGGAGCGACCTTGGCGTGCTTTCCCAGTTCGCTGTGCTCGGCGTCCATGAAATCGCGCGCAAAGGCAAAGCTGTCCTTCATGCTCGCGAACTCTTCCAGCGTCACGTCAGGATCCACAGCCTGGATTGCGGTCCGCACCGCCTCGACGATCTGTTCTGGCGGCGCGCTCGTTCGTGCCAGAAAAAACGAACGCGCCGCGGGCGCTTCCTGCTGGAACGGGATGTATACCAGCGGTTTGAACTGTTGTCGCAGAGCGTCGTTCTGCGAGATATTCGGCGCCACCCCGACGATGGTTCGCCAGTCCGCGGGCGTGGTGCGATTGACTTCGCGGAGGCGCATGCCGATCGGCGATTGTCCCGCCAGGAACTTGACGACAAAACTCTCGTTGACGATGGCGACCGGCATCGTCGTTGCACGATCGCCATCGTTGAAGTCGCGCCCCGATGTCGGCGCGGCGCCGACGACGCCGAAGTAGCCGGATCCAGTTCGAAGAAATCCGACCGGCTCCTCGCCGTCCGGCGATGTCGGGCGGCCCTCGATCTCGAACGCGCGCGACGCGCCGCCGTACTTCACAGGAATGGTGCTGGCGATCGATTCGCGCTCGATGCCGGCGGTGTTCTTCAGCGCCGCTTGCGCTTGATCGAGATACCGCAGCCGTGTCGCGCCGTCCGGGTATTTGTCCGATGGCAGGCGCATCGATCCGACCAGGATGTGTTCGGGATCACGAACGCCGGTCGGCGCGCCAACGATGGTGAGGAAGCTACGAACCAGCACGCCCGTACCGGCGAGCAGCATCATGGCCAGCGCCATCTGGCCTGCCACCAGCGTCGCCGCCATCCGTTTGCCGCGCAGGCCCTGGGT
>DASXGC010000190.1:0-1968 GCA_036489235.1 Vicinamibacterales bacterium
ATAACCTCAATAACATTCCAACCCTTCATAACAACGTCGGTCGGGACGCTGCAGTTCAACCCTGGTGCGCCTCCTTATACTTTCAGTACATCTCCAGCCCTCTTCACATCAATCAGTATCACCGGTGCCGGCATCGTTGACGGTTCTTCCAACGCACCGACTTTTATCGTCAACAACCAGGCGAACATTTTTTTTCGCAATGCGAGCACCGCCGGCGACGCCACCATAATCACCACCAACGGTGGTCTAACGGGATTTGTCGACAGCGCCACCGGCGGTAATGCACGCTTCATCACCACCGCCGGAGGCGCATTCGACATCACCTCCCTGTCGAGTGGCGGGATGACGGCAGGCTCGATCGAGGGCGCGGGAACTTTCTCTCTGGGCCCAAACCAGCTCACCGTCGGCAGCAACAATCTCTCGACCGAGGTGAGCGGTGTTATCCGCGGCGCCGGCGGCTCGCTGGTCAAGGTTGGTACCGGCACGCTGACGTTATCCGGCGCGAACAGTTATACGGGGGCCACCGTCGTCGCCGGCGGTACGCTGTCGGTCATCGGCGATATCTCGTCGTCCAGCGGCGTGCTGGTGGGCCCCACCGCCATGCTCAGTGGCACGGGGACGGTGCCGGGCGTGTTGGTAGCCGGCGGAACATTGATGCCGGGTCAGTCGGTCGGCACGCTCAATGTCGCCGGCAACCTCGCATTCGCGTCCGCCGCCACCTACCTCATCAACATCAACGCGATTAGGGCGAGCCAGACCAATGTCACGGGGGTCGCGGCACTCAATGGAGCGACGGTCCAGGTCGTGGACGACAGTGACATCACCAAGCGCAGGGTTTACACCCTGTTGACGGCATCGGGCGGAATCATCGGAACCTTCAACCCCGACATCGTTGGCGTGAAAAACAAGGTGGAGCTGTTCTACGACGCCAACCATGTCTACCTGTGCGACCACTGCAAATTCACCGACCTCATCGCCCAACAGTTGCCCTTTATCCCCGGCGGGGCTTCGCTCCCTGCGGAGGTCCTCCAGATCGCTGGCGCGATCGATGCGGCAATCGATGCCAACATCACGCTGCCGCCGCGGTTCGCGAACCTCTTGGCCTTGGCGGTGCAGTCGCAGCCGCAGCTGCGGGCGCAGCTTGTGAATGCCCTAACCCAGCTCACCGGCGAGGTTCACACCGGCGCCGAGCAGGCAAGCTTCCAGTCGACGAATGCGTTCCTGCGATTGCTGCTCGATCCGTTCGCGCAGACGCGCGGCACGGCCGGGGTCGGTTCGGCCATGGGCTTTGCGCCCGAGGGTTCCGCGCGGCTGCCGTCCGACGTGGCGCTCGCCTATGCGTCGGTGCTCAAGGAGCCCGCGGCGTCGGCGCAGCCCGCCGATGCCAGCCGCCCCTGGAACGTCTGGGCCTCGGGCTATGGCGGCCGCGCCAATATCGGCGGCGATCCGGTGAATATCGGCAGCCATGATGCCAGCGTGCGCGACTACGGTTATGCCGGCGGCCTCGATTACCGAATTACGCCCGACACGACGCTGGGTTTTGCGCTTGGGGGCGGCGGGACCGACTGGAGCGTCGCGAACGCGCTCGGCACCGGACGCAGCGACGTGTTCCAGGGCGGCATCTATGGCTCCACGCGCTGGGGCGCCGCCTATGTGTCGGCAGCGCTCGCTTATGCGACGTATTGGATGTCGACGGATCGCTTCGTGAACGTTTTCGGCACCGATCAGCTCACGTCCAACTTCATCGCGCACGATTTCTCCGGCAGGATCGAGGGCGGCTATCGTTTCGCACTGCCGCTGGTGTCGGTCACCCCCTACGGCGCGTTTCAGGCGCAACGGCTCTACCTTCCGGCCTACAGCGAGGTCGCGCCCGCTGGTTCGCCCTTTGCGCTGACGTACAACGCGCAGAACTTTGCGACGACGCGCAGCGAGCTCGGGACCTGGTTCGACAGGCTCGTCTTGGTTGCC
>DASXGC010000230.1:0-3665 GCA_036489235.1 Vicinamibacterales bacterium
AGTAATTTGAGCTGCCAGTCGGTCAGAATCCGAAGTTGATGCCGAAGTCGATCTTGCGCATGGCGCTGACCGCGGTCGGCTGTCCGAAGAACGGCGAGGTCAACGTGCCGCTGTATCCGATGTAGTTCGCCTCGTTGGTCAGGTTCTGCGCCTGCACGAACAACTGCAGGCGGTAGCGCGCTGGGCCAAGGTCGACGCTGCGGACTGTCGCTGCCGCACCGCTGCCGAAGACGCCGATGCCAGGCGGCAACGGCGCCGACGAGTGGCCGAACGCGAGGGTGTAGTTGGCGAACATGTTGAGCGTGACCTGACCGCTGGCGCGCAACGTGTTGCGACCCACACCCGCCGGACGATCGTTGAAGATGCCGTCGCCGTTGGTGTCCTGGCCGGTCAGCAGGGTGTACGGCGGCGCACTGCTCGCGTTCACGCCGATCGACAGTCCAAAGTTGCGCAGCACCTGATTGTTGACGTTCACGTTGAGCCGGTTGCGGACGTCCACCGTCGTCGCCGCGCCGCCGAAGGCGATGATGCCCGGGATGTTGGACCCGGAGGATCCGGCGCCGCCGTTCGCCGGTCCCCACTCGGTCGCCAGGGTGCCAGTGGGCGGGACGGAGAACGGCCCGTCGGTGTTGTTCTGCAGCGATGACAGCGTGTAAGTCGCGAAGACGGTGACGCGCGCCCAGCTCACGCGCGGCGCTGAGGGCGGCAGTGGCAGCATCGCGCCTGGGTGGATGTTCGCGTCGAATCGCAGCTCGTGCTGACGCGACGCGGCGTCCGACACGACGTCGATCACATTCGCGAAAGCCGGATCCGGCCGCACCCCGTCGATCGGCGGGTTGACGTTGAAGCCGCGCGCCAGCCGGGAGCCACGCAAGTAACTGTAGGTGACCGAGACCCGATTGACTTTCTTGAACACCTGATCGATGCCGGTGCTGAATCGGGTGATCCGCGGCGCATCGTACGTCGGCCCGAGCGCGTAGCGGTTCGCCGGCGGCACCGTGTCGATGTTCTCGTCGACCGGGAACGACGGATCGACGATGTTGATCTCCTGTTGATGGAACCCGTCGAGGCGCACGACTTGGTCGTACGTGCTCGTCGCCAGCCAGTCGTAGAAGATCCCCGCGCTGCCGCGGATCGTGGTCTGGCCGCTCGCCGCCGGCGCCCACGTGACGCCGAACCGCGGTCCGACGTTGGTCAGGTCGGGGACGTGACTTTGCACCTCGTAGCGCAACCCGGGCGTGATCGACAGGTTCTTGCGCAGGCGGATGTCGTCCTGCACGTACACGCCGGCCTGCACGTTGCTGTACGCAATCGACGGATCGCCGACGCGCCGCGTATAGTTGCTCGGCTGATTGGCGTCGTACGCGGCGAGGCTGTCGAACGTATACGTGCCGAGATAGTTCGCCGTGGCATCGGAGTGGTACCGCGTCGCATCGAAGACGAACCCCGTGCGGATCGAATGCCGGCCGACGACGTAGTCGAGGTCGGAGGCGGCGTCGAGCGTCGTCGCATGACTGCCGCCCGCCTGCTGGGCGCCGCCGCTCGTGAACGCGTCCAGCACCTGGATTGTCGGCGCCTCGACCGCGGACTGCGAGCTCGAATCAGACTGAATCACCTGCAGGCGCGATCGCGAGAACGCGCGACGCCCGATCGGCCCGAAGTGCTGCACGCGAATCGTGTTCACGTCACTGTCGGTCGAGTAGGCGCGGCCGGGGCCGTTGTAGCCGCCGACACCCAGGTTGTCGTTCGCGATGTGGGTCAGGTTGTAGCCGATGCGCAGCGTCTGATCGAGTGTCACGGCGTAGTCGAGCATTCCGTTCACGAACAGGTTGTCGCGCGGCGCCTGGAGGGGCAGCGCGTGTGCCACCGTCCCGGTCGGCGTCGCCGCGTTCAGGTTCGGCGTGTCGTAGGCGTTGATGCCGAATACGTTCAGGAAGAAGGAGGCCTTCTTGTCGACGATCGTGCCGCCGATGCCACCACCGTAGTTGGTGTTTTGCTCCGGACCGCGGACCGGCACGAACGGACTGGTGCCCGATAGCGACCCGGCGCGCCCCTGCACATTCGTGAAGTAGCGCAGCGGCCCGATGCCCGGCTGCGTGATGATCTCGATCGAGACGCCGCCGGCGCTGTGGAATTCAGCGGCGAACTGGTCGCGCGAGATCCGGATCGACCGGATCATCGCCTTCGGCGGCAGCGCGCCGCCTTCGAAGCCGTCGATGCGGATGACGGCACCGGGGCCAGCCATGTCCTGGAGCTGCTGCTGCAGGATCGTTGGATCGTCGGAGAGCGCATCGATCTGATCGCGCGTCAGGACGGTCCCGAACGACGGCCCGTTGCGATCGGACGCCGCCTGCTGCTTGTCCTGCTCGACGGTGACCGCCGCTTCCACCCGCTGGATCGCCAGGACCGCGACCTGACGGTTGTCGCCCGCCCGGATCCGCACCTCGGGAATCGTGCGCTTCTCGAACCCGGGAAACTCGACCTCGATCCGGTAGCGTCCCGGCGTCAGCCCAGGCACGGTCGCGACGCCGGTATCCGTCGTGGGCACCGGCGCGACCGAGGCGTTCTTCGTCGTCTCGTCGATGCCCGTCACGGTCACTGTCGCGTTGACGACCACGGCATTGGTTTGATCGACGACCGTGATGTGCAGCGTGCCGCCGGCTGCCGTCTGGGCGACCAACAGGAGAGCGACGAGGGCGCTCATTTCGGCGCGTCGAACTTCTTGGGGTCGATTTTGGCGTTGATGCTCACCCGATCGAACGTCGTTTCCTCGATCGTCGTTCCGGCTACCGCGTGTCGGATCCGGAACGGCCACTTCACGCCGCCGTTCACGGAGCGGTAGTCCGCGTAATACACGCGGTGGTCGACCGGTGCTGGTGCGGCGCCGCGGCCCGCACCAGGCGGCGGGCCGCCTGCGCCGGGTCCCCCAGGGGCCGGCGCTTGCCAGATGAGCATGACGGGCATGTGGGTCTCTCGTTGGACGACGAAACGCGCCGCGAAGTTGTCGGGACCCGCGACAGCGAGGACGTCCGCCTTGCCCTCGGGCGCCTCAGCCTCAGCCGCGTACGTGAATGTCAGCGGAAACGCCGCGGGCGCTGCCGCGAACACGCCGAGCATCAGCCGCGCGAACTCCTCGCGCGTGGTCTTCGACGGGCCGATGGCGTCGGATCCCCGAAAGCCGTTGACCGCCGGGAGCGCATCCTGGGCCGGAAACTCGTCGCGCCGCACGTACTTATCTGGCAGCTCGCAGGCGATCTCGAACTCGATCGGCACGAGGTTGTCACCGCGGAGTTGACGCGTGCGCCCGGTCGCCAGGAAGGTCTTCACGGCGCCGAGCGTCCGATCGCCGCCGAGCGCCTCGCGAGCGGCGGCCAGCACGGGGGCGGCGTCGCGCGCCTGCGCGCGAACCAACGGATTGCGAATGGAGGCAATCGCCGTCGCCACCACGGCTGTGAACAAGACGGATCGCGTCACCAGGCGTCCTTTCGCTACGTCACCTGCTTAGACGCTCAGACGAGAAAAATGGCCATGAGGTTGGCACGTCATTCGGCCCTGAAGGCAAAACTGGCCAATGGAGTCTCTGTTCCCATCTCCCCAATCCTCGATGGCACTTCTTCGGAGTAAGCAGCGGTTGGTAAAAGGCGCACGCATATCACTGGATACCT
>DASXGC010000270.1:0-3983 GCA_036489235.1 Vicinamibacterales bacterium
GACCGACCCCTCGGACATCCACTGCGCGTTGTGGCGGGCATTGTCTGCCAGTTCCGCGATTGCCGTCGATGCGCTCCAGTGCACGGTCACCAGAAACGTCTGGCCGACGAAGCAATCGACCTCGTCACTGCCTCCGCCGACGACGGCGAAGAGGTAGCCGTCGTAGGCCTCCACTTTCGGCGTCTGGCCGGCGGACAACGCGTCCTCGACCGCCAGACTATGAAACGCGAAGGTGTCGCGCAGCAGCAGCGATTCTGGAATCGACGGCGCTTCCAGATCGACCCAGAGAAACGCGCCCGCGGACGCACCGAGCCAGCTGCGATCGATTCGCGTCACCTGCTCGGTCCGCCCGTCGCGGCACACGAAGATAGTGTTCAATCGCCGACTTTTACCGACAGGGCGGCCTGCGCCGCCGCCAGCCGTGCGACCGGCACCCGATATGGCGAGGCGCTGACGTAATCCAGGCCAACCTGGTCGAAGAAGTGAATCGACGCCGGGTCGCCGCCGTGCTCGCCGCAGATGCCGAGCTTCAGATCCGGCCGGGTCTTGCGGCCCAACTCTACGCCCGTCCGCACCAGGCTGCCGACCCCTTCGGTGTCGATCGACGCGAACGGATCGCGGTCGAGAATCTTCTTGTCCTGATAGATGCGCAGGAACTTGCCGACGTCATCCCGTGAGAAGCCGTAGGTGAGCTGGGTCAGGTCATTGGTGCCGAACGAGAAGAACTGCGCTTCGCCGGCGATCTGATCGGCGGTCACCGCACCACGCGGCACCTCGATCATGGTGCCGACCAGATACTTGACCTTGACGCCTTGCTCCTTCATCACGTCGGCAGCCACGCGATCGACCACCGCCTTCTGATCACGCAACTCCTTCACGTGACCGACCAGCGGGATCATGATCTCGGGCACCACCTTCAGGCCTTCCTTGTGCAGGCGGCAGGCAGCTTCGAGGATCGCGCGCGTCTGCATCTCGGTGATCTCGGGATAGGTGATGCCGAGGCGGACGCCGCGATGACCGAGCATCGGGTTGAACTCGTGCAGCTGTTCGACGCGGCCCAGCAGCTTCTTCTTCTCGTCGAGCTCCTTCCCTTTCTTGCCGGTGGCCTCGAGCCGGGCGACATCGACCATCAGGTCCTCGCGCTTGGGCAGGAACTCGTGGAGCGGCGGATCGATTGTCCGGATCGTGACCGCGCAGCCGTGCATCGCCTTGAACACGCCGTAGAAGTCGTCACGCTGCAGTGGCAGCAATTCGTTGAGCGCCTTCCTGCGATCGGCCTCGTTGTCGGCCAGAATCATTTTCTGGACAATCGGAATGCGGCCTTCGCCGAAGAACATGTGCTCGGTGCGGCACAGGCCGATGCCACGCGCGCCGAACTTATAGGCGAGCTCGGCCTGATCCGGCAGGTCCGCGTTGGCGCGGATCCCGAGTCTGCGGAACTTGTCTGACCACGTGAGCAGCTTTTCGAACCGCTGGTAAATGTCGGATTTGGCCGGCGCCAGCGTGCCGTCGAGCACCTGAAGAATCTCGCTCGGCTTGGACGCGACCTGCGCAATCTTGACCTCGCCGGTGAGGCCGTTGAAGGAGATGTAATCGCCCTCCTTCACCACCACATCCCTGACGCGGAACGTCTTGCCCTGCTCGTCGATCTGCAGCTCGCCGGCGCCGACGATGGATGGCTTGCCCATCTGCCGACCGACGACCGCGGCGTGCGAGGTCATGCCGCCGGTGGCGGTCAGGATGCCCTGCGCCACGAACATGCCGTGGATATCGTCCGGGACCGTTTCGCGGCGGACCAGAATCACCTGCTTGCCCTGATTCACCCACTCGACCGCGTGGTCGGCCGAGAAGACGACCTGACCGCTCGCCGCCCCCGGTGACGCCGGCAATCCGATAGTCGCCGTCGGCAACTTCTTCCACTCGTTCGGGTCGAAGCCTGGCGCGAGCAACTGGTTGAGCGCCTCGGGATCGACGAGGAGGATCGCCTCCTTCGGCGTCAGCAGTTTTTCGGCGACCAGATCGGTCGCGATCACGACCGCCGCGTAGCCGGTACGCTTGCCGCTGCGCGTCTGCAGCATGAACAGGCGCTCGTCCTGAATGGTGAACTCGAAGTCCTGGACGTCCTTGTAGTGCTTCTCGAGGCGGGTCGTGATCTCGCGCAGCTGCTTGTAGGCCTTCGGCAGGACGTCGCCGAGCTCGCGGATCGGCTGCGGCGTGCGGACGCCGGACACGACGTCTTCACCCTGCGCGTTGATCAGGAATTCGCCGTAGAACTCCTTGGCGCCGGTCGCGGGGCTGCGGGTGAAGCCGACGCCGGTCGCGGATCGATCGCCGGTGTTCCCGAACACCATCATCTGCACATTGACGGCGGTGCCGATGTGATCGGGGATGTCGTAGATGCGCCGGTACTCGATCGCGCGCGCGTTCATCCACGAGCGGAACACGGCGTCGCGCGACATGGTCAGCTGCACGCGCGGATCCTGTGGGAACGCCTTGCCGCTCTTCTTCTGGACCAGCGCCTTGTAGCGTGCGACCACGTCGCGCAGTGCCGCTTCGTCGAGATCCGTGTCGAGCTTCGAGCCCGTGGCCTTCTTGACCGACTCGAACTCGTGCTCGAACGCGTCCTTGGGGATCTCCAGCACCACGTTGCCGAACATCTGGATGAACCGTCGATAACTGTCGAAGGCGAAGCGGCCGTTGCTGGTCCGCCGCTTCAACCCCTCGACGGCATCGTCGTTCAATCCCAGGTTGAGGATGGTGTCCATCATCCCCGGCATCGAGAACTTGGCGCCGGAACGGACCGAGACGAGCAGCGGATTGTCGGTCGAACCGAGCGTCGCGCCGGCGGCTTTCTCGAGGCGCTTCACCTGCTCGTCGATCTCGCGGTCAATCGCGGCGGGAATCTTCTGCTTTTCTTTGTAGTAGATGGTGCAGACGTCGGTCGAGATGGTGAAGCCCGGCGGAACCGGCAGACCGGCGTTGGTCATCTCGGCGAGCCCGGACCCTTTGCCGCCGAGCAGATCTTTCATGTTGCGGTTGCCGTCGGCCTTGCCGTTGCCGAAAAAGTACACGTACTTCTTCTTGCCCGAACGTTTCGCTGGCGCTGGCTTCTTAGACATCTCTACTCCGTCGCGATGGCCGAGGGATCGGCGAACAACAGAATCTGTTTCTTGAGTCTCACCAGAAATGCAAGACGTGCTTCACGAAGCGGCATGTCGTCCGCCATGACCAATACGTCGTCGAAGAACCGCTCGACCGGTTCACGGAAGCCGACGATCTCCTTCATCACATCGTTGAACCGGCTATCGAAGAGCGCCTGCTGAATCGCCGGACCGCGCCGGATGATTTCGTCGGCCAGCGCGATTTCCGCGGGCTCTTTAAGTCTTGTCTTCAGTTCTTCGAGCGTGACTTCCGCCAGTGGATCGGCGTCCCTGGTGATGTTCTTGACGCGCTTGAAGACGCCCGCCAGGGCCTTGAAATCTTCCGACGACCGATATCGCGCGACGGCTTCCACACACTGCAGGGCCAGGTGTGGGTCACGCCAATGGGATTCGACTGCGCGCGCTTCTCCTGCTTCGAATCCCCGCTTGACGAGGAGGTGTTCTTCGCGCTCTTTGAGAAACTCGAAGAGTGCCGCGTGCCACCCCTCGGTCGCCGTCAAAGACGCCCCGTAGTTGCGGTGCGCCTGCTCGATCAACGCGCCGATAGGACGCAACTGGGAATCGTAACCGAGCATCAGGCTGCTCTCGGTCGCGATCTTCAAAATGCCCTGAGCGGCACGACGGAGGGCGAACGGATCGCGCGAACCTGTCGGTCGCTCACCCGCCGCGAAGAGACCGACGACTGTATCCAGTTTGTCGGCCAACGAAACGGCAACCCACGTCAGGCTCGCCTTGCCAAGTTGCGCCTTCGATGGCGGCGCGTCAGCCTCAACGCCGATCGGCAGGTAGTGGTAGTAGATAGCCTTCCACACCGCTTCCGGC
>DASXGC010000281.1:0-7103 GCA_036489235.1 Vicinamibacterales bacterium
GGCGCCGAAGTGATGCTGATCAACGGCTGGAGCGGTTCGGGCGGCGACGCCTTTCCGTTCTATTTCCGCGAAGCCGGCCTGGGACCGCTGATCGGGACGCGCACGTGGGGAGGCCTCATCGGCATCAGCGGCGCGCCGGACCTGGCCGACGGCGGCAACATCACGGTGCCAACGTTCCGGATGTTCGATCCCAAAGGCCAGTGGTTCGCGGAGGGTCATGGCGTCGATCCGGACATCCCGGTGGAGGAGGATCCGACACAGCTCGCCAAGGGGACCGATCCGCAGTTGCAGCGCGCGATTCAGGAAGTGATGACCCGCGTCAACGCGCAGCCGAAACGGCCGGCGCAGCCGGCGTACGAGAAGCGCGTACCGAAAGATCGCTGACCGCCGCGCTCGCCGAAGATGTCGGCTCAGGTTTTGATGTCGGCTCAGGTTTTGTCGAGAACCGATGGGTTCACAACATTGACCGGCCGTCCTTCCGCGTACGCGACGATCTGATCGAACACGTCCGAGAACTGCAGGTCGTATTCCTCACGCGTGACGTAGCCGATGTGCGGCGTGCAAACGACGTTGTCCATCGTGAGCAGCGGGTGATGCGGATCGCGGAGCGGCTCCTCCTCGAATACATCGACCGCTGCCATGCCCGGTCTGCCATTCTGGAGCGCGCGAACAAGCGCACCGGACTCAACCAGCTGAGCGCGGCTGGTGTTCACCAGCAGAGCCGTTGGTTTCATCCGCGACAGGTCTCCAGCCGTCACGCAGCCTCGCGTCGACGGTACGAGGCGAATGTGGAGCGACACGATGTCGCTCTCTTCGTAGAACATCTCTCGACTGGTCGCGACTTCGTAGCCGTCCGCGGTTGCCCGGCGGCGTGATTCCTCGCGCGCCCAGACCAGGACGCGCATACCGAACGCGGCGCCGTACCCGGCGACGGTCTGACCGATTCGCCCGTAGCCGTGGATGCCGAGCGTCTTGCCACGCAGGCTCTGACCGACACCCATCTGCCATCGCCCCTGTTGGAGTGACGCCATCTGCCGCGGAATCTGGCGCATGGCTGCGAGCACGAGGCCCCACGTCAGCTCCGCCGCCGCGTAGGACGGCGTGTCCGCGTGCATGTTCGACGAGACGATCACGCCGCGACGCGTGCACGCGTCGATGTCGATGTGCGGGTACACGCTGCGCTGGCTGATCAACCGCAGGGCGGTCAGCCGATCGAGGAGCGGCGAACGGATTTCGGTCCGCTCGCGAATCAGCACGAGCGCCTCCGTTTCCCGAAGGCGTCCAGCGAGCGTGTCAACGTCGCCGACGTGGTCGTTCCAGATTGTCACGTCGTGCCCGTCCAGTTTCCCGAAGCACGGCAGCGTTCTGAGCGTGTCGAAATAGTCGTCGAGGATCGTGATCTTCATCGCAGCTCCGAACGTCGATCATGCCTGTACCGCCGCCACTCGTGCCGGATGTGATGCGCGAGCTGTTGCGCTTGGCGCAGGGCGAGCCGGAGTTTCAGGACATTCTCGATCTGGCGACGGCCAAACAACTCGCGGCGAGAGCCATCTTCGTCGCCATGGGCGGCGACGCCCTCATCAAGGGTGTCTTACCGCGTTGACTGCGCGGAGAAGGTATCGCAACTCTTGATGTCGCCTGACCCGAAGCCGGCCTTGAACCACTGCTGACGCTGCGCCGCGGATCCGTGCGTGAACGAGTCGGGCACGACGTAGCCGCGCGCCTGTTTCTGCAGCGTATCGTCGCCGACCGACGAAGCGGCGTTGAGCGCTGCGGCGACGTCCTGCTCGTTGATCCAGTTGAGTTGCGCCTGCGAGCGATTGCCCCAGACGCCGGCGAAACAATCGGCCTGCAGTTCGAGTCGCACGGAGAGGCCGTTCGCGCCCTCCATCGCCGCACCGCGCTGCCGCTGTGAGTTGACCTGCTGCATCACGCCAAGCAGATTCTGGACGTGATGTCCGACCTCGTGCGCGATCACATAGGCGCGGGCGAAATCGCCGGTGGCGTGGAACTTCGTATCCATTTCGTGGAAGAAACTCAGATCGAGGTAGACGAGTTGGTCGCCGGGACAGTAGAACGGTCCCATCGCCTCGGAGGCGTTGCCGCAAGCCGTGCTGACGCGACCGTTGAACAGCACGAGCTTCGGATCCACGTAGCGCCGGTTGCTGGCCTGGAAGTATTCGGTCCACACGTCCTCGGTACTGCCGAGGATGCTCCGCACAAACCGGTGCGGCTCGTCGTTTTCGGTGGACGGCTGGTCCGAGCGGGCCGGCGCCTCCTGTTGCACCGTGGTCCCGTCGCCGCCACCGCTGAGCAGGGAGAGAATCTCGAGCGGATTCTTACCGAAGAGCAGGCTCACGACCACGATGACGACCAGGCCGCCCAGCCCGATGTGGAAGCCGCCGAACTGCATGCCGCCTCCACCACCACCGCCGAAACCACCGCCACCGCCGCCCTCGTCCTCGACGACGTTGCCGCTTTCCCGGCCTTTTTCCCAGTCCATGGCGCCACCCTCCCCGTCCCGCCTGTGCAACAAGCGTACTCGCGTCACGGACGCCGCAAGGCGGTAGAATCCTCGCGCGCCCGCCTGGCGCGAACGAAGGAGTCCAGCGTGACCAAGCGCCTCGCCCGAGTGGCCGTTGCCGTCGCCCTCGCCTGCGGACTCGCATCCGCCGGCGCCACGGCGCAGTCGAATAGTAACCGTGTTGACGCCCATCTGGCTGCCGCGAAGACCGCGGCTGGATCGGACTTCGCTGGTGTGTTCAATCGGATCTGCACCGAAGCGGCCCCACCAGCGACGCCGCGACCGGCGGCTCCTCCCCGTCCGCCCGGTCCGCCGCCTCGCTCGGAGTGGCACGCCGATCCGGTGAAGGTGTTCGATAACCTCTACTTCCTTGGCCAGACCGAATACTCGGTCTGGGCCGTCACCACCTCGGCAGGCATCATCCTGATCGATTCGATCTTCGACTACTCCGTGGACGACGAAGTCGCGGGCGGCTTGAAAAAACTCGGCCTCGATCCGGCCACGATCAAGTACGTGATCATCAGCCACGGCCACGGGGATCATTCCGGCGGCGCGAAGTATCTCCAGGATCGCTTCAACGCGCGCGTGATTCTCGGGGCGGCCGACTGGGATCTGCTCGACCGGAGCAACGGCACCAAGCCCCGCCGCGACATGGTCGCGACCGATGGCCAGAAGCTGACGCTCGGCGACACCACGCTGACGATGTACAGCACACCCGGACATACGCTGGGCACGTTGTCCACGCTGATTCCGGTCACCGACCACGGTACGCCGCACGTGGCCGCGCACTGGGGCGGCACCGCGTTCAACTGGATGGCCAACCCGGGCGCGTACATCACGCCGGAACATCCGGCCCGCTTCTGGTTCGAAACCTACAGCGCGTCTGCGCTCAGGTTCAAGGAGATCGCCGCCAAGGCCGGCGCCGACGTGTTGATTTCCAATCACCTCATCTTCGACGGATCGAAAACCAAACTGCCGGCGGTGGAGCGTCGCAAGCCGGGCGAACCGAATCCCTATGTGATCGGCACCGACGCCGTCCAGCGCTACCTCACCGTCGTCAACGAATGCGCGCAGGCCGGGCTGGCGCGGCTGCCGTAGTCGCGAAGTTCGCGACGGTATAACCTAGCGTTCGATGGCTTCAACGCCGCGTCCGCGATCATGCTGAGGTCGGCGACGGCCCTCGCCGCCGCGGTTGTGTTCTGGCTGGCCGGAACGCACCTCGCGGCACAGCGCAAGACGCTGGTCGCGCACGAACACCCTGACCTTCAGGGGATGTGGCTGAACGACACCGCCACACCTCTCGAGCGCCCGAGAGCGTTCGGCGACAAAGCGACGTTGACGGATGCAGAGGCTCGCGAGTACGAGCAGCGTTATCAGCTCGATCGTACCGCGGCGATCAGTCCCGTCGATCCTGTGTTCGAGCTGCAGGCCGCCGGCGACCTCGACACCTACACGCCCGGGCGGCTGCTACGCGGCAACCGCACCTCGCTCATCACCGATCCGCCGGACGGACACGTTCCGGCGCTCACACCCTCTGCGCAGCGGCGGCTCACCGAGCAGACCGAGCGGCTCAAGACGCACTACGCCGAGAATCCGGAGAATTTCCCGAACACCGAGCGCTGCATCATCATGGCGAACGCGTCCGCTCCGCCGATGCTCCCGGTGTTCTACAACAACAACGTCCAGATTGTTGAGACGCGCGACTATGTGGTGATCCAGAGTGAGATGATTCACGACGCGCGGATCATCCCGCTCGACGGACGGCCGCATCTGCCCGCCGGCATCGGCCAGTGGGCGGGACACTCGATCGGGCACTGGGAGCGCGACGCGCTGGTCGTCGACACCACCAATTTCACCGACAAGACCACCGTCCGCGGCTCGGGACCGCGACTGCACATCGTCGAGCGATTCAGCCTCAACGGTCCCGACTCGCTCAGGTATCAATTCACGGTCGACGATCCTGAATCGTTCGTTCGCTCCTGGTCGGGCGAAAGCGAGATGTCGCGGACCGAAGACCGCATCTTCGAATACGCCTGCCACGAGGGCAACTCCTCGCTGCCCTCGGTGATGCGTGGCATGCGGCCGCAGCCGCCTTCCCGTTGACCGAAAGGATCCGTCTTGATCAGCCCGCTGGCCGGAAAGGTCGCTCCGCCGTCGCTGCTCGTCGATGTTCCGCGTCTGGTCGCCGCTTACTACACCGATCGTCCTGATCCGGCCGTACCCGAGCAGCGAGTCAGTTTCGGCACCTCAGGTCACCGCGGTTCGGCGCTCCACCGCAGCTTCAACGAAGCACACATCCTCGCGATCGTTCAGGCTGTCTGCCACTATCGTCGTCAGCAGCAGATCGATGGACCGCTGATGCTCGGCATCGACACCCACGCGCTGTCGGAGCCGGCGTTTCGCACCACGCTCGAGGTGCTCGCGGCGAATGATGTGGAGGTGCGCATCGCCACGCACGACGACTACACGCCGACGCCGGTGATTTCGCAGGCCATCCTGTCCTACAACCGCGACCGAAAAACCGGACTCGCGGACGGGATTGTCATCACGCCGTCGCACAATCCGCCCGAAGATGGCGGCATCAAGTACAACCCGCCGCACGGTGGACCGGCGGGCACGGACGTCACGGGGATCATCGAAACCGACGCCAACGAGCTGCTCGACAGCGGTCTGAAAGCGGTGCTGCGGACGTCGTACGAGAAAGCACGACGAGCCGCGACCACCCACGAACACGATTACGTCGCCGCCTATGTCGCATCGCTCGACGCCGTCGTCGATCTCGAGCGGGTGAGCGCCGCCGGGCTCAAGCTGGCGGTCGATCCACTGGGCGGCGCGGGCGTGCACTACTGGCCGGCGATTGCCGAACGCTACAAGCTGAACCTCACCGTCACCAACAATCTGGTCGATCCCACATTTCGATTCATGGACGTCGATTGGGACGGCCGTATCCGGATGGATCCGTCATCTCCTCCAGCCATGCAGTCGCTGATCGCGTTGAAGGATCGATACGACGTGGCGTTCGCCTGTGACACCGATCACGATCGGCACGGCGTGGTCACCAAAAGCGTCGGTCTGCTGCCGCCGAATCACTATCTCGCCGCCTGCGTGCAGTATCTGTTCTCTAACCGGCCATCGTGGCCCTCGTCTACGGCGATCGGGAAGACGGTGGTGTCGAGCAGCGTCATCGATCGCGTCGCGGCGAAACTGAACCACCCGTTGTACGAGGTGCCGGTCGGCTTCAAATGGTTCGTTGACGGCCTGCTCGCCGGTCGGCTGGGATTCGTCGGCGAAGAGAGCGCGGGCTCGACCTTCCTTCGTCGCGACGGCCATGTCTGGACGACGGATAAGGACGGGATTGTGGCGGCGCTGCTGGCCGCTGAAATGACGGCGAAGACCGGCCGCGACCCCGGCGAGATTTATGCGGAGCTGGCGCGCGAGTGCGGCGACTCGTTTTACGAGCGGGTGGACGCGCCCGCGTCGCGCGAACAGAAAGCCGCCTTTACCAAGCTATCGCCCGATTCGATCAGCGGCGAGTTGGCCGGCGAACCCATTCGCCAGGTGCTGACGAAGGCGCCAGGCGACGGCAGTTCGATCGGCGGTATCAAGGTCGTGACTGACAACGGCTGGTTTGCCGCGCGTCCCTCTGGCACCGAAGAGATTTACAAGATCTACGCCGAGAGTTTCCGCGGCAAAGATCACCTCGTCCGCATTCAAGCCGACGCGCAGCGCATCGTCGGAAAGGCCCTGGCGGGCTGATCACGGAGTTCGCGGGTGGATGACGTAGGTCGGGAAGGTGCCGTAGTGCTTCGCCATCGGCGTCTGACCGACGTACGCGCATGAAAAACTCTGAACGCCTTCCGAGCGCGCCAGCGCCGCGAACGCCTGGCTCGCATAGACCTCGCCGGGTGGAGTGATCGGCTCGATGCGCGCGGCGCGACTGACGTGCGCGCCGATGAAGTTCGGCCGCCCGGTGACCGGATCCTCGAATGCGTAGGCCGGGCCCGCGTGCAGTCCGATGCGCAGCGCGAGATCGTGATCGAAGCCCATCGTGCGCCAGTCGGCCGATCGCATCCGCTCGCAGAGGCGCAATGCGAACTCGCCGGTCTCGCGGATGCCGTCGAACACCAGATACAGGCCGTCGCCCCAGGTGTTCGCGATCAGCGGCTGTCGCGGCGACTGCGACAGCTCGTCGGCGATTGCGCCGAGCACACGCTCCACGAACAGCGGAATCTCATCGTCGCTCAACGCGCTGAAACCGCGGACGTCAGCGAAGAGCAACCCGACGATCTGGGGTTCGAAGGCTGCTGGTTTGACGGCGCCGTTTCGGCTAGGGTCCGCGCGGGTCCGGCTAAAGCCGGACACTACATGATCGACGTCCGCGTCGGTCCGGCTAAAGCCGGACACTACATCGGGCGCTGGGAGGTGGACGTCCACGTCAGATGTAGTGTCCGGCTTTAGCCGGACCAGCGTTGGATCTGGCGTTGCGAAGTGGATGTTCGCATCCGCGCCGGTCGGGTTGACGCCGGACACTTCAGCTGGCTTCGAGAGATCGACGATCACGACGCGGCGTCCGAGGCGG
>DASXGC010000089.1:0-43807 GCA_036489235.1 Vicinamibacterales bacterium
ACGGCTGGACGATCTGATCGCACTGAACGCGTTGTACCGGCCCGGTCCGCTGCGCAGCGGCATGGTCGACGACTACATCGCCCGCAAACAAGGCAAGACCGAGATCGAGTACGAGTTGCCGCAGCTCGAGCCGATCCTCTCCGACACCTATGGCGTCATCGCCTACCAGGAACAGGTGATGCGGATCTCGAATGTGGTCGCCGGATTCACGCTCGGAGAAGCCGACCTGCTCCGCAAGGCCATGGGCAAGAAGAACGCCGAGGTCATGGCGAAGATGCGCGGCAAGTTCGTCGAGGGCGCGAAGAAGCTCGGGACCAGCGAGAAAAAGTCCGGCCATCTGTTCGACCTGATGGAGCACTTCGCCGGCTACGGCTTCAACAAATCGCACTCGACAGCGTATGCGTATCTGGCCTATCAAACGGCGTACCTGAAGGCGAATTATCCGTGGCACTTCGCATCGGCGCTCCTCACCATCGAAGCGCAGAATACCGACAAGCTGGCGCTGTACCTCGGCGAGTGCCGCGACCGGCAGATTCCGGTCCTGCCACCCGACATCAACGAAAGCGAACTCAGGTTTACCGTGACACCGACCGGCGTCCGCTTCGGCCTGACCGCCATCAAGAACGTCGGCGAGGGCGCGATCGAATCGCTGCTCGGGGTGCGCGCCAAGCATGGACGGATCGCCTCACTCGAGAAGCTGTGCGAGGACCTCGACCTGCGCCTGGTCAACAAGCGCGTATTCGAGAGCCTGACGAAGGCCGGAGCGTTCGACTCGCTCGCCAAGGGCACCGCCTACGAGTCGCTGTCGACGCGCGAGTTGCGTCCCCGGCTCTTCGCGAGCGTCGACGCCGCGTGTGAGTACGGGACCCGACTGCAACGGGATCGCAGCGACGGCCAGGCCCAACTGTTCGGCGGGCTGGACGATTCCGCCATCGAGAATGACCTCAGCGGCAGCCATGTGTCGCTCACGCTGCCGGCATCAGCGGCGTGGACGGAAAGCGAACAGCTCGGGTTTGAAAAGGAAACGCTGGGTCTGTATTGGAGCGGCCACCCGGCCGATCGGTACGGCGACGCCTTGAAACTGTTCGGTGCCAAGACGATCGCCGATCTGGCTGACGCCCAGCCGGTGCCGGAAGCGACCGACGCCTGGGGAGCCGGCGGGCGAAAACCGATGGAAGCCGACACGTCGGTCGGCGGTATCGTCGCCGCGGTCCGGCAGCTTAAAACCCGCAAAGGCGATCGGATGGCGGTGTTCACGCTCGAAGACGCTTTCGGCGGCGTCGAGATCGTGGTCTTCCCCGAAGCGTTCCAGCGTGCGGTGACCTTCATCGAAACTGGGACTCTGGTGCTGGTGCGGGGTAAGCTGGAGCGCGACGACGAAACGGTGCGGATTCTGGCGACGGAAATCGCGCCGCTCGACAGCGTCCGCGAGCGCCTTGCACGCGAGGTCGCGATTTGTTTTCGAAAACCTGCGGATCGCGGGACGCTGGAATCCCTTGGCGCGGTGTTTTCACGGCACCGCGGCGATCGCAAGGTGTCGTTCGAGGTCGAGACCGGGGAGGCGCCGCATCGCCTGCGCGTGAAGGTTGATATCAGTTCACAGATTCGCGTCCGCCCATCTCCGGCGTTGATCTCGGAACTCGAGCAAATCGTCGGTCAGGGTACGGTCGAGCTGCGATGACCGCTCCGCAACGAACCACCTCACCGGAGAACTTGCCTGTTTATGCCGCTTGAAACGCTGGAGTTCGAGGAACCGATCGCCGCGCTGCTGAAAGAGATCGATGCGCTGGCGCAGCTGCCACGCACCGACGCCATCGATCGAGAGATCGCGGTACTACGCCGCCGGATGGAGACGGTTCGCGGCGATCTCTATCGCTCGCTCACGCCGTGGCAGCGGGTGCTGGTGGCCCGCCATCCAAACCGGCCGGGGCTCGAGGATTTCATCGGCCGGCTCTTTACCGGTTTCACCGAGATCCACGGCGACCGTCGCTTCGCCGACGATCACGCCATCATGACCGGCTTTGCCGAATACCGGGGCCAACCGGTGCTGCTGCTCGGGCACGTCAAGGGTGGAGACACCAAAGAAAAGATCTTCAGGAACTTCGGCTACGCACGGCCCGAGGGCTATCGCAAGGCGCTCCGGGCCATTCGCCTGGCCGAGAAATTTCACCGGCCGATCGTCGTCTTCGTGGACACGCCGGCGGCGTACCCCGGGATCGATTCGGAAGAGCGAGGCGTGGCGGAGGCGATCGCCGTCAACCTCCGCGACATGATGCTCGTAGACACGCCGATCATCGTGATCGTCAGCGGCGAGGGTGGGAGCGGCGGCGCGCTCGGTATCGCGGTCGGCGATCGCGTGCTGATGCAGGAGTTCGCGATTTACAGCGTGATTCCGCCTGAGGGATGCGCCGCACTGGTCTGGCGCGACGCGACCAAGAAGGCCGAGGCCGCAGCCGCTCTCAAGCTGACCGCGCCGGACCTGCTTGGCTTCGGTATCATCGATGAAATCATCCGCGAGCCGATCGGCGGCGCGCACACCGATCCGGTTGCGGCGGCCGGCGCGGTGGACGCGGTCCTCGCTCGTGTGCTCGCGGAAGTGAACGCGATGAGCAGCGAGGCACGACTCGAAGCGCGCTACACCAAGTTCAGAAACATGGGTAGGGCGGGGATCGATTTCATCGAGGTTGGGTAGTTGATTCTCGCGTCTCTTCGACGCAAAACAGACGAAGGTCCGGAGCGACGTTAGATGCCCACGATTGGCCCCCGTTGGGATGCGCTCGCGTGCGACGATCCGGCTGGTGGCCGGCTGGCGGCGGCCCTCGATCTGCCGCCGGTCGTGGCACGATTGCTCTGCCAGCGCGGCCTCTCCGATCCCGAGCAGGCCAGTCGATTCCTCAACCCGTCGCTCGAGCACCTGCACGATCCGCTGGCGCTGGCTGATATGGGCGTCGCAGTCGATCGGATCATGGCTGCGATCGCGCGCAAGGAGCGGATTGCGATCCACGGCGACTACGACGTCGATGGAATCACATCCACGGTGATCCTGCGCCGAGCGCTCGAGTTGCTGGGTGCCGACGTCACCCACTTCATTCCGGAGCGACTGAAGGACGGTTATGGTCTGCAGCCCGCCGCGATCGAGCGGCTCCACGCCGACGGGGTTGCCCTGGTCGTGTCGGTGGACTGCGGCATCCGTGGCGCCGACGCGGCGCTTCGGGCGCGCGAGCTCGGCGTCGATCTGATCATCACCGATCACCACGAACCCGACAGCGAACTGCCTCGCGCGCTGGCGGTGATCAACCCCAAGCGTCATGACTGCAGCTATCCGGACAAGAACCTTGCGGGCGTCGGCGTCGCGCTGAAGCTGGTTCAGGCGCTGTGCCGCAAAGCCGGCCGCGACAACTGGCTGCCGGGATTCGTCAAGGTGGCCGCGATCGGTACGCTGGCCGATGTGGTGCCGCTGGTCGGCGAAAACCGGGTGATCGCCAAGATCGGGTTGGAGCTGCTCACCAAGGGGCCGCACAAGGTCGGGCTCAGAGCGTTGCTCGATGTCTCAGGCCTCGCCGGCAAGACCATCGACAGCTACCACATCGGCTTCATGCTGGCGCCACGGGTCAATGCCGCCGGCCGCATGAGCACGCCGGATATCGCAACCAGACTCCTGCTCGCGCAGGATGAGACGATGGCGGAGGAGGTCCGTCAGCTGGCGCTGCAACTCGACGGAGAGAACGTCAAGCGCCAGGAAGAAGAGGCCGAGATCCTGGCGGCGGCAAAGAAGATCGTGCAGACCGACCCCGAGATCGGCGCGCGCACGATTCTGGTCGTGGCCGGCGAAGGCTGGCACCGCGGCGTCATCGGTATCGTGGCGTCGAAGCTCGTCGACGCCTTTCACCGCCCGGCGATCGTCCTCTCGGTCGAGGACGGCGTCGCCCACGGGTCCTGTCGCAGTTTCTCCCGTTTCGACATGCTGGCCGCGCTCGAGCGCTGTGCACCTCTGATGACACGATTCGGAGGGCACAAGCAGGCCGCGGGCCTGACCATGGACGCTGGCCGGATCCGTGAACTGCGGCTAGCCGTCAATGACATCGCGGACGAGACGCTGGGCCCTGAGGACCTGATGCCGCGGCTCCGCATCGACAGCGACCTGGCGTTCCGCGGCATCACCGGTGGTGTTGCCGCCGGCATCTACTCGCTGGCGCCGTTCGGCGCCGGGAATCCGCGTCCGGTCTTTGCGGCGCGGGGAGTCGAGATTGTCGACGGTCCGCGTAAGTTGAAGGAGCGGCATCTGAAGATGTCGCTGAAGCAGGAAGGCCGCATCTTCCGCGCCGTCGCCTGGCGCGCCGCCGAACGCCACGAGTTCCTGACCGAGCACAAGGCGTCACTCGACGTCGCCTTCTCACTCGAGCAGAATCAGTACAATGGCGAGACGTACGTGGAGCTCACCCTGGCCGATCTCAAGAAGTCCTGACCTTCAATGACCCGCTGGCAGCGGCGCGCCCGCTCGTCGATCGCCGTATTCGGGGCCGTGTTCGCGGTGTTCGTGTTCCGTGAATTCAAAGGACGCACCCCGTTGGTGGCCCCCGCTGCGCCTGTCCGGACGGCGCCAAACGCCGTCGTCGAGATCACCGGCGGCGAGGTCGGCAGCTTCCAGAAGTCGCGCGAAGACGTCCGGATCAAGTCCCAGAAACAACTGATCGACGCTGATGGCTCGAGCAAGATGATCGGTGTCACCATCGTCACCGACGAGCGCAATGGCAGCCGCACCTTCACCATTCAGAGCAAGGAAGGGCACATCGGCAAGGGCGAGTCGGTGATGCAGCTGGATGGCGACGTCAAACTCGAAGGCTCCGACGGCATGAACGTGCGTACGGAGCATGCCACCTACACCGACGCCGACGCGACCATCCGCGCGCCGGGTCCGGTTGAATACATGCGCGGTCACATGACCGGCCACGGCGTTGGCATGACGTGGGACAAGAACCGCGATGTGATGTCGATTCTCGATCAGGCCGTCATCAACATCACGCCTGACGAACATGGCGAGGGCGCCATGGACGTCACCGCCAAATCCGCCGAGTTCGCGCGCCGCGACAAATACATGCGGTTTCTCGGCGATGTGAAGATCAAACGGAGTAACCAGAACATCGAGGCCCAGAACGTCCTGGCGATCTTGACCGCGGACGAAAAGCGGATCGACTCGGTGCAGCTGCAGGATGGGGCGAAGATTGCCATGCCGAAGGCGCCGCCCGGAGCGCTGCAGTCGCTGACCGGCAGTCAGGCGAACCTGAAATACCGCGAGGGTGGCGACACCATCGAACACACCCTGGTCAGCGGCAACGCCCTGATTCAACTCGCCGGCGAGACCGGCAAACCGGGCCGCCAGATCGCCGCCTCCACACTCGACATCGCCTTGGCGGCGGACGGCTCGACGCCAACCGCGCTCGTCGGCCGGGAGGCCGTGCAACTCACGTTTCCCCCAGAGCCAGGCGTGCCCGGGCGGACGATTCGCTCCACCGCGCTCGATGCCAAGGGCGAGGCCGGCCGGGGACTGACGCGCGCGCTCTTCACCGGCAACGTGCAATATCGCGAGGTCGGCTCCGGAGTCGATCGCGCCGCCACGGCAATGACCCTCGACCTCGGGCTGAAGCCCGGGATGAGTTCGATCGAGGATGCACGGTTTTCCCGCGCAGTGCATTTCGAGGACGGCTCGATGGCGGCCGTCGCCGCCGCTGGCCGCTACGATCTCGACAAGGGCACGCTGGCGCTCTCCGGCAGCGAACCTGGCGCAGTCGTGCCGCACGTTGTCAATCAGCAGATCGTCGTGGACGCGGTGAAAATCGACATCAACCTGGACGGGCCGAAGGTGAAAGCCGATGGCAACGTCAAGAGCGAGTTGAAACCAGCGTCGCAAGCCAAGGCCGGCGACGCCGGTAACGACGTCAAACTGCCGACAATGTTGAAGCAGGACCAGCCGGTCATCGTCGTGGCGAACAGTCTTGACTACGACGGAACCACAGCCAAGGGCACTTACACCGGTAGTGCGCGACTGTTCCAGACCGACACCACGATCAAGGGCGACACCATCGTCGTCGACAACAAGGCCGGTAATCTTGCCGCGAACGGCAACGTGACGTCCACGACGGTGCTCGAATCGACCGACAAAGACAAGAAGACCGAGCGGCAGCGATCGACGGCGCAGGCGAAGGACTTCAAGTACGACGACGCGACGCGGCGGTTAACCTACACCGGCGACGCGCACATGAACGGACCGGACGGCGACATGACCGCCGACCGCATCGAGCTGTACCTGAAGCCGTCAGGCGACGAACTCGATCGTGCCGAGGCTTACGAGAACTTCACGCTGCGCGAGCAGAATCGGGAAACCAAAGGCAAGACCATGGTCTATACGACCAGTGACGAGAAGTACGTGATTGTCGGCACGCCGGTGAAAATCGTCGATGAATGCGAGCGCGAAACCACTGGCCGCACGTTGACCTTCATCAAGTCGACCGATAACATCGTCGTCGACGGTAATCGGCAAACCCGGACTCAGACCAAGGGCGGCAACGGGAAGTGCACCAGCTGACACTCGATGGCGACCCTTCGCACACATAACCTCACCAAATCCTACGGCGGACGCACGGTGGTCGGCGGCGTCAGCCTCGACGTATCGTCCGGGGAAATTGTTGGTCTGCTGGGTCCGAACGGCGCCGGCAAGACGACGACGTTCTACATGACGGTGGGGCTGACCTCGCCCGATTCGGGGCGCGTGGAACTCGATGGTCAGGATGTCACCGACGATCCGATGTACATCCGTGCGCGTAAAGGCATCGGATACCTGCCGCAGGAATCCTCGATCTTCCGTGGATTGACCGTCGAACAAAACATCCTGGCAATCCTCGAGACGATGGACCTCGATGCGGCGACGCGCCGCTCGCGGCTGAAGGAACTGCTGGCGGAGCTGAATCTGACGCGACTAGCTCAGTCGCCGGCGCACACGCTCTCGGGCGGCGAGCGGCGGCGGGCGGAAATCACCCGCGCCCTGGTGATGTCGCCCAAGTTCATCCTGCTTGACGAGCCGTTCGCCGGAATCGATCCGATTGCGGTCAACGATATTCAAAAGATCATCTTTCACCTGAAGGAACGCGGCATCGGCGTGCTCATTACGGACCACAACGTCCGTGAAACCCTGCGCATCACCGATCACGCCCACATCGTTCACGGAGGGGTGATCTTCAAGAGCGGGACGCCGGACAGCCTGGCGGCCGATGAGGAGGTCCGTCGGATTTATCTGGGGGCCGAGTTCCGGTTGGACTAGAATAGGCCTGAGAATTGCATAAACTCAGTACATCAGGTAGCTGACAAGCGCGTCGTTCATGGGTATTCAGCAAAAACTTCACACGAAGCTCGTTCAGAAGCTCATTCTGACCCCGTCGCTCCAGCAGGCGATCAAGCTGCTGCCGATGTCGACGCTGGAGCTCTCGGATCTCCTCAACCAGGAGATGGTCGAGAACCCGATGCTCGAGGAAGTGCCGACCGAGGAACTGCAGCCGGCCGAGGCGGCACCCGCCCCGGAAAAGACGGAGCAGGACGCCCAGGGCAACAAGACCGACACCTGGGACGACCAGGACTACGAGTACTTCTTCGGCGACTATCTCGACGACGGCTACCGCCCGAAAGCGCCCCAGGAGGTCAAAGAGCTACCGCCAATCGAGAACACGCTCTCGACCGCGAGTTCGCTGACCGACCACTTGATGTGGCAGCTCTCGATGCAGACCGACGACGCGGCGATGCGGGAAATCGGCTCGGCGATCATCGGTAATCTCGACGACGATGGGTATCTGGTCGCATCGTTCGACGAACTGGCCGCGATGGGTTCGTGGCCGGTCGAAGAGGTCGATCGCGCGCTGAAATTGATCCAGAGTTTCGATCCCACCGGGGTGGCCGCGCGCGACCTTCAGGAGTGCCTGTTGCTGCAGTTGCGCCAGCTCGGCCTCGAAGGCACGCCGACCGAGAAGGTCGTCACCGAACACCTGCGGCTGCTGCAGAACCACCAGGTGCCCGAGATCGCCCGCAAGCTCGGAATGACGATCGACGATCTCAAGGAACACATCGAGATCATCCGGCACCTCGATCCGAAGCCGGGCAGCCGGTTCAATCCGACCCAGTCGCAATACGTCATCCCGGACGTCTACATCATGAAAGTGGAGGACGAGTACGTGTGCGTCCTCAACGAAGACGGGCTGCCGCAGATGCGCATCAGTCCGGTCTACCGGCGCCTGCTCGACAAGAGCGCCTCGGACAACACCGACGAAACCCGCGCCTACGTAAAGGACAAGTTCCGCTCGGCGCTCTGGCTGATCAAGTCGGTGGAGCAGCGGCAGAAGACCATCTTCAAGGTGGCCAAGAGCATCATCAACTTCCAGAAGGATTTTCTCGACCACGGCATCGAACATCTGCGCCCGCTGGTGCTGCGCGACGTCGCCAACGACATCGGCATGCACGAATCGACGGTGAGCCGCGTGGTGACGAACAAGTACATGCACACGCCGCAGGGCGTGTTCGAGATGAAGTACTTCTTCCATAGCGGCATCAGCAGCTCGTACGGTGAAAGCGTTTCCTCGGTCACCATCAAACAGCGCATCCGCAAGATCATCGAGAACGAAGACCCGCGCAAGCCGCTCAGCGACTCGAAGATCGTCAGCATGCTGCAGCGGGAAGGTCTGGTCCTGGCTCGGCGGACGATTGCCAAGTACCGCGAGGAGCTCAAGATTCCGACCTCGAATCAAAGGAAAGTCCTTTACTGAAAAGGCGACACATGCGCCTCGAACTCA
This sequence comes from Vicinamibacterales bacterium, assembly GCA_036489235.1. Lineage (GTDB taxonomy): Bacteria > Acidobacteriota > Vicinamibacteria > Vicinamibacterales > CAVVIG01 > CAVQFC01. Next base: position 8,832 of record DASXGC010000089.1, read on the forward strand.
CCGGCCGTCACGTCGACATCACTCCGGACCTGCGTCGGTTCATCGACACCAAACTCAATAAGCTCGAACGACTCCTCAACGACCGGGCGGTGTCCGCCCAGTGCGTCCTGAAGCAGGAGCGGCACCGCCACTGCATCGAGCTCACCCTCCACGCGCGCGGTGAGACCTTTCTCCACGCGGTCGCGGATGCGGATGGGTGGGAGAGCGCCGTGACCAACGGCGTGGCCCGTCTCGTGCACCAGGCAGGGAAGATCAAGGGCAAATGGCAGGGCCGCAAGCGCCGTGCTTCCAAAGGCGAAGCTGCGTTGTCAGCCACAGCGACCGGCGCAAGTCCCGCTCGGGCACGCCCGTCGCGCCCTCGGGTCCAGCCACCGCGGATCATCGAAACGACCCGTCACGCGCCGGCGGCAATGTCGCTCGCTGACGCGACTCGTGCGCTCGCGGCTGACGGCGTGGTGATCTTTCGCGACGTTGAGACCTCTCTCGTCAGCGTCCTGTACCGCCGTTCCAACGGCCAGCTGGCGCTCGTGGAAACCGAAACCGAGTGAACAGCGGCGTCACGGTCGGCGCGCTGCTCGCCTCGCGGACCGAGGCGTTTGGACTGCCGCTCGAGCTGGTGGCGGGCGCCGGCGGCCTCGAGCGCTCGATCACCAGCCCTCACATTCAGAAAACCGGCTTGGCGCTGGCCGGCTTCCACGAGTACCTCAAGCCCGGGCGCGTGCTGATTCTGGGCGCCAGCGAAATCCGCTATCTCGAAAGCCTCGACGCGGCGGCGCGCCTCACGTCATTGCGACTGGCGCTGACGCTCGACTTCCCCTGCGTGCTCATCACGGGCGACTTCACTCCGCCGCCCGAGCTGGTGGCCGAGGCGGATCGTGCCAACCTGCCGGTGCTGAAAACAGCCGTGGCGACCGCGTCTGCGATCGCCAAGCTGTCCTCGCTGCTCGAGGACTCACTGGCCGAGCGGGTGATGATTCACGCCGTTCTCATCGATGTCCTCGGTCTCGGCGTGTTGATCGTCGGCGAAAGCGGCATCGGCAAGAGCGAATGCGCACTCGATCTGATCGTGCGGGGCCATCGGCTGGTCGCTGACGACACCGTCGAACTGCGCCGCCGCCAGGACACCGTGCTGATTGGCACCTGTCCTGAGCTGACGCGCTATCACATGGAGTTGCGCGGCCTCGGCGTCATCAACATCAACGACCTGTTCGGCATCGCCTCGACGCGATCGTCCAAACGCGTCGAGCTGGTGGTCCAGCTCGAGCGCTGGGATGCGACGCGCGAATACGAGCGGCTGGGCCTCGACGACGTGTTCTACGAGCTGCTCGGAGTGCGGATCCCGCTGATCCGGATGCCGGTCGCACCCGGTCGCAACGTTTCGATTCTCGTGGAAGTCGCGGCAAGAAATCAGTTGCTGCGGTCGCGCGGCCACCACGCGGCCCGCGCACTCGCCGATCGACTCGAGCGGACGCTGCGTGACGAGGCGTTGCCGCTCGAGGAAGAAGACGAGGAGATCGAGACCGGAGAATCGCAATGAGCGCGGTCCGGCGCAAGCGCCGCCGAGCGCCACCGGCGCGGGTCGCATCAGCGAAGCCGTCGGCGCAGGCTGAGGCGTCAGCGCCGAAAGGCCTGAAGGCGCTCCGCGCCACCGCGCAGCCCCCGCGCAAAGGCGGCCAGCCTTTCATCGTCCTGACCGGCTTGTCCGGTTCGGGAAAGTCCCAGGCTATTCGCGCGCTCGAGGATCTCGGCTATTTCTGCGTCGATAATCTTCCCACCACCCTCATCCCGACCCTGGCGAAGCTGTCGCTGCGTGCGGGCGGCGACATCGAAAAGGTGGCAATCGTTGTGGACGTGCGTGAGGGCGGATTCCTGTCGTCGTTCCCGCGTATCTTCCGAAAGCTGCGGAAGGTGCCGCGGCTCAATCCGGTGCTGATCTTCCTCGAGGCGAGCCACGCCGCGCTGGTCCGGAGATTCAGCGAGACGCGACGACCGCACCCGCTGGCGCCCGACCGTTCGGTGGCGGAAGGGATCCGCGAGGAACGGACGGCCCTGAACGTCATCCGTCCACTGGCCGATGAAATCGTCGACACCAGCGACATGACAGTTCACGAGCTGCGCCAGTTCTTCATGGGGCTGTCACGGGAGCGCGCGAGTGCGCGGCTGGTGGTCACGTGCCTGAGCTTCGGCTTCAAGTACGGCGTCCCGGTTGACGCAGATCTTGTGTTCGACGTCCGGTGCCTGCCGAACCCGTACTTCGTGCCGGGCCTGCGCCGGCGTACCGGGCGCGACCGCTCGGTCGTCGAGTTCATGGAGCGCGATTCCGGTTCCAGGGCGTTCATGGACCGCCTCGAGGAATACCTGCGCTTCGTAATTCCTTATTACGTCGCCGAAGGGAAGAGCTACCTGACCATCGCGATCGGTTGTACCGGCGGCCGGCACCGCTCGGTGATGATTGCGGAACGGCTGCGCCGGGCCCTTGCCGGCCTCGGCGTGGCGCGGCTGCGGACGAGACATCGTGATCTCGGCCATGCGTTGACAGGGCTAAGATGAGGAGATGGCCTGGACGCTTCCGAGGCGGTGCGAAATGAGAGAACCGGCATGATCGGCGTGGTCGTCGTGACGCACGGACAGCTCGCCATCGAGCTGGTGAACGCCGCGGAGATGATCGTCGGCGATCTGCCGCAGTTCACCGCCGTGTCGATCGGCTGGCACGACGATGTGAACGACGCGCGAGAGGAAATCGCGCAGGCAGTGGAGCGCGTCCGGGGCGAAGAAGGCGTGCTGCTCTTGACCGACATGTTCGGCGGGACACCGTCGAACCTTGGCATGACGTTCCTCGAGACCGATCGGCTCGAGGTGATCACCGGCGTCAACCTGCCGATGCTGATCAAGCTCGCCGGCCTGCGCCGGTCGTCGGACCTCGCCGCGGTCGCGAAGGAAATGCGCGACCATGGCCGCAGCGCTATCTGGGTCGCCTCAGACCTTCTACGGTCCGAGAAAACCAATGCCTGACCGGCGCCCATGACGTCTCAGCCCGTCGCCGTCGTCAACCGCCTCGGCATGCACGCACGCGCGGCCGCGAAGTTCGTCCACACGGCCACCCGGTTCACAGCGCGGGTGCGGGTGACCCGCGACAGCCGCGAGATGGACGGGAAAAGCATCATGGGAATTCTGCTGTTGGCCGCGGCCCGCGGGACGACGATCACCATCAGCGCGGACGGCGTCGACGAGCGTGAAGCGGTGGACGCACTGGTGGGCCTCGTCCAATCCGGTTTCGGCGAGGACGTATGCGCCGTTTGAAGGGGATCGGCGTGTCGCGTGGCGTCGTCGCCGGTCACGCGGTCCTCCTGATCCAGCGGAATCAGGTGCTGCGCTATCAAATCGCGCCGGGTCGGGTCGAGCGGGAGCTGCAAAGGCTCGAGGACAGCCGGAGCCGCTCGCGGACCCAGCTCCTCGAGATCCAGTCGCGTGTCTCTGCCCGGCGACCGGAGCTCGCCTCCCTGTTCGACGCCCAGATTCTGATGCTTGACGATCCGATGCTGGTGCCCCGCGCCGCCGACCTCGTGCGCGAACAGCGGGTGAACGCGGAATGGGCGGTGCGGCAGGTGTTCCACGAGTTCCGGGCACTGTTCGATGAGGCTGCGGATCCGTACCTGCGGGAGCGTATGGGGGACGTCGGCGACCTGGTTGGCCGGCTGCGCGTCAATCTGCGCAAAGGCGGCGCGACGCCGCGCGATCTGCTGCAGGACCTCGACGAATCCTCAGTGATCATCGCCGACGAGTTGACGCCGTCGATTGCGGCGCAGGTCGACTGGAGCAAGGTCCGCGGGTTCGCGACCGACGCGGGTAGCCGCACCTATCACACCGCCATTCTCGCGCGGTCGCTCGACGTTCCCGCCATCGTCGGTCTGCACAACGCCAGCGAGCGCGTCCAACCCGGACAGCTCGTCGTGATTGATGCGACGGCGGGCGAGCTGCTGATCGATCCGACGCCTGAGGAACTGGCACGAGCGGCGCAGCACAGCGACGATCACCGTCCCGCCACGACCGATCACGAGCAGCCGCGACGGCCCGCTGCCACCGCCGACGGCGTCCACATCAGGCTGGACGCCAATATCGAATTCCCCGACGACCTGGTCGCGGCCCGGTATGCGGGCGCCGAAGGCATCGGCCTGTACCGCTCGGAATTTCTCGTCACGTCGACCGCCGACGATATCGACGATGAAGAACGGCAATATGTGATTTACCGCCGGATGCTCGAGGGCATGGCGCCGGCGCCGGTCACGGTCAGGACATTCGACCTCGACGAAGAGCAGCTGGTCTCCCGTCTGTTGCACCAACCGATGGCAACCGGCTGGGCGCCGGACGAAGATCGCGCCAGCCGTCAGGGACTCCGTGGCCTGCGGCTCAGCCTCGCGCGTCCTGACGTCTTCCAGGTTCAGCTGCGCGCGCTCCTTCGCGCCGCCCGTCACGGCCAGCTGCGGATCATGTTTCCGTTCGTGTCGAGCGTGGAGCAGGTCAGGGAAGCGCGCGCGATCGTGAACGCTGCCGCCCACGAGCTCCGAAGCCAGGGTGAAGAGGTGCCGAACGTCCCAATCGGCGTGATGATCGAAATTCCGGCCGCTGCGTACGCGGCTGATCTTCTGGCGCGCGAGGTGGACTTCTTCACCATCGGCACCAACGATCTCATCCAGTACTGCCTCGCGCTCGACCGGGCGGACGAGCGCGTATCGCGGCTGTACGAGCCGCTGCACCCGGCGATTCTGCGACTGATTCTGATGGTGCGCCGGGCGGCCGCGCGCCGACGCATTCCGGTCTCGTTGTGCGGCGAGATGGCATCCGATCCAGCGCTTTTGACACTGCTGGTCGGCTTGGGTCTCACCGAGTTCAGCATGACGCCCGGCGCGATCCAGGTCGCCAGGCAGGTGTTGGCGGAATGCCGCACGGCCGACCTCAAGGCGCTGGCCCGGCGGGTGATGCGCCTGTCAACCGTCGAAGATATCGAACGCGAATTGTCGGCCGCTGTCGGCCGTCTGACCCCGATCAAGGGAGTACCGTCGTGAGTGACCAGATCGCTAGAGTCGAGAAGCCCTGGGGCTACGAGCTTCACTGGGCCAAGACCGATCGATACGTGGGCAAGCTGATCCACGTGAACGCCGGCCACGCGCTCAGCCTGCAGTACCACAACATCAAGGACGAAACGATCTTCCTGCAATCGGGAAAGATGCTGTTCGAGATCGAAGTCGGCGGTACGTTGACCAAGCGGGAAATGCTGCCCGGCGAACGCGTCCACGTCACGCCGAAGACCGTTCACCGCATGACCGCAATCGAAGACTGCGACATCTTCGAGGTCTCGACGCCGGAGCTACACGACGTCGTCAGACTGGAGGATCGATACGGGAGAGAGGATCCTAAGATCTGAGGATCTCTGGATTTGAGAATCTGAGGATTTATCTGAGGATCTCAGAGCGAGCCCGCAGATTCTCAAATAAATCCTAAAGTCCTCAATTCCTCAGATCCTCAAATCTTCAAGCGTTAGAAGGGTATATCGTCGTCAGTGAGCGGCTGATCCGGTCCGTCAGGACCGGGAGCGGAGTGGCCGCCCATGTCATCGCTGGCGCCGCCACGTGCGATTCCGCCTCCGCGGCTACCGCCACCCGCACCGCCACCTCCGAGCAGCACCACACGATCGCCACGGATTTCGGTGGTATAGCGCTTGTTACCGTCCTTGTCGTCCCACTGACGCGTCTGCAGGCGACCTTCGACGTAGATCTGCTTGCCCTTGGTGAGATATTCGTTCAGCGACTCCGCAGTCTTGCCCCACAAGACGATGCGGTGCCACTCGGTCTTTTCCTGGCGCTGACCGCCCTTGTCGTTCCACACTTCCGTGGTCGCCATATTCAGCGTCGCGACGGCGGCGCCGCCCGGCGTGTAGCGCAACTCGGCGTCGCGTCCGAGATTGCCCACCAGAATGACCTTATTCACGCTTCCCATAAGCCGTCGATTCTACTCGATCTGATCAGCGATTCTCGGATCAGGGTTTCTTCAGACCGTCGAGACTTTGTTTCGCCAGCAGGGCGTCACCGCTGTCCGGATAATTTTTGATCAGCGCTTCCCACGCAGCGCGGGCGCCGGCGAAATCCTTGAGATTGGCCAGCGCGCGGCCTTTGCGGTAGTAGGCCTCTGGAATCGAGTTCGTGCCGGGATAGGTGCGAATCGCAAGGTCGCAGGCCTGTGCTGCCTTGTCATTCTTGTTGTCGTTCAAGTACGACCCGCAAATCAATACCTGCGCATCGTCGGCTCGGTCGGACTTGGGAAACGTCTTGATGTAGGTCGTGAAGCCCTCGACCGCGAGATCGTATTGACCGGCGGTGTAGTCGGCATAAGCCGCGTCCCACAACTGTGTGGGCGACGCGTTGAGGGACGGCGCCGGCCCAGTGGCCGCGTTATCAGGCGCGGCGGCAGGTGGTACACCGGTGCCGGGCGCGACAGCGGTTCCCGGGTCGGACGCGATTGGCGCAGGCCGCGCGGCCATCTGCTGCAGTGACTGGCGCAGCGAGTCCACTTCCTGGGTCAGCGTACCGATGCGGACGTTGTTGTCGTCCATCTTCTCCCGAATGATGCGCACATCACCGGTGAGGTTGTCGACGACGAGTTTCTGGTCGGCGAACGCCTTGCGGTTGGTCTCGGCCTGCTGATCGAGCCGGGTATTGACCGCCTTCAAGGCATCGGTGAGCGTTCCCAGCAGGTTCTGCAGCACCTGCGATTGTTCCTGCAGCATCCGCAGGTCGGCCATCAGTTGCTGATGTTCCTTGTTGGCGGCGGACGCGGGGGCGGCACAGACGCCGGCCAGCGCGACGGCGATCAGCAGGCTGCAAAGTCTCTGTCTCATAAATCAACTCACTTGGCGGTGATCACGAAGTGCGCGCGCCGATTCTTGCTCCAGGCGGCTTCGTCATGACCGGGATCGAACGGAAACTCTTTGCCGTAGCTCACGACATGTAGACGATCGGCGGCAATGCCGAGCGACACCAGGTAGGCGCGTGCGTTGACCGCCCGCCGCTCACCCAACGCAAGATTGTACTCGGCGGTGCCGCGCTCGTCACAGTGCCCCTCGACGGTGACCGCCCACGTCGTGTACCTCTTCAGTAGCGCGGCATCCTCGTCCAGGATTTTCTGTCCCGCTGCGCTGACATCGCTCTCGTCGAGCTCGAAGAAGACCGGCTTCAACGGCGAGCTGCGATTGAGATCGTCGATCGACGCGGACGCGATGGCATCATCGCGGAGCGGCTCGGGCGGAACCGCGACCGGTTCCTGCGCCGGCGCGGGCGGGGCAGGCGGTCTGACCGGTACCGTGTCCTGCGATGGCGGCGGCGGTGGTGGCGTCGGGCGGGCCACCGGCGGCGCATGCTTGTGACAGGCCACCGCGGCGATGACTGCCGAGACGACAGCAAACTGGAGGACGATTCGTCGAGCGCGATTCATGGGCGGGTCTCCGGTAGTTTTGACCAATCCGGCATTTCATTGTTGCCGGTTCTTGTGATCTGCCGGACGTCCTTGCCGTCACGGGAGACCGTGAAAATCTGCGACTTCCCGGATCGCGTAGACATGAACGCGATGTGCCGGCCGTTCGGCGAGAACGCCGGACTCTCGTTGGTGCCTTCCCCGAACGTCAACGGCGTCATATGGCGCGTGGCCATGTCGAGGATGTGAATGTCGAATCCTGGGCCGTTGCGCGACGCATAGGCGAGCTCGTTGTACGGCGCCGGCGACCAGGTGGCGCGGTCGCAATACGACTCAGTCGTAATCCGCTGCGCGGTGCCGCCGCCGTCGGCCGCGGTCACGTAGATCTGCTGCGAGCCGGAGCGGTCTGAGGTGAACGCGATCTGAGTACCTGACGGCGACCAGGTCGGCGTGATGTCGATCGCCGGGTTGTTGGTGATGCGCCGGACGTTCGATCCGTCGCGGTTGGCGACATAGATTTCGGGGTTGCCGTCGCGCGTCGAGGTGAACGCGACGCGGGTGCCGTCGGGCGACCACGCCGGCAGCCAGTTCTCGCCGATCCGCTCGCCTTTGGTTACTTCCTCGATCGTCCCCTGGAAGATGTTCGAAATGAAAATCTGTCCGCCGCCACGGCGATACGAGGTGTACGCGATCGAGCGGCCGTTGGGCGACCAGCGCGGCGAGATATTGAGCGTCTTGCCGACCGTGACCCGGCGCTGATTCTCGCCGTCGTAGTCGGCGATGTAGATTTCCTTGTTGTTGCGGTTCTGCACGGTGCCGGTCATCCGCTCGTTGTCGCGATCCGAATCGAATACCAGCTTCGACATGGCGACGCCGTTCAGCGCCCGCTGCGATTTGTGGATTTCGTCCGACATCGTGTGCGCGAAGAGGCGTGCATTCGAACCGTTGTAGACACGCGGATACACCGCCTGCTGCGTCCGGACGTTGAACATCTTCATCTCGACCTTGAAGCCCGAGCTGACCTTTTCCACCGTGCCGACGATGACGCCGTCGGCGTTGAGCTCGCGCCAGCGATCGAACGGAACGTCGGAAAACGACGTTGCTGCGGGGACAGACGAGTAGACGTCGCGCGGAATAAACGTGAATTCACGCTCGTAGTTCAGGTCGTCCCACAGGACGTCGGTGATGGTTCTCGCGACCGCGACGGTCTCAGCGTCCTTGCTGAGCGCGATGAATGCCGGCACCGCCAGGCGCGGAGCGTTTCCGGCGTCGCCGCTGATCGTGGCGCCAATGTCACTCGGCTGCTGCGGCGGCGGCGTTTGCGATGCGGGTGTTTGCGGCGCTGGCGTTTGCTCGGCGTGCGGCCACGCCGCGAACAGTCCCAGCGCCGCCACGCCCGTGCAGAGTATCTGTCTCATTGGTATTGAAAACTCAAGTGAACGGTCAATGTGGGATTCGGGAACTCGGCCGGCAACGGCGGCAGGGTACGGGTCTGCAGGACTGCGCGTTGCGCTGCCGCGTCCAAAGTAAACGTTCCGCTACCGCGCTCGACCGCCGTGTTGGTCAGGCTGCCGTCACGTTGAATCGTGAATTTGACGATCGTTTCTCCGGGCGTTCCCTGATTCCGCTGCCAGGCCGAGCGGATGCGTTCGACCATCAGGGCGATATAGCCCGGGCAGCAGAAATCCTGGACATCGAGCGTCGAGCCGGTGCCGGGACCGCCACCGGTCGAGAGACCGAAGCCCTGGCCACGGACGCCGGTGTCCGACACGGTCGACCCTGGCGATGGCTGGGCGCCCTTGGTCGGAGTTCGCCCGCGGGCCTGATCGGGCGCTTCTTTGACCACTGGTGCCGGCGTCTTAATCGCCTTCGACGGCTTCGCGTTCGGCAGCGGCTCGGTCATTTCAGGCGTCTTTGCGGCCGGTGGAGTAATCGCGGCGCGCTTGGCGGCATCGTCGGCCACGGCCTGCACCGGACGTCCGCCCATGGTCGTCATGCCGCCGTTCGTGGGACCATCGCCGCCGCCGCTGAGCGAAATCGTCATCACCGGACGTTGTTCGTCGGCGCGATGGGTGAGCAGACCGCCTGGCGCCAAGATGATCGCCGCAGCCAACAGCACGTGCACCGCAATCGATGCCGACACCATTCGCTGCAGTCCGGCCGGCGACTGCATCCGGTCGCGCAGGATATCGGTGACGTCCATCAGTGTTCGCCCGGCATCTTGGTGACCAGACCCACGTTCTGCACGCCGGCGTTCTTCAGGCGAACGAACACGTCCATCAGTTCCTGGTACTGCACGGTCGCATCGCCGCGCAGATAGACCTCTTTGGCGTGGCCGTTCTCCATTTTCTGTCGGATTCGCTCCTGCAAATCCTCCGCCCGAACGCGATCCTTGCCGACGAACACGAAGTGCGAGTCCCGATACGCTGCAGGAACGGTCACTTCAACCCGTTCCCCAACCACCGTGGCGGCCCGCGTCGCGACCGGCAGCTTGACGTCGATGCCTCTCTGAATCATCGGCGCGGTGACCATGAAGATGATGAGCAGCACCAGCATGACGTCGACCAGCGGCACGACGTTGATCTCGGCGAGCGACGACGAGACGCGGCGGTGACGGCCGCTACGACCGGACGATGACGCGTCGCCGGGTCCGAGCTTCGGCATCTACGTGAAATTCCTCTCGGCGATGTTGAGGAACTCCATGGCGAAATCGTCCATTTCGGACGCAAACAGCTTCGTGCGCTGCGAGAGATAGTTGTAGAACATGACCGCGGGAATCGCAGCAGCGAGCCCCGCGGCCGTGGTGACGAGCGCCTCAGCGATGCCCGGGCCGACCGCCTGCAGGCTGGTCGAACCGGTTTCGCCGATCTTCTGGAATGCGATCATGATGCCCCAGACGGTACCGAACAACCCCACAAACGGCGTCATACTCGCAGTGGTCGCCAGAAACGAAACCCAGCTTTCGAGTTTATTCACTTCGACCGCCGCTGCACGGAGCAGCGCCCGATCGACTGCCGGCAGACTCTTCAGGGTAGGACGTCCAGCCGGCGCGCGCGGATTGGGATTGTTTGCCGCCTCGGGTGGCGCGGCCTGCCGCAACTGCGTCGTCAGCTCCGCGTAGCCGGTCTGAAACAGACCGACGAGCGGACTCTCGGCGAGCGATCGGCACACCGCCTGCACCTCCGAGAACTTATTGCTGCGGCGGAAGACCTCGAGAAACTGCGCGCTTTGTCGCGCCGCGCGACGAAACGCCCACCACTTGTAGAGGAAAATGCCCCAGGACCAGATCGAGAAAAAGCCGAGCAGTCCGATGACTGCGATCGTGAGCCAGGAACCAGTTAGGAGACCGAGAATGCTGGTGTGTGAACTATCAGACGCAACTCCAGCGGGCGCCTGCAGAAGCAGGGCGACCAGCGGGCTACCAAGCGTGCGCAAACGGCCCTCCGAGACATAGCTGTGCGCCGCTGGGACAGCGCGATGTGCAGAACTGTATCATGGCGTAAAATGGCTGTCAAACCTATGCTAGGATTGGAGTTCTCTCACTTTCCCATGCTTTCGTGATTCTTTCGCATGCTGCGGTTTCTTCGCGTCAAACATCTCGCGGTCATCGATTCGGTCGAGGTCGAGTTCGACCCTGGCTTCAATGTCCTCACGGGCGAAACCGGGGCGGGCAAGTCGATCCTGGTCGAAGCGGTGGGTCTGCTTCTCGGCGGCCGGGCGTCGGGCGATCTCGTGCGCACCGGCGAGGATGCTGCGACGATCGAGGCAATTTTCGAAAATGGCGGCGAAGAACTGCTCGTGCGCCGCGAGATCACGTCTCAGGGACGGAGCCGGGCTTTCGTTGACGGCGTGCTGGCGACGGCGGGAGCGCTCAAGGATCTCTCGTCGCGCCTCATCGAGCTGCACGGTCAGCACGAGCATCAGACGCTGCTGGATCCGACGACTCACCTGGGCGCGCTCGACACGTTCGGGGCCCTCGATCGGCTGCTCGTTCCCACCGCAGCCGCCTACGAAACGATGCACCAGATCCAGGACAGGCTGGCCCGAGTGAGAGCTGCCGCCAAGGACCGGGAGACGCGTCAGGATCTGATCACCTTTCAACTCGGCGAACTCGATCGTGCCGGTTTGAAGGCGATGGCAGGCGAGGATCCCGGCGAAGATGTCGAACTCGCAGCACAACGACAGGTGCTGGCGAACGCGGAACGCGTCGAGCGGCTCTGCGCTGAGAGCTACAGCGCGTTGTACGAGAGTGACGACGCCGTGCTGGCCGGGCTGGGCGGAATCTGGCGCAGGGTCGGAGAACTCGCCGCGATTGATCCGCAGTTCAAGCCGCACTTCGACGGTCGGGAACTGATCAAGTCACAGCTCGAAGATCTTGCGCACTTCCTGCGCGAATACGGCGCCGGCATCGAGGCATCGCCTGCCCGGCTTCAGCAGGTCGATGAGCGCCTGGCTCTGCTCGAGCGGCTGAAGCGAAAGCACGGCCCCACACTCGCTGAGGTGATCGCCAAACGCGACTCGTTGCGCCTCGAGTTGTCCGATCTGGCGCGCGGCGACGATCAGGCGATCGAACTCGAACGCGAGTTGGCGGCTGCCCGCACCGAATATCTGACCGCGGCGGGGAAGCTTTCGACCGAACGCCGGCGCGTGGCGAAGTTGTTCGGGCGCCAGCTGGTCGAGCTGCTCGGCGAACTAGCGATGGAGCAGACACGTTTTGAAGTGCGTTTCGGCGAATCGCCGCTGCCTGAATCCTCATGGAACGCGCGCGGGATCGACGCAGCCGAGTTCTTCGTCTCGCCGAATCCTGGTGAGGATCTTCGACCGCTGGCGCGCATCGTCTCCGGAGGTGAACTGTCGCGGGTGATGCTGGCGCTCAAGACGTTGACCGCCACCGCCCGTCACGGCTTCAGCGACGCGGTCGATCGTCCGCCGAGCGACTCGGCTCCTGGTCTCATCTTCGACGAAGTCGACGCCGGCATCGGCGGCCGCGTCGCTGACGTGGTGGGCCGAAAACTCCGGATGCTCGGCTCCGCCTTCCAGGTGTTGTGCATCACACACCTGCCTCAGATCGCTGCCTACGCCGACACCCAGTTCGTGATCGAAAAGCGCGTGGACGGCGGCCGGACGCGTGCCACGATCCGCCGCCTGAATGATGGAGGCCGTGTCGAGGAACTGGCCCGGATGCTGGGTGGAGAAGCGGTCACCGAGGGTCTTCGCCAGTCCGCACTCGAGATGATTGCCGGCCGGGCGAAAGCGAAAGGCGAAAGCGAAAGCCCGGTGGCGAAACGGGCCCACGCGCCGAGCATCGCGAAGGCGATTAACACGAAGCAGTCGAAGGTGAAGCCCAGTGGCGCGTAAATACCTGATCGAGACGTTCGGCTGCCAGATGAACGTTCACGACTCCGAACGGATGGCTGGCCTGCTCGAGCAGGCTGGATACGAAGCCACCGAACAGGCGACGGAGGCGGATGTCGTCGTCATCAACACCTGCAGCGTGCGCGAACGGGCCGAGGACAAGCTCTACACCCGGCTCGGCGAACTTCGCCTGCTCGGCGCCGAAAGCGGGCGCCATCCCATCATCGCGGTCGCGGGATGCGTAGCACAACAGGAAGGCGAGGCGATCCTGAAACGCGCACCGGGCGTCACGGATGTCATCGTCGGCACGCAGGCGATCCGCACGCTGCCGATGCTCGTCGAGCAGGCGGCGACAACAAGACGCCCCGCAATCAACCTTGATCCGTTCGACGACGTGACGTTTCCGCTCGGCATCACGCGCCGGACCGATCCGGTCAAGGCCTACGTCACCATCATCGAGGGCTGCAACGAGTTCTGCAGCTTCTGCGTGGTGCCGTACACGCGCGGCAACGAGCGGATGCGTCCCAAGCGCGACATCCTGGCCGAGGTGCGCGAAGCGGCAGGGAACGGCCGCCGTGAGGTGCAACTGCTAGGACAGATCGTCAATCATTACGCGGCACCGGACGATCCTGGATGCGACTTCAGCGGGCTGCTCGAAGCGGTTCACGAGATCGACGGCATCGAGCGGATTCGCTTCGCCAGTCCGCATCCTCGTCACGTGACGCCGCGGTTTCTCAGCACGATGATGCGGCTGCCGAAGATCTGCCGTCATCTGCACCTCCCAGTGCAATCGGGCTCGACGCGCGTGCTCGAAGCGATGCGCCGGCGTTACTCGCGCGATAGTTACCTCGATTTAATCGGGCGGATTCGCGCATCGCTGCCGGACGTGGCGCTGTCGACCGATATGATCGTCGGATTCCCGGGTGAGACCGACGCGGATTTCGACGACACCATGACCCTGACTGCCCGCGTCCGCTATCACAGCATGTTCTCGTTCAAATATTCGCCGCGGCCGAATACGCTGGCCGAGAAGCGCATGGCGGACGATGTGTCCGAGGACGAGAAGACACGGCGGATTGTGGCGCTGCAGGCGCTGCAGCGCGAAATCCAGACGCGGCTGAACGAGGAGATGGTGGGGAAGACCGCCGCCGTCCTGGTGGACGCCGCCAGTCGTCGTCACGAGAGTGAATTATCAGGCCGCACCAGCAGCAACGTCGTGGTCAACCTGCCCGGCCAGGCGGAGTGGATTGGCCGAACGGTGCCGGTGCGGATTGAGCGGGCGGGACCGCACAGTGTGTGGGGCCAGATCGACAGCGGCGCCGCCGGCGTCTAGCGAAGAAGGTGTTATGCAGATTGAAATGATCATCAAGGGACTGATGGTCGATCCGGTTACCAGCATGCCGATCGTCATCCTCCGCGACAAGGACGGCGAGCGCGTGCTGCCGATCTGGGTCGGCATCTTCGAAGCGAACGCCATCGCGCTCCAGATCGAGAACATCCCGACGCCCCGTCCGATGACGCACGACCTGCTCCGGAACGTCATCACCGATCTGAAGGCGTCGGTGCAGAAAATCGTGGTCTGCGACCTTCAGGAGAACACGTTCTACGCTCTGATCTACCTGGCGATGAACGGCGTCACCGTGGCGATCGACGCGCGTCCGAGCGACGCGCTGGCGCTGGCGCTTCGAACCCGCGCCCCCATCTACGTCGAAGATACCGTCATCGACCACGCCAAGACCGTCGACTTCACGCCCGAGAAGAACGACGCCGATCGGCTGCATCAATGGCTCGACAGCCTCGATCCGGACGACCTCGGCAAATACAAGATGTAGTGGAGGCGGCGCTCAGCCGCAACTTGTCTGCTAGAATGACCGCCGGTCCTCTCGTGACACGCGGCCACTCATGATCGTTGCCATTGCCAATCAAAAAGGGGGCGTCGGAAAGACCACGACGGCCATCAACCTCGCCGCTGCGCTGGCGCTGCGGGGCAGTCGGACCCTCCTGATCGACCTCGACCCCCAGGCCAACAGCACCATGTCGTTCCTGGATATGTCGCAGGTCACGACCAGCGTCTACGACGCCATCGCGGACTCCACGATTCCGCTCGAGCAGGTCATCCTGCCGTCCGCGCTCGCCAACCTGTCGATTGCGCCGTCGCGGATCGCCCTTGCCAAGCTCGAAGCGAAACTGGTCGGGGAGATGGACGCGCATTTCCGCCTCAAGGACAAGCTCGAGCCGCTGCTCGCGACCTATCCGCAGATCGTGATCGACTGCCCGCCGACGCTCGGCCTGCTGACCGTCAACGCGCTCGTCGCGGCGACCCATCTGCTGATTCCGATTCAGTCGTCGTACTTCGCGCTCGAGGGGACCGACGACCTGCTGGAGACGATCGAGAAGGTGCGCGCGCGCCCCAACCCGGCACTCCGCATCCTCGGCGTGGTCATCACCATGCACGATAAGCGCACCGCGCTGGCCCGGGACATCCGCGCCCAGATTCAAAAGGTCTTCGGCGGCAAGGTGTTCAAGACCGTCATCACCAAGAGCGTCCGCCTCGAAGAGAGCCCGGCCTACAAAGAGTCCATCTTCACCTTCGCGCCGGATTCCACCGGCGCCACCGAGTACTACAGCCTGTGCGAGGAGGTCATTGATCGTGCCTAGACGAGGCTTGCCCGACGCGTTGACCATGCGCCACGACGAGCACTACGTGGACGCCCTGGCGGCGTCAGCCGGCGCACCGATCGGCCGGCTGATTCCGATCGACCAGATCGACCCCAATCCGAACCAGCCGCGCCAGGTCATGGGCGATCTGTCCGAGCTGATCGCCTCGATTGCCGAGAAGGGCATTCTCGAACCGCTGGTGGTCCGGCAACGCGCCGGCCGTTTCCAGATCATCGCCGGCGAACGGCGCTATCAGGCGTCGGTTCAGGCCGGCCTGCTCGAGCTGCCGGTCGTGATCAGGGACGTCGACGACACCGAGATGCTCGAGCTCGCGCTGATCGAGAATCTGCAACGCAAGGACCTGACCCCGTTCGAAGAATCCGAAGCGCTTCACGGCCTGGCGGCCTCGTGCGGCTATACCCACGAAGACCTGGCCCGGCGACTGGGCAAGTCGCGTAGCTCGGTGACCGAGTCACTGGCCCTGGTGGCGATGCCGGAAGAGGTCAGAAACCTCTGTCGGCTGGCCGACATTTCCTCTAAGTCGTTGCTATTACAGGTAGTTCGCCAGGACACACCCGAGAAAATGACCGCCCTCATCGAAAAGATGGCGGGCGGCGGGCCGACCACCAGGCAGGCGCTTCGCGACGCGGCCGCCAAGCCCAAGGCCGGCCGGCCGAAGCACTATGTCTTTGCCTACCGGCCGCCGACCAAAGCCTTCAATCTGAAGATCAGCTTCACCAAGAGCCGGGCATCCCGCGACGAGGTGATTGACGCACTCGAAGCGATTATCCGCGACCTGAAGAAGTCCAAATAGAGATAGTCAAGGCAGACGCCAGGCCGGTCGCTAATAGGCCGACCTGGCACGCGATCCGAACCCGACCAACCCCCGAACAAGTGCAAGCTCGAGACAGGACGACGACACGCCGCCGATCCCGGAGTAGTGGGAACGCTCAGCGGGCGCGGCCCAAACGTTGACGGGCGCGATGGCGACTGACGCACATGGGGCTGATGCTGGCCAGGGCCACGGCCAGTTCTCTTACCGAGGGCAGCACCTACCTATTAGTTAACATAACATACATTATCGGACTCATCGGAAATGGGTAAATAAACCTGCCTGTTGATGGATTGCGGAGATGCTTGCGGGGCCTCGCCCAAAGATTGGTGCTACGCGCGCCACTGCCGGGCTTCGAACGTTTGATCCGGCACCGTCACGGCAATCGGCCGGCTGCCTGGATGGCGTTCGAGCTCAGCGCCGGCCTGGTCGACTTCGACGACGAATGCCGTGGCTTGACCGGGAGCCAGGGATAAATCGCTTAGCGGCAGCGACAGCTCGAGCACGGTTCCCGCAGCTACGGCTGCACCACCCGGCCCTCGATCGGTCCAACCGGGCGGCGTGTTTGCCTGGGCGCGATATCGTCCCTCCGGCCGCCCGTCAATCATCGTCACCGCGAACTGGACGCCTTCAGGCGCCACGAACGTGAGGCGCACTTCGCAGCCGCGACTAAGCAGGTCGCGGACAGGCTGATTTCCGTCAATCCTGACAAACAGATGACGGCGACCGAAACCGAAGCGGATCGCGGCTATCGTCGCCGTGGACGCGTCGCTCCTGTGCATCGCGCCTGCGAGTTCGCGAACCTCGAACAGTCCGGCCCCCAGCCACTCGAAGTAGCTGGTTACTTCGCCGTCCAGCACCGGCGAAAGCAAGGCGGTTGGTTGGGTTTCGGCAGGGGCCAGACCACCAGTCGTGATGTTGCTCACGTAGAGCTCGCCGGGCACCGGGAGCTGAAGGTGCTGGTAGGCATTCCTGAGGTGCCGGCGGAACAGATCGTCGAATGCCTCGTCGTGAGCGGAGGAATGGTCGTCGCCGTACCACCAGAACCAGTCGCTGCCTTCGGCGATCAGAATCTCCTCGCGGGCTTCAGCCGCCGATTCGGCGTCCGGGTGCGCAGCGTCGAGCGCGGCCCGCGCGTCCCCAAGCTGGCTCCACGCCGTCTGATCATCGGCGTGGCCAATCCAAATGTAGAAGTTGGCGTCGATCCACGATCCGGGGAAGATGCCTGGCAGCCCGGGACCCTCTGGACGGCACGCCTGCGCCATGGTCACGGTTTGAAGTTCCTGGTGGGCAGACAGGCGACGGTACAACGCACGAAGGAACGGCCGGCCGCCACCGGCGAAGTGCTCCCAGGCATTTTCGCCGTCCAGAATGATCGGGATCACTGCCTCTCCCCCGCCGGTCCTGGCCCGATAACGGCCCCCCGCCTCGACCATCCTGGCCACGAAATCGTCCGCCGCCGCCTCCGGATCCCAACCGGAGTAAGTGAAGCCGATCAGATCCGAGAGCACGTGATCGCGAAACACGCACGACACCTCGGCCTCGCCAATCCGGATCCGGTACGGCGTGTAGAGCCGCTCAGGCTGCTCGATGTGGCCGCGGCTGTCTCGGGTGAAATCGACGTCCAGGCTGCGGGCAAGAATCATTTCGTCGGTCGCCATCCAACCGAACCCGGCCTCGGTCACCAGCGGGACCATCGCGTCGGACACCGATCCCTCGGACGGCCACAGACCAACCGGACGCTGACCGAAGAGGCGTTCGTGGCAAGCGGCCGCCCGGGACAGTTGCTCGGCGGCGTCTTCCGGCCGCTGGAATCGCCGCCGCGGCAGCTTCGTGTCCGGATGGGTTCGCTTGTAGATCTCGGTATCGCACAAGAGCGGCAGGATCGGGTGATAGAAGGGTGACGCTGAAATCTCGATCTGGCCTCGAGCCGCCGCGTCCCGGTACTCGGGAATGACCTTGTTGAGCAGCTCCAGCTCGACCTCCCTCAGCACGACCTTGTCTCCTTCGGAAAAGCCGCGCCCCTTGGCGACCAGCCCCGCAACCCGCGGATCGCCCTCGAGATAGAGCGGATCGATCCAGGCGAGCTTGTGCCACACCTGCAGATCGCGCAAATCGTCCTGGCTGAAGCGCCCAGCAGCCGCGGCCCGCTCGCCCGGAGTGGTGAACCCGTCGCCGCGGCGCTCGCGCAGCTCCGCGTACCGGGGATACGCGTCGATCATCCGCTGCCGGTGCGCGTGAAAAAAGTTCTCGAGCACGAAGTCGATGTCGCCGGGATCGAGTTCGTCGGCCGGCTTCAGACTCAATTCGAGTGTCCGATCGCGGGCGCGATTCTCGGCAAAGGCCTCGAGCTGCACCAGCATCGACGGCACCAGGTTGAACGTCATCCGGACGTTCGGAAACTCGCGCAGCATGGCGACCATGCCGTAGTAGTCCTTGAGCGCGTGCAGTCTGACCCACGGCAGGATGTGCTCGTGGGTAGCCAGGTCCTCGTAAAACGGCTGGTGCATGTGCCACAACAGGGCAACTCGGGTCATACGTTGTAGTCTAGTGCGAGGTGAAGACACTCGACCGCTACGTCATTCGTGAGCTGATCCCGCCGTGCCTCATGGCGCTGGTCGGACTGACCTTCGTGCTCATGATGCCGCCGATCATGCAGAACGCCGCGGCGCTCATTGCCGCCGGCGTGCGCTGGAGCGTGGTCGCCCGCCTGCTGTACACGCTCACCCCGCAGGCCCTGGCGCTGACCATTCCGATGGCGCTGCTTTACGGCATCCTGTTCGGGTTGGGCCGCCTGTCCGCGGACCGTGAATTCGTGGCGTTGCAGGCGTGCGGCGTCAGCGTTTTCCGGGTCGCACGGCCAATCGCTCTGATGGCGGTCGTCGCGTGCCTGGCGACCGGCTATGAAATGATTTACGCGCTGCCGGACGCGAACCAGACCTTCCGGCAAATCACCTTCGAGGTCATCGCTTCCGGCGCGGAAAGCGACATCAAACCGCGCGTATTTTTTCAGAACTTCCCCAACCGGGTCATTTACGTCCGCGACATCCTGCCCGAGACCGGCTGGCACGACGTGTTCCTGGCGGACGACACGCAGACGGATCAGACCACCGTCTACGTGGCGAAAGCCGGACGACTCGTCATCGATCGGAACACCAAGACCGTGCAGCTGGTGCTCGAGCAGGTCACCAGGCACGTAACGTTCCCCAATAAGCCCGAGGCGTACGACGTCGGATATTCGGAAAGTCTCGCTCTGAACATGAATTGGGAAACGGTGTTCCCACGCACCCAAATCATCAAAGGAGACAACGAGAAGACGGTTGCCGAGCTGCGCGCGACCGCCGCCGAGAACAGGACCAAGAACCTCCCGGACTCGATGCAGATTTACACGATCCAGCAGAAGTTCTCGCTGCCGGCGGCCTGCTTCGTACTCGCGCTGATTGGCGTGGCGCTCGGAGCGACCAGCCGAAAAGACGGCAAGCTCGCGAGCTTCGCGCTCGGGACCGGGGTGGTGTTCGCGTACTACGTCCTGCTCTACACCTCGCGCGCGGCGGCGAGGGCGGGGGCGTTGCCAGCCGGGCTCGCGCCGTGGGTCGTGAACATCGTGCTCGGTCTGGCTGGCGTCGGGCTGGTACTGTGGCGGGCCGGCTCGTCCGATCAACCGATTCGCGTCAATTTGTCAGCACTGTGGCCGTTCGGTAAGACGACCTCGGTCGCAGAAACCGCCACGGTGGTGGGCGGCGCCACACGGGCGCCGCGCGGCGTCGTGATCGTTCTGAGAGTGCCGAACATCGACTGGCCCGGCCCGAGCCTGCTGGACCGATACGTGTCGCGTCAGTACCTGTCGGTGTTCGGTCTCGCATTCGTCGCGCTGGTCGGCATCTTCTACATCTCGACGTTCATCGACCTCGCCGACAAGCTGTTCGGCGGGGTCGCGACCGCGGGCATGATGCTGCGTTATTTCTATTTCGAGACGCCGCAGTACATCTATTTCATCATTCCGCTGGCCGCGTTGCTGGCGACGCTGGTGACCGTCGGCCTGCTCACGAAAAACAGCGAGCTGATCGTGATGCGGGCCTGCGGCATCAGCTTGTATCGCTCTACCCTGCCGCTCCTGCTCTTCGGCATGGTGTGCAGCGGGGTGTTGTTCGAGATGCAGGAGCACGTCCTCGCCGAGTCGAATCGCGAGGCGGCGCGCTTGAACGCAATCATCCGCGGCTTCCCGGTGCCGCAGTTCGGCGTGTTGAACCGCCAGTGGATTCTCGGCAAGAGTGGCGACATCTACCGCTACCAGTTTTTTGATCCCCGGTCGGATACCTTCACCGGCCTGTCGTTGTTTCAGTTGGACCAGCAGGCATGGAAGCTTCGCAGCGTGACCAGGGCCCAGCGTGTAAATCTGGTGCGGCAGACCGCAGCCGACGGTCAGACGACCGTGAGTTGGCGCGCGAATCAGGGCTGGCGGCGCGAATTTTCGACTGTCACCCGCCGCAAGGTCACCAGCGACGTCGTCACCTATACGCCATTCACCGATCGCACGCTGATGCTGGAGCCGCCCAGTTACTTCAAAACAGAAATTCCCGAAACCGATCACATGACCTACGGGGAACTCAAACAGTACATCGTGCAGCTTCAAAGCAGCGGCTACCACGTCGTGCCCTACGTCGTGGATCTGCACAAGAAGATCGCGTTCCCATTCGTGACGCTGATCATGACACTGCTGGCAGTGCCATTCGCTGCGTCGCTTCGACGCAGTGGCGCGCTGTTTGGTATCGGCGTCGGGCTGATTCTCGCGATCGTCTACTGGACGGCGCTGAGCATCTTCACCGCGCTTGGCGCCGGGGGATGGTTGTCGCCGATGCTGTCGGCGTGGGCGCCGAATATTCTTTTCGGCTCCGCCGCCGTCTACATGCTGCTGACCGTCAGGACCTGACCCGCTCAGTGCTGCAGTTCGGCCCGCGTGATCCAGAGGTGACCGGCATCCGCAGCCTTGGCGTTGGTCCGATCGACCACAAACAGGATGTTGCGAATCTGCTCGAGCGGTGGCGCCACCGTGCGCGTCGGGCCGACTGGCGTCACATCGTCGAAGTTTACCGACCGCACCTGGGTTGAGCGATCGACAAACACCGATCGCTGCCAGCGATCCTCTGGGCCAGGTCCGATTCCGCCGCGAAACTGCACCGATACGCGCATCGGGTGATCCGAGCGAACCGTAAACGACAGCCGGTTGAATTGAGCGATGCCGTCGGGTGTGTCCACGACCAGCACCGCGGTCTGACGAGTGCCGGGAGTGTCGGCTAGGCGGTAGGCCCACTCCAATTCCTTGCCTCCACCGATCGACGTGACGTTCACGGACGCCTGTGAGTCCGCGTCGTGCTCGACCGCCCATCCCAGCGGCGATGCTCCATCAAAGAGCGGGCGACTGACGGGGTCACTTGCGGCATGGATCGGTTCCCCTTCGGTCGGTCGATCACCTCTGACGTAGATCGGATTACTGCGGAGCCAGGTCACGGGCGTCGGCCGTCCACCGGAAAGAATTTCGACCCAGAACACCGCCGGCTCGCCGGTCGCGTGGACCGTCCAGTCCTCGGCACCACGCTGCGCGGCGAGCGTGCGGATGCCCTCATGGATGACCGTCGTGAAGTCCGGTGGCGCGTTGGTTCGAACGTGGAGCGCGAGCGAACCCGCTGCACTGATCTCGTCACCTTCGTGCACGGTGCCGTGTTCGTTGGTCGCGCTGAACTCGAATGCGGCCGGTGACGCGAGCCCGTCGATCACGGTGTGCAGGTGTCCGGCCCGAATCGCGCGCATGATGAGCCGGCCATCAGTGACGGCATCGCCGGACAGCGGCGCTTCGGGTCGCACGCGGATCGAGAGCAACTCGAAAGACGACTCGTAACCTGGCAGCGGCAGTACGTAACGTCCCTGCGCCAGCTCCGCGCCGCTGCGAAGCGCCAGCCTCGCATGGGCATCGGCTCCGGCCATGACGACCACTCGCCGACGCTCCGCGAGCGCCTCCCACTGAAGGAGGACGCCGGTGGGCTGGATCATAGCGGCCATGCTCTCGACCGGGCGAAAGGCATATCCGAGCAGTCCATTCAGCAGCCGCAGCTTCGCCGACCAGCCAGGTTGGGCCGCAAGAACTCGCCAGCTCGTGTCCGGATTGAGCAGTTCCACACCGTCAAACCGCGTCGTCCAGTCGCGCCATTGCAATTGCGGCTTGGGCGAATCCGGGTGTGCCACGATGCCGAACCCGCCAAGCCGCCGGACGTCTTCGACGACGTCGCGGGCTTCGCCCGCCAGCGGGTACGGCGACGCGGGCATGTCGAGCGCGAGGTAGTGACCACCGTTGGTGCTGATCTCTACGCCCTCCAGGCACAACACGCCCGAGCGATAGATCGGCGGCGCTGGTGTTCGAGTGGCGTCACCGTGATCGGTCAGCACCACGAACTTCAGTCCGGCGCGAGCCGCGGCGGCGGCAATTTCGTCGGGGCCGCTGAGTCCGTCTGAGCGGTTGGTGTGGATATGAACGACGCCAGGCACGGTGCCGGCATCGAAGACCGGAAGCGCCTGCCGATGGGGTGGGATGGTGAAGGCGATCCAAACAGCAACGGCGGCCACGAGGGCCGCCGTCACCATGAGGATCCTCTTCACAGACTCGCGGTTACAGGCCCGCCGCCGATTTGATCGCGGCCGCTTTGTCGGTCCGCTCCCAGAAGAACTCGGGCTCGGTGCGACCGAAGTGACCGAACGCCGCAGTCTTCTTGTAGATCGGCCGGCGCAATTCGAGCTCTTCCATGATGCCGCGCGGCGTGAGCTTGAAGTGCGAGCGAACGATCTCGGTGATCTTCTCTTCGGGAATCCGGCCGGTGCCTTCGGTGTGCACCATCACGGACACCGGATCGGCGACACCGATTGCGTACGCGAGTTGCACGAGCGCGCGCTCGGCGACGCCCGATGCGACCACGTTCTTGGCGATGTAGCGCGCCATATAAGCGGCCGAGCGATCGACCTTCGTCGGATCCTTGCCCGAGAACGCGCCGCCGCCATGTGGCGCCGCGCCGCCGTAGGTATCGACGATGATCTTGCGCCCGGTGACGCCGGCATCGCCGTGCGGCCCGCCGACGACGAAACGGCCGGTCGGGTTGACGTAGACCTTGGTGTTCTTGTCCATCAACTCCGCAGGGATCACCTTGTTGATGATCTTCTCGATGATGTCTTCCTTCATCGTTTCCTGGGTGACGAGCGGGCTGTGCTGGCTGGAGACGACGACCGCATCGACCCGAACCGGGCGATTGCCGTCGTATTCGACCGTGACCTGGGACTTGCCGTCCGGCCGGAGGTAATCGAGCGTGCCGTCCCGGCGCAAGCACGACAGCCCCTTGACCAGCTTGTGCGCCAGCATGATCGGCAGCGGCATCTGCTCTTCGGTTTCGGTGCACGCAAAACCGAACATCATGCCTTGATCGCCAGCGCCGCCGGTGTCGACGCCCATCGCGATGTCCGGTGACTGGCTGTGAATCGAGGACAGAACGGCGCAGGTCTCACCATCGAAGCCGTACTTGCCTCGGTTGTAACCGATCTCGTTGATGGTCGCGCGCACGACCTCCTGGAAATCGACGTAGGCGCTGGTCGTGATTTCGCCGGCGACGACCGCCAGTCCGGTAGTGACCAGCGTTTCGCAGGCGACGCGGCTGACCGGGTCCTGCGTCAGAATGGCGTCGAGGATGGAATCGGAAATCTGGTCGGCGATCTTGTCCGGATGCCCCTCGGTGACCGATTCAGATGTGAAGAGATGCCGTCCTTTACGGCTCATGCGAGCTCCTTCGAAGTGTTAAAAAATCAGGCTGACAAACACGCTAGTTTAGCAGAATCAGGCCCGCGGGTGAAAGCGATCGTAAATCGTCCGCAGCCGCGCCTCGAGGACGTGGGTATAGATTTGCGTGGTCGAGAGGTCGGCGTGGCCGAGCATCAACTGGATCGCGCGCAGATCGGCGCCGCGTTCGAGCAGGTGGGTCGCGAACGAGTGACGGAGCACGTGCGGGCTCAACGATCGCGGCAGACCGGCCTCCAGCCCGTACCGCTTCAGCGCCTTCCAGAAGCCGATCCGGCTCAACGCGCCGCCGCGCGCATTCAGAAAGAGCCGCGGTGACGCGGCGCCCTTGAGCAGCTGCGGGCGTCCGTTCGATCGGTAGCGCTCGATCCACTCGCTCGCCTGCTCGCCGATCGGCACCAGCCGTTCCTTGCTGCCCTTTCCCACGCAGGTCAGGTAGTGCTCGGAAAGATGCAGATCCGACTGACGGACCCCGACCAGTTCGCTGACGCGCAGACCGGTGGCGTACAGCAGTTCAATCATGGCTCGATCCCGAAGTCCGAGCGGCGATGCCACGTCGGGCTGGGCGAGCAACCGATCGACCTCATCGACCGACAGAAACTTGGGCAGCGACGGCCACGCGCGAGGCGGCCGCAGGTCGTCCGCGGGGTTGCTGGTCAGGCGGCGGTCGAGTACGAGAAACCGATAGAAGCCGCGCACCGAAGCGACCATACGCGCCACCGAGCGTGGCGACAGTCCGGCCGTCATCTGTTCGCGAACGAACTCTTCGAGCGCGGCTCGATCAAGGGACTCTGCGGAACGCTCGACACCGGCGGCAAATGCGAGCAGCGCCCGCAGATCGCGGCCGTAGCTCTCGAGCGTCAGGTCCGCCAGCCGACGCTCGACCCGCAGATGGTCCAGGTACGCATCGACGGACTCGCTCAAGGCTGGCTGACTCCTGACATCGACTCCCGGCTCCCCACTCCCGACTATGATAGTATTCGCGCCTTCGTTCCGAGGTCCTGAACGCATGCCTGTCCGTTCGAAATGGCAGTCGCTGCCGACCGAGCAGATTAATCCTGCCACTCTCGCCATCGACAAGCTCTCGCCCGCCGACATCGTCGAAGGCATGCTCAACGAGGATCGCAAGATGCTGGCGGCGGTGCAGCGCGAAAAAGAGCGCATCGCGGTCGGGGTCGAGATCATCACGCAGGCGCTTCGCAAGGGCGGACGCATCATCTTCGTCGGCGCCGGCACCAGCGGGCGCCTCGGCGTCCTCGAGTCGGCGGAAATGCCGCCGACCTTCGGCACTAGCCCCGATCTTGTCCAGGCGATCATGGCCGGAGGCAAGGGCGCGATTCTGAAAGCGCGCGAAGGCGTCGAGGACAACTACGAAGAAGGGGCGCGGTCGGTGAATCGCCTGCGACCGACGACCAAGGACGTGGTGATCGGCGTCTCGGCGTCCGGGATGACCCAGTTCGTCCGTGGCGGACTGACGCGCGCCCGCCGCGCGGGCTCGAAAATCGTGTTCGTCACCTGTGATCCGCGCACCGAGCTGCAGACCTTCGTCGACCTGACGATTGCCCCCGCGGTTGGACCTGAAGTGATTGCGGGATCCACGCGGCTCAAGGCCGGGACCGCGACGAAGATGGTTCTCAACATGCTGACCACCGCGTCGATGATCCGGATCGGCAAGACCTACGGCAACCTGATGGTCGACGTGCAGATGGGATCGGAAAAGCTGCGCGACCGGGCCCGACGGATCATCATCATCGTCACCGGCCTCGAATATGACGAGGCAGACAAGTTGCTGCGGCGTGCGCACTGGAACGTCAAGGCCGCGATCGTGATGCAGAAGGGCGGCCTGACCCATCCACAGGCGATCGCGCGACTCCGCAAAGCCCACGACTTCGTCAAAGACGCGATCGGCGAGGACGTCGAAGCGCGGTTGAAAGCACTATTGAGAGTGGGCTGAACCGAGCCGCTCCGCCGCGCGCCGGTCGAGCCAGAATTCGACGCGCGGATGCAGCTGCAGAAACGATCCCGGTAGCCGCGGCGTCACCGGCCCCTCCAGCGCGCGCTGAACACAACGCGCTTTGGCCGCTCCGGTCGCCACCAGTACGATCCGTCTCCCGCCAAGAATCGTCGCCATCCCCATCGACAGCGCCTCCCGTGGAACATCCGCGAGTTTGTGGTTGAAGAGCGCCGCGTTGGCGCGGCGGGTCTGCGCCGTCAGAGGCGTCCGATGCGAACGGGAGATGAGCGACAACCCCGGTTCGTTGAAGCCGATGTGGCCATTGGCGCCGAGGCCAAGGATCTGAACGTCGATCCCACCGACCCGCGAAATCGCGCGCTCGTATCGCGCGCATTCCCGCACCAGGTCCGGTGCGGCGCCATTCAGGAAATTGATGCGACGCGGCGACAGGTTGACGCCCGCGAACAGGTGACGATCCATGAATGCCCGGTAACCGCGCGGGTCGCGAGCCGGAAGACCGATGAATTCGTCGAGGTTGAAGGTCGCGGCACGACTGAAATCGGCGTGGCCGGCCTGATGAAGCCGGACCAGCTCTCGATACAACGGAATCGGCGTGCGCCCAGTCGCGAGTCCCAACACCAGCGACGGGTTTACCTCGAGGGCACGGGACAGCTCCAGCGCCAGGCGTTGAGCCAGCAAGTCAACGGACCGAAACACACGTAGGCGCACGAGCTCTCCACCGATTTGCGTCAATCGTCGGCCATCAGGCGCTTGTAGACAGGCACCTTCGCGCCGCCTCTGGCTTCGGCGATCGCGAGCCACACCGCACCGACCGCGGGTTCTTCTTCCAGGATTCGCACTCGACATCGCGGTGCGACCTCGACGAGGCGCGGTGGCAGTTCCACCGCCAGCCACGGCACCACCCGGAACGCGCCACCCGCCAGGCAAAACGTGAATTCGTCGCCGCGCATCGCGAGCCGGGCGGCCACCGACTGAGCGGCCAGCACCAGTTCGTCCGCGGCGCGCTCGAGGATACGAGTCGCCACCGCATCGCCCTGCTCGCCCATCCGCTGGACGAGAGGACCCAACGCCGCGACTGCCGCACGGGGCAACTCCCGATCGTAGACCATCCGGGGAAGCCTCGGCACCTCGGCGACGTTGAAATGCCCGAGCATTTCCGCGGTCAATCCAGTCGCGGGCCCGCGGCCGTCGGCAGCCCGCATCACCGCGGCGAGCGCTTCGCGGCCGATCCAATAGCCGCTGCCCTCGTCGCCAATCATGTGCCCCCAGCCGCCGGCGCGCGCGGCCTCGCCAGCGGCATTCCGCCCGTACGCAATCGATCCGGTGCCCGCGATCACGACGATGCCTGGAGCGTCGCCAACCCCCGCAACCAGCGCGATCAACGCGTCGTTCACGACCAGCACGCGAGACTTGTAGCCGATGCGCCGCATGATCGCCCGTACCACCCGCGCCTCGTCTTCGCGATCGACGCCGGCGATGCCGAGACAGATCGCATCAGGCACGATTGGCCGGCCATCGACCATGCGATCGCCGATCGCCGACTCCATCACCTCGTGCAGCACTTTCTCGACGGCGAGCTCGCCAGCTGCATGCAGGTTGGCGCCGGGCCCGCGTCCTTCCGCTATGGTGGTGCCGTGTTCATCGGCGAGCAGACACACGGTCTTGGTGCCGCCGGCGTCGATCCCCAAAACGCGCATGTTCTATGTTACGCTCGCCGCCTTCATGCTCAGTGCATCCCTGTGCAACGCGGCCGACGCGCGATGCTCTCGTTCTACCTGATGTTCCGCGACTGACTGGCTGATGGGATTCTCGGTTGTCGACTACGCGGTCCTTGCGGTCTACCTGGCCGGGATTACCGCCTTCGGCAGCCGATTCCGTGCCACCAACCGAACGGTCAAGGACTATTTCCTCGGAAGCCGCAACACTTCCTGGGTGGTGGTCAGCCTGTCGATCGTCGCCACCGAAACCAGCACGCTGACCCTCATCGGCGCACCGGCGATCGCTTATGCGGCCTTTCCGCGTCCCGAGCAGGGCGGCAATTTCATGTACCTTCAGGTGGTCGCGGGGTACATTGTTGCCCGCTTCGTGATCGCCTGGCTGTTCATTCCCGCCTACTTTCAAGGCGAGATGCTCACGGCGTACGAACTTCTCAACCGACGGTTCGGCTCGCGCGCAAAACATTTCGCGGCGTCTCTCTTCCTCGTGATGCGCGCCCTTGCCGAAGGCGTCCGGGTCTTCGCCGCGTCTCTGGTGCTATCGGCGGTGCTCGGCGCCAGTGTGCCGGGACTTCCCCATCTGTGGCTGTGGTCCATCATCATCGTCGGTCTTTTGACGCTGGTGTACACGTTCGAAGGCGGCATTGCAGCCGTCATCTGGACTGACCTGGTGCAGTTGGTGATTTACGTCGCCGGATCGCTGCTGGCGGTGTACATGCTCGTCCACCTGGTGCCCGGTGGGTGGTCGGCGATTGCAGACGATGCGCGCGAATCGGGAAAGCTCGCGTTCGTGTCCTGGTCGTGGGATCTAACCGTGCCGTACACGTTCTGGGCCGGGCTCATCGGTGGGTGTTTCCTGACGATGGCGTCACATGGGACCGATCAGTTGCTGGTGCAACGCCTGCTGACCTGCCGGAACCAACGCGAGGCCCAAAAGGCACTGATTCTGTCGGGGTTCGTCGTGTTCGCGCAGTTCGCGTTGTTTCTGACCATCGGGGTGATGTTGCATGCTTACTACCGGACCCACACGCTGCCGGCACTGTCGAGTGACGACGAGATCTTCCCTGCTTTCATCGTCCGTAGCCTGCCGCACGGCGTCGCCGGACTCGTCATTGCAGCGATCTTCGCCGCCGCGATGTCAAATTTGAGCGGCTCGCTGAATTCGCTGGCCTCAACGACCGTTCTCGATTTCTATCGACCGCTGGCCGGCCCGCAGACGGACGACCGCCGTCTGTTGCAGTTGTCTCGCTGGCTGACAGCGGCCTGGGGAGTGATCCTGATCGCCATCGCTGTGCTGGCGCGAGGCTGGGGGTCGGTGTTCACTGTTGGTCTGACGATCGCATCGATTGTGTATGGCCCGATGCTTGGCGCGTTTCTGCTCGGCGTCCTGACCCGCAGCGCCACCGAGAATGGCGCGATCGCCGGCATCGGTGCGTCACTCGTCGCGATGGTCGGTGTTCGAATTTTCACGCCTTTGGCCTGGACGTGGTACGTGGTGGCTGGTGCCGCGATGTGTGTGACGGTTGGATTGATGGTGAGCCGTGCCAGTCGATGACGCGCGTCGCGTCATCGAAGGCGCCGCTGCTGCCGGCGTCTTTCCGGCGGCCGCCGTCGAAGTCGGCAACAGCAGCGATGTAGTGTGGACCGAGGCCTTTGGAACCCTGACGTTCGACGCCGCTGCGTCCACGACCTCCATCGACACGCCGTTCGATCTGGCGTCGCTCACGAAGGTCATCTCGACGACCAGCACCCTCATGGAGTTGACTCGGACAGGCGCGTTGGACCTCGACGAGCGTGTTTCGGCCTGCTTCGCCGAATGGCGGGGTCGTGACCGCGAACACGTCACGATTCGCCATCTCCTCGAGCACGCTTCCGGTCTGCCCGCTCGGCTGATCGACGCACCACCGATTGGACGCCGCGAATTCGAGCACGAGATCTGCGTCATGCCGCTCGAATACGCTCCGGCGTCGGCGTCGGTCTACAGCGATCTCGGATTCATCCTGCTCGGATTCCTGGCGTCCGACCGTGGCTCCGCACCGCTGGCGGAACTCTTCTTGCGAATCGCCGGCGCCGAGTTGACGTTCGGCCTGACCGTAGAAAATCGCAAACGAGCGGCGCCCACCAGGCCGATGGACGATGACGGCCGCCGCGGCCGGCTGCTGCAGGGCGAGGTGCACGACAACTACGCCGCGGCGCTCGGCGGCGTCGCCGGACACGCTGGCCTGTTCGGATCAGCGCCGGCGGTCGGGAACTTCGCACGTACCGTGCTGCGAGCGGCGCGCGGCGGCACAGATCAGCCCGCGCCGTTCGTTCCAACCCTGGTAAAAGCGTTCACAGCACGCGGCTCCGTGACTGGAAGTTCGCGAGCGCTCGGCTGGGACACGATGCTGACCACCTCGTCGTGCGGCCAGCGGATGACACCGGCCGCAATTGGCCACGTCGGTTTCACCGGCACCTCGTTATGGATCGACCCGCTGCGCGATCGGTACTTCGTTTTGCTGACGAATCGCGCGTGCGGCGGCGGAACGCTCGACGAGATCCGCACTGTCCGGCGCGACTTTCACGACGCATTGGGTGACCTGTGATCGCGCGCCCACCCGCCAGACAATGACCCTCAGCGTCATCGACTGGATCGTCATCGCCGGGTACTTCGGTCTCAATCTCGCGATTGGTCTGTACTACTCGCGGGTGGCGCGTGGCAGCACGACGGAGTTTTTCCTCTCCGGCCGGAACGTGCCCTGGTGGCTCGCCGGCACATCGATGGTCGCCACGACATTTGCTGCCGACACGCCGCTGGTCGTGACCGGTATGGTCGCCCGCTATGGCATTGCGGGCAACTGGTTATGGTGGAATATGGCCGCGAGCGGCATGCTCACCGTGTTCGTCTACGCGCGGCTCTGGCGTCGCGCCGGCGTCATGACCGATGTCGAGCTCGCGGAACTCCGTTACTCCGGCCGCCCCGCCGCCTTCCTGCGTGGCTTTCGCGCTCTCTATCTCGGTATCCCGATCAACTGCATCGTCATCGGCTGGGTCAACCTGGCGATGATGAAGATCCTGCAGGTGACGCTCGGCCTCGACGCGACGGGAGCGCTGTGGGCGCTCCTGGCGATGCTGCTGTTCACCGCCTTTTATACGACGCTGGCCGGACTCTGGGGCGTGCTGGTCACCGACTTGGTTCAGTTCGTACTAAAGATGGGGATGGTGGTCGCGCTCGCGCATTTCGCTGTCCGCTCGGTCGGCGGTCTGAGCGCGTTGAAGGAACAGATCAACGCACTCGACGCGACTGCCGGGAGCGGATCGCGGCTGACATTTTTTCCGTCCACCGATTCCGCGTGGATGCCGGCGATCACGCTGTTCGTGTATCTCGGCGTCAGCTGGTGGGCCAGCTGGTATCCCGGCGCCGAGCCTGGTGGTGGCGGCTATGTGGCGCAGCGGATTTTCTCGGCTCGCACGGAGCGCGACGGTCTGTTCGCCACGTTGTGGTTCAACATCGCGCACTACGCGATTCGCCCGTGGCCGTGGATTCTGACGGCTCTCGCGTCACTGGTGCTCTATCCCAATCTTGTGGATAAGGAATCGGGATATGTCCGAACGCTCATGGACCCGCACGTTTTCCCGCCGGCGCTGCGCGGCATCATGCTGGCGGCATTTGCCGCCGCGTACATGTCCACTATCGGCACCCAACTCAATTGGGGCGCATCCTATGTGGTCAACGATTTCTACCGGCGCTTCATTCGCCGGCGCGGCGCCGAGCGCGAGTACGTCGTCATATCGCAGGCGGTGACGCTCGGCCTCATGGTGCTTTCCATCTACGTGACACTTCATCTGGCGTCGATCGAGCAGGCGTGGAAGCTGCTGATCGTCACCGGCGCGGGCACCGGCAGCGTGCTGCTGCTGCGGTGGTTCTGGTGGCGCATCAACGCGTGGTCCGAGGTGTCGGCGATGGCAGTCGCTGCGGCGGTGTCGCTGTACCTTCAGCTGGGGTTGAGGTGGGATTCCGATCGGCCGCGCGACTTCGCCTACATCGTGCTCATCACCGTCGGCACGACGACAATCGCATGGCTGGCGGTGACGTGGCTGACTCCGCCGGAGCCAGCGCAGACACTCGAATCGTTCTATCGTCGGGTCAGGCCACGAGGCCGCGGCTGGACTTCGGTCGCCGCTGCGACCGGTGTTCCGCCAGGCCCAGGATCGCTGGCTCAGGAACTCCTGAACGCCCTGCTTGGCTGCGTGCTGGTGTACGGCGCGCTGTTCGGCGTCGGCGAGATCCTGCTCCGCAGCGCCGCCGTCGGTGCGGTGCTGCTCGCGGTGTCAGCCGCGGCGGCGGTCGCGATCGGACGCAACCTCAGCACCGAGTCTGGGTGGTAAGTGAAACGGCTCGCCCGGGCAGGACTCGGCCAGCGCACGTGCCGCGGCGTCCTAAGCTCAGTGACCTCGGCCAGGTGGTGGTGGAAACAGCGGCTGGATCGGCATCGGGCCCGGGCCGAAGCCGCGTCCACCCGGACCGTTTGGCGATCCGGGCGCGCCGGGGCCGTTGGGACCGCGTCCTCGGCCGCCGACGCCACCGACGCCGCCGGGCCCGTTTGGTCCGGGTTGACCAGTCCCGCGGCCGCCTGGTCCGCCCGCGCCGCCGGCGCCGGGAGCCTGGGTGGTGGCGACATAAACAAACGCCCACTCGTTGTAGTGGCTGCGTCCGTTGTAAATACGAATGGAGGCGTCTTTGCTCTTGCTCGTGACACCGCTGATCCCGGTAACGGCGCCGGCGGCTCCGGGTGTCCCGATCGACGCCGTATTCCGCAAAGCCGAACCGACCTGCCCGCTCGCCGCACCGCCGCTCGCAGAACCGCTGGTCGGCGACGGAGCCGACGAGGGCGAAGTGCCGCGGCCGCCGCTGGCGTTCCCCGCGGCTGGCGTAGCGCCGGGCAGCGCTCCACCGGCAGGAATCAGGGCAAAATCGTCGTTGGTAATCGGATCCTTGAATTTCTTGCGCAGAAAACGCTGCTCGACGAGGACGTCGACGGTCGGCGGATATGCGTTGGCGAACTTGCGTTGGAACAGTCCAATCGCGTGCACGTACTGCAGGCCGCGAAACACCAACTCGTCTTCTTTTTCGCGCTGCGCCTGATGACGCCAGACCGGCATCACGGCGGTCATCATGATCGCCATCACACTCATCGCCACGAGCAGCGCGGCCATCGCATAGCCGTGTTCGGGATTCCGAGTGCGATTCGACCGGCTGGCTTGACCCGCTAACTTCATGGGAACTAAGATGGTTATCGCATTCATGCTACCACGCTTCCGCGGGACTGTCCCGGCTGCCGTCTTCCTCACGGTGTCATCGCTGCTGGCGATCACTTGTGAACGGGTCCCGTTGCTCGCGCCGAGCGGATCGACCATTACTCTCACCTCGTCGAACACGGCTGTGCCGGTGAACGGGACCACCCAGCTGATTGCACAGGTGATCGAAGCGTCAGGCACGGCGCCGCACAGCGGCACCACCGTCACCTTTACGACGAGCCTCGGGACGATTCAGCCGTCCGAAGCCCAAACCGATTCGGCCGGCCGCGCTACCACCACTTTCAGCGCGGGAAACTCGAACGGCACGGCTGTCATCACCGCAATTTCTGGCGGCGCAGGTGGCGGCGCGACCACCGGCACCGGCTCGACGACAACAGCGACGACCAACAACGTCGTCCGGATCGCGGTCGGCAGTGCCGCGGTCGGACGCGTTTCCATCAATGCGAACCCGGCGTTGCTGGGGTCGATCGGCGGCACCTCCGCCATATCGGCATCAGTGTACGACGTGAATGGCAATCCGCTTCCGAGTGCGCCGGTCTCCTTCACGACGACGGCGGGCTCGCTTGCTTCGACGACTGTCCTGACCGACACCAACGGCACGGCGAATACCACACTGCAGACAGTTGTGACGGCGACCGTCACTGCCACCGTCGGCAGCAGCAGCGCGCCGGCGACTGGAGGAACCGGAACGACTCCGACCGCGACCGGGCAATCGTCTGGCAGTGTCATTATCAATGTGTCCGGCGCTCCGACTCTGGCTATTACCGCGCCGACTGCCGCCAGCGCCGGAACACCGTCGACATTTACCTTTGCCGTCACTGTTCCGACCGGTGTGGTCGTTCGAGACTTGACGGTGGGCTGGGGCGATTCAACTCCCCTGCAAGACCTCGGCGCAATCGGAAGCAGCGCCACGGTTCAGCACGCGTACGCGAACCCAGGGACCTATCAGATCACAGGCACCTTGATTGATACCGCCGGTGACAGGTTCAGCGTCAATACGAGTGTCGTCGTCATCTCGACACCGAACCCGAGTATCAATATCACACTGCCGACGGTGCCGGCGATCGTCAGCTATCCGTACACCGCCGCGATCACGATCCAAGTGACGCCTCCGGTCGGCATTGGAATCGCGGACGTCTCGATCGACTTCGGCAACGGCCAATTCTCGGATCTCGGCGGCCTGACAGGATCTACAGTGGTCACCAGCCAGTACTCGCACGCGGCAACCTATAAAATCACAGTTACCGTGCTGGACACGCTCGGTAGGTCCACCACAGGAACTGCCACGCTGATTCTCCCCTGATCGTTAGCACCTGAATCACGGCTGGCTCGAGACTATCGAGCCGGCCGCCGTCGCAGATTTCCCGTCACAGAGATTCAGTCGTCAGGCGCCCATCGCGCATTAGCATCGCGACGATCCTTTTGTTTTATGGGCGAGGGATTCGTGGCTGGCGCCTTCGGAGCCAGGAGTACTTGTTTTCGCCGGGTGATGCTGCGATCGGTGTTCGACGGACGACGAACTGAAGATGTCAGCGGTTCAATGGCACGCGACGTCAAGCGCGACTTTCTCGTTCGCAGCCGGCTCCAGCGACCGGGTGATTTTCGCAGTGTTTGAATTTTCGCTGGCCTAAGGACGGACCAACTCAGAACTGACTTGGGACAGGGACGATAGGACGGACTTAGGACGAAGAACGGACCAGGAACCAAGAACGAAGCGCCAGGGACCAGTTCAGCGAAGCCAACCTAGTCCCAGTCGGCGTACTTTTCACCGTTCATCGCGGTGCCATCGGATCCGCTCTTGACGTCATAAACGCCCGCCTCCGCCGTGGGATTGTTCGGATCGGGCTC
>DASXGC010000310.1:0-6604 GCA_036489235.1 Vicinamibacterales bacterium
CGTCGGGCTCTTCGCGGCGGAGAACGGCCTCCATTATCGGTCACCGACGTGGCGACCTTGCATGGATTCTTCGAGCTCGGACGGTTCGCGGGCGAATACAAGGCCCTCTTCGGCGAAGCCCCGTCACAGACCCTTCAGCGGTCCAGGACCGGCATCGTCGATCCCGCGCAAAGCGTGGCCTGAGCCGCCGCCAGTTCGGTTCCGGTTTGCCGGATCCGCATAGTCGCACGCCGGTCGGGAAATTAGGCTGGCGCGGTATGACACACAATTTCACAACCAACGGCTTGACAATCGTGATCGTGGCGATCGCGTCCCTGGCGAGTGCAGCCTGCGATCGGACCACGACGCCAGCAGGCATCGCTCCGGCAGCCGTGCCGGCTGCGACTGCGATCTTGACGACTGCGCCGCTGGCGTTCGCCCCCGCCACGTATTGCGCGAATGTCGCGGTGCTGACGCCGAACGTCAATCTTATCGTCGCGTCGGTGAACGACGTGATCGTCGATGAACTGACGCTGCACTTGCTGGACGGTTCGAACGTCGGTGGCCCCGGCGTCACAATTCCGCCGGCAGGGTTGGGCGGCGTCCGCGGGGGTACCAGTCGGACATTCGTGCTGACGCCGACCTTCCGATGCGGTGTTTCCTCACCGCAGGCGATTCAGGGCAACGTCGTGATCGTGGACGCGGCCGGTCTACGCACATCGTTGTCGACGACGGCGGTGTTGCGGTGAGCGACGAGGCATGGTTTCTCGTACTCTTCGCCGCGCTCATGAGGCTGAGTGGCATCCTGCGTAGCGAGCGGAATCCCGTTGAGCCTGGACAGGCCAGCTCGATCATGTGTGCCTGGTCTGCGTGGCGCTGTGTCGATAGCTTCCAAGGTCACGAAGCTTTTCATCGCAGAGCACAAGCCGTTCGCGCCGACTGAACACGTCGCGTGTCCGCATGAGCCGGCGAGGCTGCCGCGTTGCCAGTTCGTGGTGTGACGAGTGACGCGCGGCGCCGATCCGCGTGCCGGTTCTGCATAGCTGCCATCTCTACGCTTCTCTAAGCTCTCGACACGTGTGAGATGCGTGCGCGCGAGGAGAGTACGCCTCGCGTGAGTCCGATGCAGCGTTGCAGCCGGTGCATCACGGGGTTGTCGTCTTGACCATGCCTGCCGCCAGACAGTACTCCGTGTCCGACGTCCTCGGCCGTTCGGCCCGGCGACTCGACAATCTCCGCTCGCTTGCCGTCGATGCACCTGACATCGTCGGCGAGAGCGAGGCGCTGCGGCACGTGATGCATCGCGTCGACCGCGTCGCGCCGACCGAAGCGACGGTGCTGCTGTCGGGCGAGACCGGTACTGGCAAAGAACTGCTTGCACGAGCGGTTCATCATCGAGGCCGCCGTAGCGATCGTCCCTTCGTGGTCATCAACTGCGCGGCGCTGCCCGCGTCGCTGATCGAGAGCGAGCTGTTCGGTCACGAGCGCGGCGCGTTTACAGGCGCGCATGCCGGCCAGATCGGACGATTCGAGCTCGCGAATCGAGGCACTGTGTTCCTCGACGAGGTCGGCGAGCTCCCACTCGAATTGCAGTCGCGATTGTTGCGCGTGATTCAGGAAGGTCAGGTCGAGCGGCTCGGCAATCCGCACACGATTGACATCGACGTGCGCGTGATCGCCGCCACCAATCGGGATCTGGCTGATGAAGTACGTCGCGGCCAGTTCCGGCGCGACCTGTACTACCGCCTGAATGTGTTTCCGATCGCGATTCCGCCGCTACGCGAACGGCCGCGCGACATTCCGCCGTTGGCCCGGTATCTGGTCGAACGCCTTGGCAGGACCCTCGGCCGTCGGATGGACGAGATTCCGCCGGACGTCATGCGGGTTCTCGAGGAATATCATTGGCCCGGCAACGTGCGCGAACTGGAGAATGTGCTCCAGTGCGCGATGATCGTCTGCATGGGCTCGACCTTGTCGATCGCCGATCTGTCGCTGTCGGCGCTCGAACCGCCGCCGATCGATGAAAGCGCCAGGCTGGTTGACGTCGAGCGGCGCCATATCGCCCGGGTCCTTCAAGGAAGTCGATGGCGCATTGAAGGCGCGGGCGGCGCGGCGCAAATCCTCGGCCTGAAACCAAGCACGCTCCGCAGCCGGATGTCCCGGCTTGGGATCGCACGCGGGCGTTGAGCCTGTCGAATCTCGATCACCGGTCGCCAATGAGTCTTGTCGTGCGCGTCTGCACTTCGTCCAGCAGGATCACCGGAGCTTCCCTGAACAGCAGCCGAATGCTCTTGAGTGTCTGAAACTCGCGCGACTCGAAAAACGCTTCAGCGTCCTCGTCGAGCTGCCACTCCGACGCCAACGTGAAGAGATTCGGGTCTTCGCTGTCGATGACGAGTCGCGAGCGCCTGCAGGTCGGTGTTTCCCGCATGCGTTCGACGATGTCATCGACCACCGCGAGCATCTCCGGCCTCTTATCGGGACGCACCCGAAGGATCACGGACGCGAGAACCATGATTGCGGGAGCGCGTGCAACCGCCATGCCCTCGTCGGTGGCCGGAATCGCAGCAATCGGGCAGGTGTTCGGTCGCGGGACCATAATCTTGGGACAAAAAATCGCCCAAACCACGACATGCGGTGGGGCGATATATAGTGTGACTATGCCGAAACTGCATAGTCACGTGCCTGCGCCACCAATTACCGTGGGTCCCATGCTCATTCTAAGAACCGTCGCCGTCGCCGCTGCTGTTGTCACGCTCGTTGGGGGCGGGGTGGCCGCTCAACGCAAGCCGGGTGATACCCCGGTGGATTTCAGCGCCAGCGTCCAGGCGACGGGTGCGCTGGGCGCCATCGCGACGACGCTCAAGATTCACATCGATCACTACACCGAGGACCGCGATCGCACCGCGCTGCTCGCGGCCCTGACCAAGAACGGATACCAGGCGTTCCTGCCGGCATTTCGCAAGGTCCCTGTCGTCGGGTACGTGCAGATCAAGGATCAGAAGTGGGATCTGCGTTGGGCCGCCCAGCAACAGGCGGACAAGAGGCAGGTCGTGACAGTGGCGACCGATAAGCCCATTTATTTCTTCGGCGGAGGAAACGCCGACGCAAAGCCGCGCGCTGGGTACGAGCTCGGCGTGATTCGCCTCGACGTGGACGACATCGGCATGGGGAAGGGCACGCTCTCCGGCGCGGCTAAGGTAAAGCCGTCGGGGGATGGCAAAGGCGTCGAAGTTGACGATTATGCTGGCACGCCGGTCCCTATCACGACCGTCACGCGAATCTTCTCGTGAACGTCGGCCTCGTCGATGGACTCTGATGCCGATGCCGCCGGGGCTGCCCGGCGGCGTTTACTCTCGCCGATTCTCAACAACGACGAGTTTCAGCCGCTCTCATCGACGGTCCGCGTAGAGTACGGCGCTTATTCTGATATTCGCCCGAAGGGTGCACCCAACGAGGATCACTATCTCGTAGTCCGTCTGGGGCGCAGCCAGAAGACGCTCGCCACGAGCCTCTCCGAAGCCGAGACGCCACTCAGCTTTCAAGAGGCCGGATACGCTTTTCTCGTCGCCGACGGCATAGGCGGCACCGGCAGCGGTGGTGTTGCGTCGCGCCTGGCGGTCAGCACGCTCGTGCACCTCGTTATTCATTACGGACGCTGGAATGTACGCGTCGACGCCCGTACGGCGTTCGAGATTCTCGAGCGCCTCGACTGGGCGTACAACGAGATCGATGAGACGGTCAAACGGCACGGCCGCGCCAATTCTCAGCTGGAGGCCATGGCCACCAGGATGACGTGCGCTTATAGTGCCGGCGACGAATTGTTCGTGGTCCACTCGGGCAAGTCCGGAGCGTACATCTTCCGAAACGGATGGCTGTCGCCGCTCTCCGATGTTCCTCCGCCGCCGGAGCCGGTGAAACTTGGTCTGCGGCTCGTCGGCGACGATCGGGATCGGCTGGCCGACGTGATCAGCGACACCATCGGCGGCTCCGGGCGGCCGCGGGTCGTCACCGCGCGCTATAAGCTCGAAGACGGGGACGTGCTGATGTTGTGCAGCGATCGACTGGTGGCAACGCTCGGCGAGGGACGCATCGCAGACATCCTCACCGATCGCCGTAAGCCTGATGAGTCATGCCGGCGCCTGGTGGACGCGGCTCTTGAGGGGCGGTCTGCCGAGAACGTGACGGTCGTCCTGGCGCAATACCGCATCCCGGCTCGCCCTCGTCTTTGAACTGTCGAAGACCTCGCTCGAGGTCGAACACTCACGTCAAGTCATGGTCGGTTAATGCTCCGAGGAGCACGGTGCGAGCTCTGCTAGTGTCCCGAGTTGGAGATTCGCTGACAAAATCTCGCCACGCTGGCGAGGATTTCGTCCGCGGTTTTGTGCCACACGAACGGTTTGGGTGACCCGTTCGTGATCGCTACGTACTCACGAATCGCGGTTTCGAGCGCGCGCGTGCTGCGGTGTGCGCCGCGCTTGATCTGTTTCTGGGTTAACGTGGCGAACCACCGTTCCACGAGATTGAGCCAGGACGCGCTTGTGGGCGTGAAGTGCACGTGAAACCGCGGATGCCGAGCGAACCATCGTCGTACCTGCGCGGTTTTGTGCGTGCCGTAGTTGTCCAGAATCAGGTGGATATCGAGGTCCGCCGACACCGTGTCGTCGATCGTCTGCAGAAAGCGCAGAAACTCGCGACTGCGATGGCGGCGATGGCACTCGCCAATGACGCGACCGGTCGCGACATCCAGCGCAGCAAACAAGGACGTCGTCCCGTGCCGCACATAATCATGCGTCCGGCGCTCGGCCTGTCCCGGTCGCATCGGCAACAGCGGCGCCGTGCGATCGAGGGCTTGAATCTGACTCTTTTCATCGACCGACAAGAGCAGCGCGCGGGCAGGCGGGTCGAGATACAGCCCCACGATGTCGCGGACCTTGTCGATGAACAAGGGATCTTTCGACAGCTTGAACGTGTCCACGCGATGGGGCTGCAAGGCAAACGCCTTCCAGATGCGCGCGATCGCCGTCTGGCTCATGTCGCACTGCTGGGCCAGGCTGCGCGTCGACCACTGGGTCGCGTCGCGGGGCGTCGATTCCAGCGTCGTCGTCAAGACGCGCTCCACATCAGCATCGGTAATCGTGCGCGGGACGCCAGGACGCGGCTCGTCGAGCAAGCCATCCAACCGGCGCACCACAAATCGGCCGCGCCATTTGCCGACCATCTGTTTCGTCACGTGGACGTCGCGGGCGATCGCGGTCGCCGATTCGCCAGCCGCGCATCGCAGCACCAGCCGCGCACGCAACGCGATCGCCTGCGCCGTGGTCGGGCGGCGCGCCCAGCGCTCGAGCGTCTCTCGTTCGTCAGTGGTCAGCACAATCGGTGGTACGGGTCGGCCCAGTCGCATCGGCGTGTCCTCCTTGTAGCCGAGTACGACCGCCGATCGATATTTGTTTCACGAATCTCTGACTCAGGACACTAGCAGGATGCTGAAAAAGTGACGTTCAGCGCTCGGTTATCGTTCGCCCAATGATGATGGCGGCATCGCTCGTGGCTCGTGGGACCCATGCCCTGGTTCCGTCAGGCTGGCTGGGCCAGCAGTGTGCGCATCCGGACCAGGTTAAACGCCGCGGCGGTGAAGATGAAGTTCCAGTTGACGCGCGCACCGCCGCGGTGTCGCAGCTTGCGCATCAGACCGACCGTCTTCATCCAGCCGAAACATTGCTCGACCAGCTTGCGTTTCTGCTGACTGACCGCGTAGCCAGGATGTCGGGTCGTGCGAGCATCGATCGCGCTACCGCGCGTCGCCGTCTCTGGATACTGGGCCACATGCGGGGTGACGCCCATCGTGCGGAGTTGGTGCACGAAGCCCTTCGTGTCGTAGTTCTTGTCGCCGCCGACGGTCACGCGGTGGGTGTCGGGCAGATCGGCAATCATCGCCCCGGCCGCATCGCGCTCCGCCGTCCCCGTGGCGTGCGTGACCAGCGCGTCGATGATCAAGCCGTGCCGATTCTCCGTGAGCACATGCCCGAGATACGCGAGCTTGGCTTCCTGACCCGAGGCCTTCTTGTACAGGCGCGCGTCCGGATCGGTGGTCGACTCATGGGTGTCGTTCGCCCGCTCCTCGCCGCGGAAGTTCACGGTGGGGTTGCGGCCCGTCGGATCATCCGCCGGTGGATCCGGGCGGTCCTTGGGTCGAAAACTCTTCTGACTCGCCCAGGCCTCGAGCAACGTGCCATCCACGGTGAAGTGGTCATCCGAGAGCAAGCCCGCCGCCCCCGCCGCTGCCCGCACTTCGAGGAAAAACGCCTGCGCGATGTCGCCCTCCAAGAGCCGGTCTCGATTCTTGCTGAAGACGGTCGGCACCCAGACCGGGTCATCCATACTCAGTCCGACGAACCACCGGAACAACAGGTTGTACTACAACTGCTCCATCAGCAGCCGTTCGCTGCGCACGGTGTACAACGCCTGCACCAACAACGCCCGCAGCAACTGCTCGGGTGGGATCGACGGCCGACCGATGTCGGAGTACAGCCGCTCAAAGCGAGGCGACAACCGCCCGAGCACCGCGTCGGTCAGCAGCCGAATCGGACGCAGCGGGTGGTCGGCAGGGATCCGATCTTCCGGC
>DASXGC010000312.1:0-19121 GCA_036489235.1 Vicinamibacterales bacterium
CCGATGGCCAGGCCGGCGAGAAGAGCGATGAGCGCGGCGAGAAGCGGTGCGTACGAAATCATGGTTGCCGCTCTGCTGGCGCCGGGAGGCTGGATTCGAGGACGGCTGCCCAGCGATCCTGCGCGCGGAGCACCATCTCGATCAGCTCGCGGGCGGCACCGGCGCCGCCGCCCTTCCGGCTCACCCAATGGACGCGGGACAGCACGTCATCTGCGGCGTCGGCCGGCGCGGCCGACAATCCGACCCGCATCAGGACCGGAAGATCGAGGATGTCGTCGCCCATATACGCGATCTGTTCATCGTCGAGCATCAGACCGTCGGCGATCTGCTCGTAGCTCTCGAGCTTGTTGGTCACGCCTTGATGCACCAAGGTCACTCCGAGCTGGGCGGCGCGCCTCGCCGTGGCCACCGAACTGCGAGCCGACAGCAGGCCCACGGTCAGACCGAGCCGCAACGCCCATACGATCGCCGTGCCGTCCTTGATGTCGAAGACTTTGCTTTCGCTGCCGTCCGCGTGGAGCAGGATCGTCCCGTCGGTCAGGACGCCGTCCACGTCGAACAGGAACAGCCGAATCTTCGCGGCCCGCTCGTCGCTCAAAACATCTCCATACGCCAGAGATCGTGGATGTGCAACACGCCGGCGACTGTGTTGGCGGCGCCGTCTTCTATCACCACGATCGCCGTGATCTTCCGCTGCTCCATCACGTTCAGGGCTTCGGCCGCGAGCGTGGCCCGTCCGATCGTCACCGGATGGCTGGTCATGACGTCCGCCGCCATCAAACCCTGAATCTCGGCGCCGCGCTCCATGCGCCGGCGGAGGTCGCCGTCGGTGATGATGCCGAGCAGGCGCTCGTCGGCATCGACCACGCAGGTCATGCCGAGGCCCTTGCGCGACATCTCGTAGAACACACGTGGCATCGGCGTGTCGTGATGCACGACCGGGCAGTCCTCGCCCGCGTGCATCAGCGCTTCGACCCGCATCAGGCGCTTGCCGAGTTTTCCGCCGGGATGAAGATTCGCGAAATCCTCCTCGCGAAATCCCTTTTCCACCATCAGCGTCATCGCCAGCGCGTCGCCGATCGCCAGCGCCGCCGTCGTGCTCGCCGTCGGCACGAGGTTCATCGGGCACGCTTCCTCCGCGACGCTGCAGTCGAGCGCGACGTCTGCCGCCTGGCCCAGTGTCGATCCGCGGCTGCCGGTGATCGCGATCAGTTTTGCCCCGAGCCGACGGATGGTTTCGAGCAATTGCAGCAGTTCGTCAGTCTCGCCGCTGTTGGAGAGCGCGACCACGACGTCCTCGCTCTGGATCACGCCGAGGTCGCCGTGAATCGCTTCGGCCGGATGGAGAAAGAGCGCCGGCGTGCCGGTGCTGGTCAGTGTTGCCGCGATCTTGTGGCAAATAATCCCTGACTTTCCCATGCCGGTCAGGATCACCCGGCCTTTGCACTGGCGAAGCAACTGCACCGCGCGGTCGAAACGGTCGTCGAGGCGATCGATGAGCGCCAGAATCGCGGCCGCCTCGGTCTCGAGAACCATCCGGGCGAGTGACCGATCAGCCACGAGCGTGCGCCTCGGCTTGCTTGGTGATCCCGTCGATGGCGCGCAAGCGGACCAGCAGCGGCTCGAGCAGGTCCAGACGAAGCGCATTCTGCGCGTCGCTCTTGGCTCGTGACGGCTCCTCGTGGACTTCGAGAAAGACGCCGTCCACACCTGCCGCCACACCGGCTGACGCCAGCGTTTCGATGTACTCGGCCTGTCCTGCGGTGACACCGTCGCCACCGCCCGGCAGTTGCAGGCTGTGGGTGACGTCGAACACCACTGGAACGCCTTGTGCACGCATCATGGGAAACGCGCGCATGTCCACGACCAGATTGTGATAGCCGAAGCTGGTGCCGCGCTCGGTCACGATCACACGGGGGTTGCCCGCCGCGGTCACCTTCGCGACGGCGTGCTTCACATCGTCGGGCGCCAGAAACTGGCCTTTCTTGATGTTGACGATACGCCCGGTGTGGGCGGCGGCAATCAGCAGATCGGTCTGTCTCGAGAGAAAAGCGGGAATCTGCAGGACGTCGGCGACCTCGCCGGCCGGACCCGCCTGGCTTGCGTCGTGGATGTCGGTCAGGATCGGAACATTGAATCGGCCCTTGATCGCGGCCAGGACGCGGAGTCCTTCTTCGAGTCCAGGACCGCGGAACGATCGGCCCGACGTCCGGTTTGCCTTGTCGTACGACGCCTTGAAGATGAAGGGAACGTCGGCGCGGTGTGCCAGTTCGACGAGGTGCGCGGCGAGACTGCTCGCGTGCGCCTCGCTTTCGATCACGCACGGACCGGCGATCAGCACGAACGGGCTGCCGCCTCCGAACGTGATGTCGCCGAGCTGGACTGAGGTCACGTGGCGATTATACCGGCCGGGCTAACCGACCGCGCCAACCTGACCCGCCTGCCCAACGAGGCCCTGTGCGGTCTTGTGCTCCCAGGAGGCGTTCACGAACGCGGCAAACAACGGGTGCGGCCGCGTCGGTTTCGATTTGAACTCCGGATGGAACTGGACTGCGAGGTACCAAGGATGGCCGGGGAGTTCGGCGATCTCGACGAACTTGCCGTCGGGCGAGCGTCCCGAAATCTTCAGGCCGTGTTCGGTGAGCGTGCGCTCATACAGACAGTTGAACTCGTAGCGATGACGATGACGCTCGTTGATGACCGTTGAACCGTACACGCGCTGCGCCAGGGAGCCTGGCGCGAGCTCGCAGGCGTAGCTGCCGAGACGCATGGTGCCGCCGAGGTCGTCCACACCCAGGAGATCGCGCAGCTTGTAGATGACCTTCGCCGACGCCTCGGGGTTGCACTCGGTCGAGTCGGCGTCGGCGAGTCCCGCGACGTTGCGCGCGTACTCGACCGTCGCCCACTGAAATCCGTAGCAGATGCCGAAGTAGGGAATCCGTCGCTCGCGCGCCACCTGCGCGGCCATCATCATCCCGCGCGTGCCGCGGTTGCCGAAACCGCCCGGCACCAAAATGCCGTCAGCACCATCGAGCAGCGCCGCGCCGTTCGGCGCTTCCAACGCCTCGGCCTCGATCCACTTGATGTTGACCTTGAGCCCATGCGGGAAGCCGCCGTGATACAGCGCCTCGTTGAG
Source organism: Vicinamibacterales bacterium (assembly GCA_036489235.1). Classification (GTDB taxonomy): domain Bacteria; phylum Acidobacteriota; class Vicinamibacteria; order Vicinamibacterales; family CAVVIG01; genus CAVQFC01. The sequence continues at coordinate 3,137 of DASXGC010000312.1, forward strand.
GCTCTTGTACGAATCCTCGTAGCCGACGTATTTGCCGACCACGTGAATGGTGATGTCGTCGACCGGATTCTTGATCCGCTTGACGAGATCTTCCCACGGCTGCATTTTTCGCTCGGTCTGCGGCAGGTGCAGATACTTGAGCACGATCCGATCGAGGCCTTCGGCGGCAAACGCCACCGGCACCTCGTAAATCGTGGCGACGTCCTTCGCCGTGATCACTGCCTCCTGATCGACGTCGCAGAACAACGCGATTTTGCCCTTGATGTCGTCGTCGAGGAACCGATCGGTCCGGCACAGCAGGATATCGGGCTGGATGCCGATCGAGCGCAGGTCGCGGACGCTGTGCTGCGTCGGCTTGGTCTTCAACTCGCCGGCGGCGCCGATGAAGGGCACCAGCGTGAGGTGGACGTAGAGCGAGTTGTCGCGGCCGACATCCTGCCGGAACTGACGGATCGCCTCGAGAAAAGGCAGGCTTTCGATGTCGCCGACAGTGCCGCCGATTTCCACCAGCACCACGTCGACGTCGTGTGAGACTGCGCGAATGGCGTCCTTGATTTCGTTGGTAATGTGCGGAATCACCTGGACGGTGCGGCCCAGGTAGTCGCCGCGGCGCTCTTTCTGGATGACGCTCTGATAGATCTTCCCTGTCGTCCAGTTCGAGTTCTTGGTCGTGATGATGTTGGTGAAGCGCTCGTAGTGGCCGAGATCGAGGTCGGTTTCACCGCCGTCGTCGGTCACGAAGACCTCGCCGTGCTGGTAAGGGCTCATCGTTCCCGGGTCGACGTTGATGTACGGATCGAACTTCTGCATCGTCACCTTGTAGCCGTGACCCTCGAGCAGGCAGCCGATGCTGGCCGCGGCCAGCCCTTTGCCGAGCGAGGAAACTACGCCGCCGGTGATGAAGATGTATTTCGGGGTTCGTCCGTCCTTGGTCATCGTTGTCCTTCGCTACGCTTAGTTCGAGGCCGGCGCCGCCAGCAGCCGGCGCACCTGTTCCAGGTCTTCTGGTGTGTCGACACCGAACGAGTCGTAAGCGGTTTCCACCGCCCTGATCCGGATGCCGTGCTCCAGCGCGCGCAGCTGCTCGAGCGATTCGGCCCGCTCGAGCGGGGTCGGTTCGAGCGACGCCAGCACCAGCAGGGTACTGCGGCGGTACGCGTAGAGACCGATATGTCGATAGAGCGGCGGCCAGCCACCACGCGGATCGCGCACGTGCGGAATCGGTGCCCGGGAAAAGTACAGCGCGTGGCCGCCGCGATCGACCACGAGTTTGGTGATGTTCGGGTTGTTGAGCTCGGAGACGTTCATGATGCGCCGATATAGCGTGGTCATCGGCACGGCCGGATCGGCGACGAGCGGTGCGACCACTTCGTCGATGGCGCGTGGATCGATGAGCGGCTCGTCGCCCTGGACATTGACGACGATGTCGCAGTCGAGCGATTGGACCACTTCCGCGAGGCGGTCGGTACCGGACTGGTGGGTGAGCTTGGTCAGTTTGACCTTGCCGCCGAAGTCGTGGACGCGGGTCGCGATGCGCAAATCGTCGGTCGCGACGATCACCTGCGACACTGACTTCGCCGCCTCGGCGCGTCGATATACGTGCTCGATCATCGGCCGGCCGTCGAGATCGGCGAGCGCTTTTCCGGGCAGTCGAGTCGACGCGTATCGTGCGGGGATGATGGCGACGATGGTGAGCGGGGGAACCGAATCGACTCTCGAGCCAGTCGAAACAGGGTGCACGACGAATAATAGCACACCCCGAAAATCAGCGTGCTACGATCAGAACAGCAAGCGATGAATCTGAAGCGAACGGCGACGATCGCGGTAGTCGGTGGCGCGCTGATCGCGTGGCTCGCCGGCGCTGCGACGTCGAATCATCCGATCGCGCCAGCGCCGGTTGTCGCGGCGCACCCGATCGAAGTGCAAGGCGCCGAGCTCGCGAACGAAATCGCCAGGCTGCACGACCGTCTGAAGCCGGAAGCGAAGCCGGTAGGACCGGGTCGCAACCTCTTCGCGTTCCGCGCCGCGCCGGTTCGACCTGCGCCTCCGCCAGTGGCAACTCCAGTCGCTGCGTTATCGGAAGCCGCACCGCTGGTGCCCGCGCCTCCGCCGTTGACGCTCGAGGGGATCGCGGAAGATGCCGGAGCCGATGGCCCGGCCCGCACCGCGTTCATCGCGGGCGGCGGACTGTTCTTCATGGTCAAGGAAGGCGACAGCATCACGGCGCGCTACCGCGTCGTGAAGATTTCGGCCGACGTCGTTGAGTTGAGCGACGAATCGGATCACACCATCCGGCGCCTCGCCCTTCGGTGACCCCCGAGCAAGTCAGAGGTCCCATCCTTCCTGTCCGTGTCCACCGCCATCATCATCAACCCGATCTCGGGCGGGGCAGGACCTAACGTCGCGCGTGACCGGGCGCAGATGGCGCTCGCCGTTGTCGATGCCCACGGTGATCCCGCTGAAGTGTTCATCACCGAACGCGTTGGACACGCACGAGAGCTGACGAAGGCGGCCGTCAAGCGCGGCGCACGCCTGGTGATGGCGTGGGGCGGCGACGGCACGATCAACGAAGTCGCGTCAGCACTCGCGTTCGACGAAGTACCGCTGGGCATCATCCCGGCTGGCTCGGGCAATGGGCTGGCGCGGGAACTCGGCGTGGATGCCCGACCCGAGCGGGCCATCGCGAACGCCCTGGCGGCGAAGCCGCGGCCCATGGACCTGGGTGAGGTGAACGGCCGGCTGTTCGCGAACATCGCGGGCATGGGATTCGATGCGCATATCGCGTCCCGGTTCGCGACCGCGACGCGACGCGGATTCGTCGGCTACGCTCGGATCAGCGCCGGCGCGCTGTTCACCTACAAGCCGGTGCTTTACCGGATCACGACCGGTGACGAGGTGATCGAGGTTCAGGCCATCCTCTTGACGATTGCCAACTCGGCGCAGTTCGGCAACGGTGCCCGGATCGCACCGGGCGCTCTGGTCGACGATGGCTGGCTGGACATGGTGATCGTGTCGGAACGATCGCGACTGATGACGGTGGCGCAGCTGCCGAGGCTGTTCAACGGCAGCGCCGCTCGAATGCCCGGCTGCACGATCCGGAAAATTCGGCATGTCACGATTGCGTGCGACCAGCCGATGTTGCTGCACGTCGACGGCGAGCCTGTGCCTGGAGGTACGGAGTTGCGGGTCCGGATTCATCCGGGGGCGTTGAGAGTCGCCGTGAAGTAGAGAGAGCGAAGCGTCTCTTGCCGGTGCTTCTACAGCCGGATGACCCACGCTTCGCGAATCGCCGCCACTTTGCGGAGCTCTTCGACGGCAGCGTCGAGCACGTGCGGCGCCGCCGCATCCTCGTCAACGTTGACGACGCCGATGGCCCCGCCTTCGCCCCGTCCGAGCGCAAAGCTCGCGATGTTCACGCCGTGCCGGCCCAGAATCGTCCCGACCTCGCCGATCACACCCGGCTGATCCTGGTTGGCGATGATCAGCATCGTGCCGCCGAGCGGCGCCTCTACTTCGACCCCACGCACGGAGACGAGCCGCGGACGGTTCGGCTCGAAAACCGTCCCTTCCACCCAACGTTCGCCGGCGTCGGTCTGGAGTTTGACCGAGACCAGGCTCGAGAAATGGCGCGAGCGCGAGCTCCGCGACTCCACGATGTCAACGCCGCGTTCGCGGGCGGCCGCGCGCGCGTTCACGATCGAGATACCGCTCGACAGAATCGGCCGCAGGACCCCCGCCGCGGCACTCGCCGCCAGTACCTCGACGCCGCGACTTTCGACCAGCGCGCCGTAATAGCGGACGCCAAGTCCCTCGATGCGCGCCGTTCCCATCTGAGACGCGATCGCGCCTAGCTGGTCGGCCAGCCGGATCCACGGCTGCAGGCGCCGCATTTCGTCGGGTTGAATCGACGGAAAGTTCACGGCGTTGCGGACCGTGCCATCGCGGAGAAAGTCGCGAACGGCCTCGGCCGTCTCCGTGCCGACCAGTTCCTGGGCTTCCCTGGTCGACGCGGCAATGTGTGGCGTCGCAATCACCTGGGGCCTGTGGACGAGCGACCAGTCGGACGGCGGTTCGATCTCGAAGACGTCGAGGCCAGCGGCGGCCACCACGCCGTTGTCGATCGCCCGTGACAGCGCTGCCTGATCGATCAGTTCACCCCGCGCCGTGTTAATCAGGCGGATACCCGGCTTGCAACGTGCGAAGCGTTCGTCGTTGAAGAGATGTCTGGTGTCCGGCGTTGACGGCAGGTGCAGGGTCAGGTAGTCGGCGGTGGCGCAGATCTCGTCGAGCGTCATCAGCTCGACGCCCAGACCTGCCGCAATCTCCTTCGAGATGAACGGGTCGTGGGCGACCAGCCGCATGCCGAAGGCGCGCGCGCGCTGCGCCACCTCCTGACCGATTCGGCCGAGGCCGGCGACGCCGAGCGTCTTACCTCGTAATTCGGTGCCGAGGAACTTCTTCTTTTCCCACTTGCTGTCCTTCATCGCGTGGTCGGCGGCCGGGACTGAACGGGCAAGCGCCAGCATCAGAGCGCACGCATGCTCGGCGACACTGATACTGTTTGCGCCGGGTGCGTTGACGACGAGGATTCCACGCGAGCTGGCGGCAGCGACATCGACGTTGTCGACGCCGGTTCCCGCGCGGGCGACGATGCGCAGCATTGGGGCGGCGTCAATCAGGGCCGCATCGACTTTGGTGGCGCTCCGTACCAGTAAGGCGTCGGCGTCCGCGAGATCGGCGGCGAGCGCGGCAGCAGGACGCCCGGGCTGCGCGTCCACGATCCAGCCTGGCTCGGCGCGCAGCAGCGCCAGCGCGGAGGCCGGCAAGTCATCAGCAACAACAATTTTCATCAGTCAGTGGCTCTTGGCGGGACCGATACTTCGAATGTAGTTCACGACCTCCCACACCTGGTGGGTGGTCAGCTTGCGTCCGTAGGCCTTCATCCCGGTGCCTTTGACGCCGGCGCGGATAAGCGCATAGATCTCGCCGTCCGTCGATCCGTGTTTCCATTCCGCATCGGTGAGATCGGCCGGCCTGGGGTTCAACTCTTCGCCCATGGCGCCGTCGCCTTTGCCGGTTTCGCCGTGGCAGGACGCGCACAGCTTGTCGTACACCACATGCCCGGACTGGATCGACGCCGTCGTGGCCGGTACCGGATTTCTGGTGCGCGCCGCGCGCGAAGGGGCTGGCGCCTTGACCTTGTCATTGGGTTGCTGTGCGCCGGCCGCGGCCGCGAGGCTCAACACGCTCACGACGAACGAGATCATGAGCAGTGTTCGAAGCAACCGGAAACGCATGTTCGACTCGCCACCGCGCAGTTAGTATAATCCGAGGGTTTTAGTTGCTGCCGCGAGCGCGACCGTCGCGCTTGCCCTGCTGTAGTGCAAAACGCTAAAACGCTCCGAAGTCTGCATCACAACGGCGTAAACACGATGCCTTTTCCACAGAGTTTTCCACAGAGTTCGCGGATATCTTCCGCGGACGCAGGTGACCTGACCTAAAACCCATGCCGAATTTTTCCGCGCTCAAACCTCCCGCAAACGGTTCTCCGATCACGCGCAAGAACGGTCAATTGGTGGTGCCTGACGAGCCCATCATCCCTTTCATCGAAGGCGATGGCACCGGTCCGGACATCTGGCGGGCCAGCGTGCGCGTGTTCGACGCCGCCGTCGAAAAGGCCTTTGGTGGCAAGCGCCGTATTGCATGGTTCGAGATCCTCGCCGGCGAGAAGGCGAAGAACGTCACCGGCGAATGGCTACCCGGCGACACCCTCGAAGCGGTGAAGGCGTACAAGATCGCCATCAAGGGACCGCTGACGACACCGGTCGGTGGCGGTATCCGCAGCCTGAACGTCACGCTGCGGCAGGTGCTCGATCTGTTCGCCTGCATCCGTCCGGTCCGCTACTTCGACGGAACCCCGGCGCCGGTCACGCATCCCGAACTCATGGACGTGGTCATCTTCCGTGAGAACACGGAAGACGTCTACGCCGGCATCGAGTTCGCCAAGGGCACGCCTCAAGCCGAGCGCCTGATCGAATTCCTGGCGAAAGAGATGGGCAAGCGCATCGCGCCGGATTCGGGCATCGGCATCAAGCCGATGTCGGAGACGGCCTCCAAGCGGCTGGTTCGGATGGCGATTCAGTACGCCCTTGCGAACAAACGTAAGGTGGTGACCCTGGTCCACAAGGGCAACATCATGAAGTTCACGGAGGGCGCCTTCCGCGATTGGGGCTACGAGCTCGCGAAGGCCGAGTTCCGCGACCATATCGTGACTGAAGACGAGGTCGGGCAGGGCGCTTCGCGCGACGGCAGGCTGCTCATCAACGACCGCATCGCCGACAGCGTCTTCCAGCAGATCCTGACGCGCACCGCCGACTACGACGTGTTCGCGACGCCGAACCTGAACGGCGACTACCTGTCCGACGCCTGCGCAGCCCAGGTCGGTGGTCTTGGCATGGCGCCCGGCGGCAACATCGGCGACGACATCGCGTTCTTCGAGGCCACTCACGGCACGGCGCCGAAATACGCCGGCAAGGATGTCATCAATCCAAGCTCGGTGATTCTGTCCGGCGTGATGATGCTGAACTACATGGGATGGAACGAGGCGGCGGCGTTGATCGAGAAGGGGCTCGAGCGCGCCATCGCTCAGAAGACCGTCACTTACGACCTGGCACGCCAGATGACCGGCGCCACTGAGCTGAAAACGTCCGCCTTTGCGGACGCCATCATCAAGAATATGTAGCGTCGTCTTTTTGTCACGAAGGACACGAGCCACGAAGTTCACGAATCTCAACTTGTACAAACAAGATTCGTGCGCTTCGTGACCATCGTGCCTTCGTGATGAAGACGTTGAGGGAGATCCAATGAATCGCAAAGTCACAGTGGTAGGTGGAGCAGGGAACGTTGGTGCAACGGTGGCCCGTGGGGTCGCCGACAAGTCGCTCGCCGACGTCGTCGTCATCGACATCGCGGATCAGAAGGCGGCCGGCGTCGCGCTTGACATGCTCGAGGCCTGCCCGATTTATGGCTCGGACGCGCGTGTCCTCGGCACCGGCGATTACGCCGAGAGCGCCAACTCGGACATCGTGGTCATCACCTCCGGCATGCCGCGGAAGCCGGGCATGAGCCGCGACGATCTGTTGAACGTCAACTACAAGATCATGCAGGCGGTCACCGAGCAGGTCGTCAAGTATTCGCCCAACTGCATCATCATTCCGGTGGCCAACCCGCTCGATGCGATGGCGCAGGCGATTTTCAAGCTGTCGAAGTTCCCGCGCGAGCGCGTCATCGGCATGGCCGGCGTCCTCGACTCGGCGCGGATGCGCACGTTCATCGCGCAGGAGCTCAGCGTCTCGGTGGAGAACGTTCACGCGTTCGTCCTCGGCGGTCACGGCGACACGATGGTCCCGCTGCCGCGCTATTCGACGGTGGCTGGTATCCCGATTACCGATCTGATGGACAAGGCGACGATCGACCGCATCTGCGCGCGGACGGCTCGCGGCGGCCTCGAGATCACGGAGATGGTCGGCACCAGTGCCTGGTACGCGCCCGGCGCTTCCACGGTCGAAATGGTGGAAGCCATTCTGCTCGACAAGCACAAGATCCTGCCGTGCTCGGTGTTCCTGCAGGGTGAGTATGGTGTCCGCGATCTGTTCGTCGGCGTTCCTTGCCGGCTGGGGTCGCGCGGCCTCGAGAAGATCATCGAGATCAAGCTGACGCCGGACGAAGACGCCGCGTTCAAGAAGTCGGCGGCGGCGGTCAAGGAACTGGTCGGCGTCATCGGGGTCTAGCAACCGGGCTTCCACGCCCGGAACCATCACAGCGTCAGGTAGGGCTTCAAAGCAGCGAAACGGTACTCGATCTCTTCGAGTTCCACGGGCGTCGGCGTGAACTCGGTGAGTTTCGCCGGCGCACTTACCGTCGGTGCGCTGGTCCGGCGCACGGTCGTTTTGAACACGCCGCGCATTTTCATCACGTAGAGATCCGTGCCGGGAATCGCCTCGTTCAGGTTCCGCATCAGCAGGAACTTGCTGTAGGCGTCGCGCACCTCATCGTGACGGCCGCGCTCGTGCGCGTCCCAGATCCGCGCCATCAGGTCCGCGTACATTCCCATCCCGGTGATGACGCCGTCGAGCCCGAGCCGCATTTCGTACAGCCAACCGGTGCCGAGGCTCGCGCCGAAGACGCCTTTCATCGCCGGCCGAGCCTTGATCTCGGCCTGCATCCGCTCGACGAGCGGCGCGCTTTCTTCCTTCACATATGCGAGATGCGGGAACTCGCGCGCGAGCTCGATGATGAGATCGGTGCTGGGTGAGAGCTTGGGCGCGCCGCCGCTGGTCTGAATGATGACCGGGCGTTTGGTGACGCCTGCCAGCGCGCGAAAATACGCGCGGTAGTCGTCCATCGATGTGCCGGTCGTCGGCGGCATCGCGATCATCGCGTCGGCGCCGAGCTCCTCGGCATGCCTCGCGTAGACGAGCATCTCGGGAATGTCGCGTCCCTGGACGCCGAGCACAAGCGCGACGCGCTTTCCCTTCGCGGCCGTCGCCAGCACTTCCATGCCGTGCACGCGCTCATCTTTCGTCAACGTCGAGACGCCGCTCGACCCCTGTGGCCAGACGATTCCCGCGCAGCCGCCGCGATCGACGAATGCCACCTCACGCGACAAGTCGGCCCAGTCCACGGCGCCGTCGGCCGCGAACGGCGTGTTGAGAATGATGAAGGCGCCGCGCATCGCCTTCGCGGAGCCGCCAGCGGCGGAGAGGTGGGGCGCTCGCGCGGCCACGACCGTCGCGCCGAAAGCGAACAGGCACTCACGGCGGCTCACCGTGCTCATGGCCAGACACCTTATCTGAAAATCGTGTCGGTTAGAACTGTTTTCATCGCGTATTGACTTCAATGAAGGCACAAGAGCCGGCGCGGCGAGCCGCTTCAGTCGATCCGATCGTGGCGCTCGGGAGCGAATAGGGATCTAGAATGACGCATGGCCGAGATTCCTCTCGTCGTCGTCCGGACCTTCAGCGATCGGATGGAGGCGGGGCTCGCCAAATCCGCGCTCGAAGCAGCCGGCATCGACGTTCTGATGCGGCCCGACGATGTCGGCGGTCTGCGTCCGCATCTGGCGCTCACCACCGGCGTTGATATCCTGGTACGCGAAGAAGACGCACAGGCTGCGTACGAGATCCTGACGATAAAGGCAAAACCGCTGACGTAGTCGACGGCCCGTGCGGCTTATTTGCCGGCGCCGAGCTGCGCCTTGACGTACTCGCGTGTCATGCGCGCGATGTTGGAGATCGGAATCTCCTTCGGGCAGACCGCTTCGCACTCGCCCTCGTTCGAGCAACTGCCGAATCCTTCGCCGTCCGCCTGATCGATCATCGCCGTCACGCGCCGGTATCGCTCCTGCTGACCCTGCGGCAGCAGTGCCAGCTGCGAGATCTTCGCGCTCATGAAGAGATGTGCCGACGCATTCTTGCAGGCCGCGACGCAGGCGCCGCAGCCGATGCAGGCCGCCGAGTCCATCGCCGCATCCGACACGTCCTTGGGAATCAGGATCGCGTTGCCGTCTTGTGCGCCACCAACGTTGATGGAGGTGTAACCGCCGGCTGCGATAATTCGATCGAAGGCGCTGCGGTCGACGACCAGATCCTTGACGACCGGAAAGGCCTTGGCGCGCCACGGCTCGATAGTGACGGTTTCGCCGTCCCTGAATCGGCGCATGTGTAGCTGGCAGACTGTCGTCCCGCGGTCGGGCCCATGAGGCACACCGTCGATCACCAGGCTGCACATCCCGCAGATGCCTTCGCGGCAGTCGGAATCGAACGCGATCGCGTCCTCGCCTTTGCTGATCAGGCCTTCGTTCACGACGTCGAGCATTTCGAGGAACGACATGTCGGTCGAGATGCCGTCGGTCGGGTAGTCGACCAGCCGGCCGGCAGCCGTTGGACCCGTTTGTCGCCAGATTTTAAGATTCAGTCGCATGATTCGTCGCGGCCTCTACTTGTATGACCGTTGGCTCGGATGCACTTCGTCGAACTCCAGCGGTTCCTTGTGGAGTTCGGGCGCTCTGCCAACGCCTTTGAATTCCCACGCCGCCACGTACGAAAAATGCTCGTCGTCGCGCAGCGCTTCGCCGTCAGGCGTCTGGCTCTCCTCGCGGAAGTGGCCGCCGCACGATTCGCGGCGTTCGAGCGCGTCGCGCGCCAAAAGTTCCGCGAACTCGAGGTAGTCGGCGACGCGGCCGGCATACTCGAGGCTCTGGTTGAGGTTGTCCTGAGTCCCCGGCACCGACACGTTCTGCCAGAACTCCTCCCGCAGCGTCGGGATTTTCTTGAGCGCATCGTTCAGGCTGGCTTCAGTGCGGGCCATGCCGACGTTGTCCCAGAGAATCCGACCAAGTTCCCGGTGAATGTGGCGGATGGTTTTCTTGCCCTTCACCGCCAGCAGCGTGTTGATCTGTTTCTGTGCGTTGTCGGCGGCTTCCTTGAACGCGTCGTGATCGGTCGTCACCTTCGGCAGCGCATTGCTCGCCAGGTAATCGCCGAGCGTGTAGGGGATGACGAAGTAGCCGTCCGCGAGACCCTGCATCAACGCGCTGGCGCCAAGGCGATTCGCGCCGTGATCGGAGAAGTTGGCTTCGCCGAGCACGTGCAGGCCGGGGACGTTGCTCATGAGGTTGTAGTCCACCCAGAGCCCGCCCATCGTGTAGTGGATGGCGGGGTAGATCCGCATCGGCACCTTGTACGGATCCTCGTCGGTGATCTTCTGATACATCTGAAACAGGTTGCCGTACTTCTCCTTGATCGTTTCGGGCCCGATCCGCTGGATCGCGTCCTTGAAGTCGAGGTAGACGGCCAGCCCAGTCTCGCCCACGCCGCGGCCATCGTCGGCCATCTGCTTGGCGTTGCGCGAGGCGACGTCGCGCGGCACGAGATTGCCGAACGATGGGTACTTCCGCTCGAGGTAGTAGTCGCGTTCGTCCTCGGGAATCTGTTCCGGCGGACGGGTGTCGCCCTTTTTCTTCGGGACCCACACACGGCCGTCGTTGCGCAGGCTCTCGCTCATCAGCGTGAGCTTGGACTGATGATCGCCACTCACCGGGATGCAGGTCGGGTGAATCTGCGTGTAGCACGGGTTTGCGAACAACGCTCCACGCTTGTGGGCGCGCCACGCCGCGGTGACGTTCGAATTCACGGCGTTGGTCGACAGGTAGTAAGCCGTCCCGTAACCGCCGGTCGCAAGAATTACCGCGTCGGCGACGTATCGCTCAATCGCGCCGGTCGTCAGGTTGCGGACGATGATGCCGCGGGCCTTGCCGTCCACGAGGACCAGATCGAGCATCTCGCGGCGTGCGAACAGCTTGACCTTCTTCTCATGCACCTGACGCATCAACGACTGGTACGCGCCGATCAGCAACTGCTGACCAGTCTGGCCGCGAGCGTAGAACGTCCGCGAGACCTGGGCGCCGCCGAACGACCGGTTATCGAGCAGACCGCCATACTCGCGCGCAAACGGCACGCCCTGCGCGACACACTGGTCGATGATGTTGACGCTCAACTGCGCCAGGCGATAGACGTTCGCTTCGCGCGAGCGGTAGTCACCGCCCTTAACCGTGTCGTAGAACAGGCGGTAGATGCTGTCGCCGTCGTTCTGGTAGTTCTTCGCGGCGTTGATGCCACCCTGTGCCGCGATGCTGTGCGCCCGTCGTGGGCTGTCCTGAATGCAGAAGTTTTGAACGTTGTAACCCAACTCGCCAAGCGACGCCGCCGCCGACGCGCCGGCCAGACCGGTGCCGACGACGATGACGTTGTACTTCCGCTTGTTGGCTGGGTTCACCAGCTTCATCTGAAACTTGTGCCGGTCCCATTTCTCGGCGATCGGGCCGGCCGGTACTCGTGCGTCGAGCTTCATGACCGGACTCCCGCGACGAAGTGCGCCCACAGGGCGATGACGATGAAAGCGCTGGCGATGAGAACGGCGATCACCTTCCCCGCGGGCAGGATGAACCGGGTCCAGGCCGGTTTGTCGGCGCCGAGCGATTGGAACGCGCTCGAGATGCCGTGCCACAAGTGCGATCCGACCACGACCATGCTGATGACGTAGAAGACAACCATCAGCGGATTGCTGAACGTCTCAATTTCCTGGCGATAGAGATCGCGTCCGCCGGCGGGCCACTCGTATTGCTGACCCCATCCGTCGTGGAAGGCCTTGACGTGAATCAATAGAAACACCAGCAGCCACAATCCCGACACGATCATCGTGGACGAAGCGAAGGTCTTGCGGCTCGGACTGCCGGCGCTCTTCTTCTTGGCATAGGCGACCGGTCGCGCGCTCTGGTTGCCGAGAAACATCCGCACTGTCTTGTAGATGTGAACCAGGAATACTGACAGCAGCAGGAGCTCGATGATCGGCAGCAGCGGATTGCCTTCGAGCGTGAACGCGTATTTGTTGAAGGCGGCGGGACCGAGGAAGACGACCAGGTTGCCGGCGATATGAATCAGGAGGTAGATGAACAGGAAAACGCCGGTGACGCCGATGAGGAGCTTGGTCCCCACCGACGACGAAAATATTCGTGTACGTGTTGCCATCAGCGATGAGTTTACTTTTGCTCCGAGCATGGGCGCAACCGCAGTCCCGACGTTTCCCTCGGGAGGGCGACGGTCGCCTTGACGGGTTTGCGCGTTGCCGATTAGCATCAGGAGTTTCCTACCGTCATGAAAATCCACGAATATCAAGCTAAAGCCATCCTGGCCCGCCACGGCGTACCCGTGCCGCGCGGCGAGGTCGCATTGAACGCAGTCGAAGCCGGCGAAATCGCGAAGCGGCTCGGCGGCAGCGTCGTCGTCGTCAAGGCGCAGATTCACGCCGGCGGCCGCGGCAAGGGCGGCGGCGTCAAGCTGGCGAAGTCGCCGGCGGATGCCGAGACGCTCGCCAAGGCCATGATCGGCATGACGCTCATCACCCATCAGACCGGACCCGAAGGCCGCATCGTCGGGCGCGTGCTGGTCGAAGAGGGTCTGCAGATGACGCGCGAGCTGTATCTGAGCCTGGTGCTCGACCGGTCATCCGGAAAGTTCGTGATGATGGGCAGCGCGGCCGGCGGCATGGACATCGAGGAGGTCGCGGAGAAGACGCCCGAGAAGATCTTCCGAGTGTCGATCGAGCCCGGCGTCGGCATCGTGCCGTTCGAAGCGCGTCAACTCGGTTTCGCCATCGGCCTCGACGGTCCGCAGGTCAACAAGTTCGTGAAGGTCGCGACGTCGTTGTATGACGCGTTCGTGGCGACCGACGCGTCGCTGCTCGAGATCAATCCGCTGGTGGTGACGCAGGGCGGCGATCTCCTGGCGCTCGACGCCAAGATGAACTTCGACGACAACGCGATGTACCGTCACGCCGACATCAAGGAACTGCGCGACCTGAACGAAGAAGATCCGCTCGAGATCGAAGCCTCGAAGTTCAGCCTGAACTACATCCACCTCGACGGCAACATCGGCTGCATGGTCAACGGCGCCGGGCTGGCGATGGCGACGATGGACATCATCAAGCTGGCGGGCGGGGAGCCGGCGAACTTCCTGGACGTCGGCGGCGGCGCCAACGCGGAGCAAATCCGCAACGCCTTCAAGATCCTGATGTCGGACAAGAACGTGAAGGCGGTGTTCATCAACATCTTCGGCGGCATCCTGCGCTGCGACATCCTCGCCCAGGGCGTCATCGCCGCGGTGAAAGAACTGGGCGTGCCGGTGCCAATCGTCATCCGTATGGAAGGCACCAACGTCGACGAAGGCAAGCGTCTCCTGCGCGAAAGCGGCATGAAACTGACCACCGCCGACAGCATGGACGAGGCCGCGAAAAAAGTTGTGGAGCTGGCGGGCTAATGTCCATTCTCATAGATAAATCGACGCGCCTGATCGTTCAGGGACTCACCGGCCGCGAGGGAACGTTTCACGCCAAGCAGGCCGCGGCCTACGGCACCAAGGTCGTCGGCGGCGTGACGCCCGGCAAGGGCGGCACCACGCACGAAGGCTGGCCGATTTTCGACACGGTGCAGGACGCGGTCAAGAAAACCGGCGCCAACGCCTCCGTGATCTTCGTGCCGCCGCCATTCGCGGCCGACGCGGTGATGGAAGCCGCCGACGGCGGTCTCGCGCTCGTCGTCTGCATCACCGAGGGCATCCCGACGCTCGACATGATGCGCGCGATGACGTTCCTCAAGGAGCATCCGGGCACGCGCCTGGTCGGACCGAATTGTCCCGGTCTCATTTCGCCCGGCAAAGCCAAGGCCGGGATCATCCCCGGCAATATCTGTCAGGAAGGCCGCATCGGCATTGTCTCGAAGAGCGGCACGCTGACCTATGAAGCGATCCACCAGCTGACGCGGCTTGGCATGGGGCAGAGCACCTGCATCGGCATCGGCGGCGATCCGCTGATCGGCACGTCGCATATCGACGCGCTGAAGTTGTTTGGCGAGGATCCGGACACCGACGCCGTGATCATGATTGGCGAAATCGGCGGCAACGCCGAAGAAGAGGCCGCCGCCTGGATCAAGACGAACTTCAAGAAGCCGGTCGTCGGCTTCATCGCGGGCCAGACGGCGCCCCCCGGACGTCGAATGGGCCACGCCGGCGCGATCATCGCAGGTGGCAAGGGTACGGCCGGCGAGAAGATGGCAGCGCTCGCAGCCGCCGGCGTCAGCGTCGTGAAAAGTCCGGCCGACATGGGCCGCGCCATCAAGGACCTGCTCTAAGTCTGCTATACTGCTAGGGTTGTCCCGCTACGGCGGAGCTCCGCCGGTTTTCCTTTATCTTCATAAGTCGTAAGGACTTGAGAATGTCACCGACAGATCTTGCGGTTCAAGAACAGCAATCCTCACATCGCGCCAACCGAATCGTCAACGACTTCAGCATTCAAATCGCCACCGTCAACGGATCGGGCAGCCAGACTGCGAACATGGTCCTGCTTCGCTCGATCCTGTTGATGGGTGTCCCGGTCTCCGGCAAGAACATGTTCCCGTCGAACATCGCCGGTCTGCCGACCTGGTACACCATCCGCGCCAGCAAGCAGCATTACATCGCGCGCAAGAAGGAAGTCGACTTCCTCATCGCGATGAACGCGGAAACGGCCAAGGAAGACGTGATGACGCTAGAGCCTGGCGCCGCCGTCGTCTACGACGAGCCGCTCAAGCTGAACACGTTGCGCACCGATCTCGTGTTTTATCCGGTACCGTTCGACGTACTCGTCAAGCCGGTCTGCTCGGATGCCAAGCTCCGGCGTCTCGTCAAGAACATGATCTACCCGGGCATTCTCGCGAAGCTGCTCGGCATCGATCTCGCGCTGATGGACAAGGCACTCGCCAAGCAGCTCGGCAAGAAGGCGAAGGCCGTCGTCCTCAACACTGCGGCGTTGAAGGCGGGCTGGGACTATGCCGAAGCGACCTTCACCAAGCAAGACCCGTTCGCCATCGAGCCGATGAACGAAACCGCCGGCAAGATCCTGATCGAAGGCAACGCCGCGGCGGCAATCGGCTGCATGATGGCCGGCGTCACCGTCGTGGCCTGGTATCCGATTACGCCGTCCTCGTCTTTGTGCGAGTCGCTCATCGGTTACATGAAGAAGTACCGGGTCGACAAAGAAACGGGCAAGGCGACGTTCGCTGTGGTGCAGGCGGAAGACGAGATCGCCTCGCTCGGGATGGTGATTGGCGCGAGTTGGGCGGGGGCACGGTCGATGACCGCGACCGCCGGACCCGGCATCTCGCTGATGGGCGAGTTCGCTGGCCTGGCGTACTACGCTGAGACGCCTGCGGTCATCTTCGACGTGCAGCGCGTCGGGCCGTCCACCGGTCTGCCGACCCGCACTGCGCAGGGCGACCTGATTCAGGCGGCGTTCCTCTCGCACGGCGATACCAAGCACATCATGCTCATCCCGTGCTCGGTCGAGGAATCGTACGCGATGGCCATGGAGGCGTTCGACCTCGCCGAACTCTTCC
>DASXGC010000376.1:0-1744 GCA_036489235.1 Vicinamibacterales bacterium
CATTTCTCGTCGTTCGTTCTCGGCATCGTCAACAGCGCCGCGTTCCAGAAACGCAGCGCTGAGGTCGTCGAAACCACGACGGCGAGCCGTCCGTAGGAGCAGGAGCCCGATGTTCATCACAGGTAAACATCTCGACCGCCGCACGGTGCTGAAAGGCCTCGGCGTCACGCTGGCGCTGCCGCTGCTCGACGCCATGGTGCCGGCCGGCGCGTTCGCACGCGACACCGCAAGCTCCGCCAAGATGCGCCTGATTGCGATGGAGATGGTGCACGGCGCAGCGGGCAGCACGGCCTTCGGTCAGAAGAAGAACATGTGGTCGCCTGCTGACGCGGGCTCTGCGTTCGATCTGAGCCCGACCGCGCTGGCGTCGCTCGAGCCGTATCGCAATTACCTGACGGTCATCAGCAACACCGACTGCCGGAATGCCGAGGCGTTCGTGCCGCCCGAAATCGGCGGCGATCACTTCCGATCGGCGGCGGTGTTCCTGACCCAGGCGCACCCGCACCAGACCCAGGGTTCGGACATCCACGCCGGCACCTCGCTCGACCAACTGTTCGCGAAACAGTTCGGTCAGGACACGCCGATTCCGTCGATGCAGCTGTGCATCGAAAACGTGGATCAGGCCGGCGGCTGCTTCTACGGCTACTCCTGCGCCTACACCGACTCGATCAGCTGGGCGTCGCCGACCGAGCCGCTGCCGATGATTCGCGATCCGCGGGCGGTGTTCGATCAGCTGTTCGGCATTGGCGCGACGCCGGAAGCGCGCGCGCGGCGCCGGCGCAAGGACAGCAGCATCCTCGACTGGGTCACCGCTTCGGTCAACGACTTGAAGCGCAACGTCGGCGTCAGCGACAGTGCCCGGCTCAACGACTATCTCGATGACGTCCGCGAGATCGAACGGCGGATCCAGAAGGTGGAGGCGTCCAACCGCAGCGGCGAGCCGCGCCACCTGCCGTCGGCGCCGGTCGGCGTGCCCGACTCGTACGACGAACACGTGAAGCTGATGTTCGACCTGCAGGTCATCGCGTTCCAGGCCGACATCACCCGGGCGTTCGCGCTCAAGCTCAGTCGCGACGTCTCGAACCGCGTGTTCACGGAAGCCGGCGCAACCACGGGCTTCCACATCGCCTCGCACCACAACGATCGCGAGGATCGGATCACCGACTTCGCAAAGATCAACAAGTACCATGTCAGTCTGGTGCCGTATCTGCTCGAGAAGATGAAGAACACACCCGATGGCGACAGCAATCTGCTCGAGAACTCGCTGATCGTCTACGGCTCGCCGATGGGCAATCCGAACGTCCACAACCACAAGCGCTGCCCGCTGTTCTTCGCCGGCCATGCCGGCGGCCGGATCAAGGGCAACATGCACATCAAGGCCGCCGACGGCACGCCGATGGCCGACGCCATGCTCGGCGGGCTGCACGCGGTCGGTGTGAACGTCGAAACCTTCGGCGACAGCACGAGTCCAATGGACCTGAACAGCGTGAAAACGACGTAGCCCGATGATGAAGCGCATGAGCACACGAACATTCGCCGTCGCGTGCGTCGCGGCCGTCTGCATCACCACCGCGTCGCTGAGCATGTCTGCCGCGCCTGGCGGAGACGAAGCCGCCACGCCGGTGGCGGCTGCCGCCGAACATCAGGACGTCAAGGCGCTCAAAGCGCTGCTCGCCAGCGGCGGCGATGTCAACGCGTCGCAGGGCGACGGCATGACCGCGCTGCACTGGGCGGCGGTCAACGG
>DASXGC010000092.1:0-61434 GCA_036489235.1 Vicinamibacterales bacterium
CCCGGCGGCGTCTGGACCGTTACCATGCCGATCGGCTGCTCGCGGTGCAATCGCTGATCTACGCCGCGTGCAGTATCTTCGCGCTGTTCTGGCTCGTTCGCCTTCGCGTCGAGCTTCAGTATTCACC
The DNA here is from genome assembly GCA_036489235.1 of Vicinamibacterales bacterium. Taxonomy (GTDB): domain Bacteria; phylum Acidobacteriota; class Vicinamibacteria; order Vicinamibacterales; family CAVVIG01; genus CAVQFC01. Next base: position 128 of record DASXGC010000092.1, read on the forward strand.
GCACAACCTGTTGATGATGCTGACGATTTACGCGTTGGCAGCGCTGCCATTTTTCTCCGGCGGTCTGATCGTGACGCTGGCGATCACGCGGCTCTCGAGCCACATCAACTCGGTTTATGCGGCGGACCTGATCGGCGCCGCAGCCGGTTGTCTCGTTCTCATCCCGCTGCTCGACCGGCTCGGCGCGCCCGGCGTGGTGTTGGCGGCGGCAGCACTGGCGATTACCGCGGCCGTCCTGTTCGCGTCCGTAGCGGAGCGGCCACGAATAGCGCTCACCGGTGCCGTTCTGCTGACGGCGGCGCTGACCGGTCAGCTCTCCGGTCGCGCGGGATTCGACGTGGTGGACACGAAAGGCCATCGCGCCGATCGCGTCCTGTTCAGCAAATGGAATTCGTTTTCGCGCATCGGTGTCTACGAGCGCGCTCATGGCGACTGGTCACTCAGTGCCGCGTATAAAGGGCCACTGCCCGAAACGCGGTTCATGGATATCGATTCGGCCGCCTCGACGCCGATCCTGGGGTTGACTCCCGACCTCTCGAATGCCCAGTATCTCCGCTACGAACTCACCGCCCTTGCGTATCATCTCAAGGCCCCTGGCTTTACAGCCTTGGTCATCGGGCCCGGCGGCGGACGGGATCTCGCGTCGGCGTTGGTCTTCGGCGCTGCCAGGGTCGATGGCGTGGAGATCAATCCGATCATCGCCAACGACGTAATGCGCGATCGCTTCCGTGATTTTTCCGGCGGCATTTACACCAATCCCAAGGTGCGGATCGCGGTCGACGATGGCCGGAGTTTTGTGCGGCGGACGCCGGAGCGGTACGACGTGATCCAGGCGTCATTGGTCGACACCTGGGCGGCGACGGCGGCGGGTGCGTACACGCTGACCGAAAATACGCTCTACACGGTGGAGGCGTTCAATGACTATGTTGATCACCTCAACGACGGCGGCGTGCTCACGATCACGCGCTGGGTCATGGACGGTTTGCGACTGGTGTCGCTCGCGCAGGAAGTGTGTGCCGAGCGAGGCTGGTCGGTGACCGATCGTCTGGCGATCGTGCGTCAGGATCAGGTGGCGACGTTCCTGCTGAAGAAAACGCCGTTCACCGTCGCCGAAATAGCGCAGCTACGACTTGTCTCGGATCGACTCGGGTTCGACGTCCTGTATGCGCCGGCCGCACCGGGCGTCACGGCTTCGAACGTCGAAGACACCTGGGTCGATGGGTCGACGACCGGAGACTACGCGCGCCTCATCACGGCGCCACAGCGCGAGCGCTTCTACGACTCGTACCGGGCGGATATCCGGCCAACCACCGACGACCGGCCGTTCTTCTTTCATACGACGAAGTTGTCGAACCAGTTTGACGTTGCGTTCGGGCGCCAAATGCTTTTCGGAAACGGCCTCAGCGCGCTGATGACGCTGCTTGCGATCTCGACCATCCTCGTCGCGCTGTTCGTGATCGGGCCGCTGATGCTGACCGATCGAGGGCAGCCGCGGCCCCGCGGCTGGCTGGCATGGCTCGTCTACTTCGGTGCGCTCGGCGCCGGCTTCATGCTGATCGAGGTGTCGGTGCTGCAGCGGTTCGTTCTGCTGCTGGGGCATCCGGTCTATTCGCTGACCGTGACGCTGTTTTCACTGCTCCTCGGCACCGGCCTCGGCGCGGCATGGAGTCGCCGCTTCGAGGTTCAATCGCTCCGTCGCACCGGGGCCATCGCCGTCGTCACGGTCGCCCTCGTCGCGATCGCGGTGATCGCGGTGGCGACGCCGATTGTGGCCTGGGCGATCCCGTTCTCGCGAAGCGCACGGATGCTGGTCGCGGTCGCCCTGCTGGTCCCGATGGGGGTCGCTCTCGGGATTCCGATGCCGACCGGCCTGCGAATCCTCAGCGCGCGGGCTCCCCAGATGGTGCCCTGGGCGTGGGGCATGAACGGGGCCTTTTCGGTGTTCGGGGCCACCCTGGCCATCTTCATCGCGATGAACTGGGGCTTTCGGGTCGCACTCCTGGCGGCCGCTTTGACCTACCTGTTCGGCCTGACTGCCCTGCTGGCAGCCACCCAACCTCAAGAATCGTAAGGCCTTAGCCCGTCTGGAACGTTGAACGTTGTTCCCGCGTCTAACGACGTTAAGCGAGTGAACACTGTTCACCGATAATAAGACGTGCGCGGCCGACGAGGCCTTAGCTCACTTTTTCCGGATATCCATGGGCATCAAAGAACGACACGAACGAGACCGCGAAGCAGTCAGCCGGGCCATTCTTGACGCGGCCCGGGAGCTCTTCGTTACGGAGGGTTTCCACAACGTCTCGATCCGGAAAATCGCGGAACGGATCGAGTACAGCCCCGCCGCCATTTACGGCTACTTCCCGAGCAAGGACGACATCTTCTACGCGCTCGCGGAAGAGGGCTTCCGCCTGCTTGGCGATCCCGCCGCCATCCGCGACGATGACCGCCTCAAGAACGCGACGCCGATCGAACGGATTCGGGCCGCCTTCCTCCGGATGTTCGAGTTCAGCCGCGAACAGCCGCAATATTTCGCGCTGATGTTCGTCGATCGATCGGTGCCGCGAATCAGCAAGGAGTACGAGCGTTTCTCCTTCGCGCGCGAAATGAAAGAAACACTGGTCGAGGATCTCCGCGCCTGCATCACGGCCGGCGAACTGCCCGATACGCTCAACCCCCTCGTCGCAATCAGGGCGCTGATGGTCGGCCTGCTCGGCGTCGCCGTCCTCCACCTTTCGGATCGGCTTGGGCCTGACGAGAACCCCGACCTGCTGGCAGCCGACGTCCTTGATCTGACCATCGCCGGCCTTCGCTCCGGCGTGACCCTGCGGTCGCCCGGTACCGACGACTGCCCGATGGAACCTCAATCGATCGCTGATACGCACGCTTCGTAACTCCGAGGAGTTTTTTCATGAATCGCGGACTCGTTCATTCATTTCTTCTTGCGACCTCGCTTCTGGCCGTCACTCTCGCAGCCGACGGGTGCAGCACCGGCGATGCCAAAGGCAAAGATCCGGAAGCCGCGGCGCCGGTGGTGTCGGCCGCGGCAGTGGCAGCCATCGAGCAGCCGATCGCCCGCTTTACCCGCGCCACCGGCACGCTGATGGCCGAAGACCAGGCCGACGTCGCGGCCGAAACCGCCGGCCGCGTGGTGTCGGCACCGATCGAGCGAGGCCAGCAAATCGCGCTCGGCGCGGAACTGGTCCGGATCTCGCCGACCGAAACCGATGCCCAGCTCAAGGAAGCGCAGGCCAACGCGGCCCAGCTCGAAGCGCGACTCGGCCTGACGCCGGACGGAGCGTTCGACGTCAACGCGGTTCCTGAAGTCCAGAACGCGAAGGCGTCGTACGAGCTGGCACAGAGCGAGTTCAATCGCATCAAGTCGCTGCTCGACCAGCGTGTGGTGTCGCAGTCGGAATTCGATCAGCGACGGACGCAGATGGAAGCGTCGCGGCAGACCTATGAGGCGGCGAAAAACGGCGCGGCGCAGCAGTATCAGATGCTCCAGGCGGCGCGCGCCCGGGTCTCGCTGGCACAGAAAGCCTTCGCCGACACCGCCGTCCGCGCACCATTCAACGGCGTGATCGCACAACGGCTGGTCTCGGTCGGCGACTACGTGACCAAGGGCATGAAGGTCGCGGTCGTGGTTCGGGTCAACCCGCTGCGCGCGCTCCTCACCGTCCCGGAACAGTCGGTGTCGTCGATTGCGATCGGCCAGCCGATCATGTTCGAAGTCGACGCCTACGCGGGGCGAACGTTTCAGGGCACCGTGAAATATGTCGCGCCCGCGCTGCAGGCCGACCAGCGTTCGTTGACCGTTGAGGCGACCGTGCCCAACGGCGAAGGCGAGCTGAAGCCGGGGCTGTTCGCCACGGCGCGTATCGAACAGGCGAAACGCACAGCCGGCGTGCTGGTGCCGCCCGCCTCGGTGCTGACCACCTCGGGCACCAGCCGCGTCTACGTCGTCAACGGCGATCACGTGGAAGAGCGAATCGTGACGACCGGTGACACGGTCGGCACCCTCGTTGAAATTACCAAGGGCCTGAAGGCCGGCGAACGCGTGGCGACGACCAACGTCGGCCAGCTCGCCGACGGAATCAAGGTGAGCTAATCATGCAGTGGCTTGCAGCGCTGTGCGTCAAACGTCCGGTCTTTGCGACCGTTCTCATTCTTTCCCTCACCGTCGTTGGAGCGTTCTCGTTCTCGCTGTTGGGCGTCGACCGCTTTCCGAAGGTGGACATCCCGACCATCGTGATCACGACGGTTCAGCCGGGCGGCGCGCCTGAGCAGATCGAGACCGAGATCACCGACAAGATCGAGGAAGGCGTCAACACCATCAGCGGCATCGACGAGCTGCGCTCGACCTCGTCGGAAGGCATTTCGCTGGTCAGCATCAGCTTCACGCTCGACAAGGACACCGACGTTGCCGCGCAGGAAGTGCGCGACAAGATCAACGGCGTCCTGCCGCTGCTCCCAAAGACGATTCAGCAGCCGCGCGTCGATCGCTTCGATCCGGACTCGGCGCCGGTTCTCAGCCTGGCGCTGAGTGCCAACAAGCCGGTCCGCGACATCACCGAGTACGCCGACAAGGTGCTGCGCCGCCAGCTCGAGAGCGTCAACGGCGTCGGCCAGGTACTGGTGCTCGGCGGACGCCAGCGCCAGATCAACGTGTGGCTCGATTCCGATCGGCTGCGCGCGCAGAACCTGACCGTCAACGACGTCGCCCGCGCCTTGCAATCACAGAACATCGAGATTCCGGGCGGACGTGTCGACCAGGGACCACAGTCACTGACCCTGCGGACTCGCGGGCGGGTTCAGACCATCGCCGAATTCAACGACATCGTGATTCGCGAGAAGGACGGGCATCCAGTTCGCGTGTCGGAAGTGGCGCGGGTCGAGGACGGCGAAGCCGATCCCGAAACCATCGCCAACGTGAACGGAGCCGGGACGGTCCTGCTGCAGGTGCGCCGGCAGTCCGGCACCAACACGGTCGAAGTGGTGAAGGAAGTGAAGCAGCGACTGAGCGAGCTGAAAACCACACTGCCGGTGGGCTACAGCGTTCGCCAGGTGCGCGATACCTCGGAGTTCATCGAGGCGTCGATCCACGATGTCGAAGAACACCTGATAGTTGGCTCGATTCTGGCGGCGCTGGTCGTGCTGGTGTTCCTCACCAACCTGCGCTCGACGATCATCGCGTCGATTGCCATCCCGACCTCGATCATCGCGACCTTCGGCCTGGTCTGGTACATGGGCTTCACGCTCAACATGCTGACCATGCTGGCGTTGACGCTTTCGGTCGGCATCGTCATCGACGATGCGATCGTGGTGCTGGAGAACATTTACCGCTTCATCGAAGAGAAGGGCCAAGAGCCGTTCAAGGCGGCGGTCGACGCGACCCAGGAAATAGGGCTGGCTGTGCTGGCCACCACGTTGTCACTGGTCGCCATCTTCGTGCCGGTCGGCTTCATGGGCGGGATCGTCGGCCGGTTCATGAAGAGCTTCGGTCTGACCATGGCGTTCGCGATCATGGTGTCGCTGCTGGTCAGCTTCACGTTGACTCCTATGCTGTCGGCGCGGTGGCTGAAAGTCGATCACACCAAGAAAGACAGCCACGATTCGAAGGACTCCAGGATCTTCCATGCCATCGACGTGCTCTACACCCGCCTGCTCGAATGGTCGATGCGACATCGTGCACTGGTAGCGGGTTTCGCGGTCGTAGTGTTGTTCTCGAGCGTGCCGCTGTTCATGATCGCCGATAAGAACTTCATGCCCAACGACGACCAGTCGGAGTTCGAGGTCAATCTGCGCGCTCCGGAAGGCACCAGTCTCGAGGCCACGGAAGTCATCGCCAACCGGATCGCGAACAGCATCCGGCCGTTGTCGGAAGTGGACTACACCCTGGTCACCATCGGTGGCGATCCCTCGAAGACGAGGAACCTCGGCAACATCTACATCCGGCTGACGCCAATCGAATCGCGCAAGCGCGATCAGTTCGCGATCATGGAACAGGTCCGCAGCCAGATCCTGCCGCCGTTGACGCAGAACCTGCGCACGTCCGTTCAGCCGGTGGCCACCATCGGCGGCGGCGGCGCCCAGGCCGCGGCGATTCAATTCATCATCAACGGGCCGGACCTGCGCAAGCTGGAAGTGATCAGCCGTCAGCTGGTCGAACGGGTCAAGACCGTGAAGGGCGTCGTTGACGTGGATACGTCGATGAACGTCGGCAAGCCCGAGCTGTCGGTGCAGGTGGACCGTCCGAAGGCCGCCGATCTCGGCGTCCAGGTCGGCGACGCGGCCGAAGCCCTGCGGCTGCTGGTCGGAGGCGATCAGGTGACGACCTACAACGAAGGCGGCGAACAGTACGAAGTGCATCTGCGTGCTCGTGCGGAGAACCGGACGACGCAGCAGGCGATTGCCGGGCTGACCGTGCCCTCGTCACGACTCGGCAGTGTCGCGCTGGACAACGTCGCCAGCTTCGCGGCGGGCACGGCGCCGTCGGACATCAACCGGCTGTCGCGTCAGCGGCAGGTCACAGTGTTCTGCAACCTGCTGCCAAGTGCGTCGCAGGCCGAAGTGCAGAACGTCATCCTTGCTGAATTCACCAAGCTGAATCCGGGCGGCGACTATCGCGGATCGTTCACCGGCCAGTCGCGTGAGCTCGGTCGGGCGGCACAGAACTTCGTCCTGGCCTTCGTGCTGTCCCTGGTGTTCATGTACCTGATTCTGGCGGCGCAGTTCGAGTCGTGGCTGCATCCGTTCACGATTCTGCTGTCGCTGCCGCTGACCCTGCCGTTCGCGCTGCTGTCGATCATCATCTTCCGGCAGTCGCTCAACATTTTCTCGGCGCTCGGACTGCTGGTGCTGTTCGGCGTCGTGAAGAAGAACTCGATTCTCCAAATCGACCACGCCAATCACCTCAAGGAGACCGGCTTGTCTACTCACGATGCAGTCATTCGCGCCAGCCGCGACCGGCTGCGGCCCATTCTCATGACGACGTTCGCGTTCGTCGCCGGCATGATTCCGTTGATTGTGTCGCGCGGCATCGGCTCGGGCACCAACCACGCCATCGGCTTCGTCATCTTCGGCGGCCAGTCGCTGGCACTGGTCCTGACGCTGGTCGTGACGCCAGTGGCCTACTCGTTGTTCGATGATGCCTCGAAGATCCGGATCTTCGGACGCCGGCGCGCTGAGGTCCCCGGCGACGCGGTTCTCGTCAGCAGCGGCAGCCGCGCACCCGCGGCGGCATCCGGATCTGCGCTTGGCCGGACGGCGCTGATCGCGTTGCTGGCGCTTGGCCTGGCAGCGACCGCGTCCGCCCAGACCGCAGCGCAGACGCCGGCGACGCTTCGCCTATCCATAGACGAAGCAGTGAAGATGGCGCTCGACAACAACGTGGACCTGAAGGTCGCGCGCATCGATCCCGAGATCAGCGACACCCGTGTCGCCTCGGCCGCGGGCGTGTTCAAGCCGACGCTCAATTCGAGCGTGACCACGAACAATCAGTTGGTGCCACCATCAGGGCTGCTGTCGCCGGTTGCGACCAGCACCGACGTCCTCTCGGGCGGCGCAACGATTGCGCAGCAGTTGCCGTGGTACGGCACGACCTACAACGTCGGCTGGACGGCTTCGAGCACGAGCAGCAACAGTTTTCTGAACAGCTACGATCCGTTGATTCAATCGGGCCTGGCGTTCACGGCGTCGCAACCGCTGCTGCGAAATTTCAAGATCGACTTTTCACGCCAGGCGCTGGCCACCAGCAGGACGAATCGCGATATCGCCGACACCCAGTTGCACGAGACCGTGGTGCACACGACCGCGAACGTCAAAGCGTCATACTGGAACCTGGTATCGGCGCGCGCGACCGTCGACGCGCGTCAGTCCGCCCTCGACCTCGCTGAAGAGCTCGTGCGCGTGAACAAGGCGAAGGTCGAGATCGGCACGTCGCCGCCGCTCGACCTGGTGTCGGCGCAGGCGGAAGTGGCGGCGGATCAGGAACAGCTGATCATCGCTCAGACCGCCGTCAAGCAGAGCGAAGACCTGCTTCGCCTGCTGATTTTCGATGCCTCCGTGCGCGAAAACTGGACGGTGAACCTCGACACCATCGACTCGCCGCCGGTCAGCACGCCGACGATCGACGTCGAAGCGGCCGTCACGCGCGCGCTCGCGGAACGTGCTGACCTGACGCACGCGCGCAAGGACATCGAGAACGCCAAGACCAACGAGGCGTTCAGCAATAACCAGACGCTGCCGGACGTCCGTCTCAACGCCACGTATTCGGCAAACGCTCTTGGCGGCACGCAAATCCTGCGCACCTCGGACTTCCCCGGCACCATCCTCGGACCCGGTGCGATCACGCCGTTCACCAGCATCCTCGGCTCGCTCTTCAGCCAGGACTATCCGACCTGGAGTGTCGGCGTCAGCGTGTCGTATCCGCTTGGCAAGAGCCAGGTGGAGGCCGACTACGCGCGCGCGAAGCTTGCGACGGTTCAGTCGGAGGGACGGTTGAAAAGCGACCAGGCCCGCGTCATTCAGCAGGTGCGCGATGCCGGATTCAAGATCGAGATGAACGCGAAGCGGATTCAGACAACGCGATTGGCGCGCGAGCTGGCCGATCAGCGACTGGACGCCGAGCGCAAGCGCTTCGAGGTCGGCATGTCGACCAGCTTTCTGGTGATTCAGGCACAGCGCGATCTCGCGCAGGCGAAGAACAACGAGGTCGGCGCGGTGCTCGCCTACGATCTGTCGCTGGTCGATTTCGATGCGCTGCAGGAAGCGAGTCCGTCGGCGACGTCGGTCGCCAGCGCCAACGCATCGGGCTCGTCGCTCGCTGTCGCGGCCGGGGGCCTTGCCCGGCAGTGACGACCACCCGGGTGTGGCGTCTGCGGAAGAACCACACCTGGCTCGATGCACGCCTTCACGATTGCCAGGGATCGGACGCGGTCGAAATCCAGTTCTTCTACGACGGAGCAATGCTCTGGGCGCGACGATGGCCGTCGCGCCAGCTCGCTCTCGAACACGCCGACCAGCAATTACGCGAACTTCAGCGCGCGGGGTGGAACACGCACTGGTGAGCGTCCGCCCGAGGCGGACCTGCCTTACGTCGTCGCGGACATTTCCAATGGGCCGAAGTGCAGTTCGTACCGCTTCTTGAACTCGGCCCACGTGTAAGCGTGGCTCAGCCCGCCGAGGTGCTCGAGCGCGTAGGTCGCCGCCACGCTGCCCAGCCGCGCGCAGGCCTCGTACGGAAGTCCGAGCGACATCCCGCGCATCAATCCGCCGCGAAACGCGTCGCCGACTCCGGTCGGATCGACGATGCGCGTCGGCGGCACCGCCGCGACATCGACTGAACGGTCGGCCGTCAGTACCGTAGATCCGTTCTCGCCCTTGGTCACGATCAGCGTCTTAGCCACGCCCAGGATGTCTGCCTCGCTCATGCCCGTCTTCTGCCGCACCAATTCCAACTCGTAGTCATTCACGATCACCACCGTGGCTCCGGTGATGCCGTCGCGCAGCTGATCGCCGGCCATCCGCGCGCACTGCTGGCCGGGGTCGAAGATGAACGGAATCCCGAGCACCCGACACTCGTCGGCGTACTGGACCATCGCGCCGGGATCGTTCGGCGCGATGATGGCGAGGCCGCAGTCCTTGACCGAACGAAACGAGAGCTGACCGGCGTCGGCCATGGCGCCGGTGTAGAACGATGCGATCTGGTTGTTTTCCGTGTCGGTGCTGCAGAAAAACGATGCGCAGAACTTGCCGGCGATCTGCTTGACCTGCGAGGTGTCGATGCCAGCGGCGTCGAGCCATTGACGATAATCGCCGAAGTCCTCGCCGGCACTGGCCATCAGCAACGGCCGTTCCCCCAGCAGCGCGAGCGTGTACGCAATGTTCGGCGCGCAGCCGCCGCGCCGTTTGTCCATCGAGTCAACCAGGAAGCTGAGGCTGACCCGCTTCATGTGCTCGGGCAGAAAATGTTCAGTGAACTTGCCAGGGAACGACATCAGGTAGTCGTAGGCGATGGAGCCGGTGACGACAATCTTCATTTCATGTACCGTCCGATGATGGGCGCGAGGTCTTTTTTGGTCTGCTCAGGCACCAGCGCCGCCTGAGTGATGATCGCGGTCGCGAGCGCGTCCTTGCAGCCACACACCCGCGCGCCGGAGATGGTCTCGACCGCATCCGCGATCGTCTTCTGAGCGGTCACCGCGTTCTGCGTCAGGTTGGCGATGATCAGATCGACGGTCACCGAATCGTGATCGGGATGCCAGCAGTCGTAGTCGGTCACGAGCGCCAGCGTCGCATAGCAGATCTCGGCTTCTCTCGCGAGTTTCGCTTCCTGAAGATTGGTCATGCCGATGACGTCCATGCCCCACGAGCGATAGAGCCGCGATTCGGCCAGCGTCGAGAACTGCGGTCCTTCCATGTTGACGTAGCAGCCGCCGCGATGCACGGTGGCGCCGACCTTTTCGGCCGACGCGGCCGCGATGCGCGACAGTTCGCCGCACAACGGGTGAGCGAACGCCACGTGCGCGACGATGCCGTTGCCGAAGAACGTGCTGATCCGACCCTTGGTCCGGTCGAAGAACTGATCCGGCACGACGATATCGAGCGGCTTGTATTCCGTCTTGAGGCTGCCGACCGCGCTCGCCGACAGGATGCGCTCGACACCGAGCACCTTCATCCCGTAAATGTTCGCGCGGAAATTCAGCTCGGACGGCAGGAGGCGATGCCCGGCGCCGTGCCTCGCCAGAAACGCAACCCGCTTGCCGCGCAGCGTGCCGGTCACATACGGCCCGGAGGGATCGCCAAACGGCGTTCTGACGGTTTTCTCTTCGCGGTCGGTCAGCTCCGCCATGTCGTACAGGCCGCTGCCGCCGATGATGCCGATCTGAATGTCGTTGCTCATAGTTGTGTAAGAGGTCCAGTCACCGCAGGCGCACGAAGGACACGATGCGCGCTCTGGTCAAATCAGCGCGGGATCGACCCGGCGCTTACCGTCTTCTTCCCGAATATAGCCCGCCGCGACCGCCGGATCGTGTTCGAAGAACACCAGCGTCCGCTTCTCGACGGCGTCGCTCACAAACCGCTTCTTGGCTGCGAGCGTATCCATCGGATACAGATCGAAGCCCGTGATCCAGCGATCTGACACATGCGCCGTTGTCGGCATGATATCGGCAACGAACGCCGCGGTCTTGCCGCCAGACTCGATCATCACCATCTGGTGGTGCATCGTGTGACCACCGGTGCGCCGGACTTTCACGCCGGGCATGATCGTCGCGTCATCGTCCACCAGCTGCAGGACGCCTGCGTCGGCGAGGGGCACGTAATTATCCGGCAGATAACTTGCGCTGTTGCCTCCAGGCAGGCCGGTCGCGTCATCCCACTCGCCGCGGCGAACGATGTACTGGGCGCGCGGGAAGCGGGGACGCAGCTTTCCGCCTGCGTCGCGAACCGTAAAACCGCCGGAGTGGTCGAAGTGCAGATGGGTGGCCAGCACGATGTCGATATCGCCCGGCGTCAAGCCCGCCTCGGCCAGCGTGTGATCCAGGTTTCGAGTGCGATCGACGCCATAGCGATCGTGGAACGCCGCGCTTTCCTTGTCGCCGAGACCGGCATCAATGAGCATCGTGCGGGCGCCGCGAACAATCAGCGGGCGCATCGCGAGCGTGATGCGGTTGCGCTCGTCGGCCGGCGCCCGTTTCTCCCATAAGGGCTTCGGCACGACTCCGAACATCGACCCGCCGTCGAGTCGAAAAACACCATCCGACAGCGAAATCAGCTCGAGATCGCCGAGAGCATGCCGGGAGATTTCCGCTCGGACCACGGCCTGCGGCTGCTTCAGCTCCACCAGCACTCCGTGGGCGCTGGCTGGATGGATGAACGCGACCAAAGCGCCCTCGGCGCCAGGGCGGGGCTGCTCGTCGATTAGTCGGACACCGCGCGACTTCAAGTGCGCCAGCGCCGCTACGATGTTTTCGACGCGGAACGCGATATGGTGGATGCCCGCGCCGCGTTTGTCGATGTATCTGGCAATCGCGGATTCCGGCGATGTCGCCTCGAGCAGCTCGAGTTTCGAGTCGCCGGCCGGCAGGAAATGCGCACGGACCCGCTGAGACGCGACTTCTTCCGGCGCTTCGATCTCGAGACCGAGCGCGTCGTGGAAGAACGCCAGTGAGGCCGACAGGTCCTTGACCGCGATGCCGACGTGATCGATCACAGCCTTCACTCGACTGAAGCCTTCCCTTCACCACCAGGGCACGGCGCGCACGAAGCACTCGCAGGCATCCGCTATTTCGCCAGGGCCCGGTGCAGCAAATCGTTGGCTGCAGTATACGGGTCGATCTCGCGCGTCGCGATGCGGTCCACGATCGTCCCGAGTTCTCCGGGTCCCAGAACGTCGCGTTCGAGGTGATCCATGAAACGCTTCGAGACCAGCTCACGCAACCGGTACTCACTTCGCGTCTTGCGCCTGGCCACCTCGCTGCCGGCGGCGTGAATGCGAAATGCGGTGATCGCCTGAGCGAGCTCGGCGATGCCGGCGCCGCTCGTCGCGACGGTCTTCAGCACCGGCGGCCGCCACTCGCCGCTGTGATACGTGTGCAGGGCAAGGTTGGCCTCGACCGATCCGACCAGCCGGTCGGCGCCTTCCCGGTCTGCCTTGTTGATGACGAAGATATCGGCAATTTCCATGATCCCGGCCTTCAGGGCCTGGACTTCGTCGCCGGTTCCGGGCACCAGCGTCACGATCGAGATGTCGGAGGTTCGAATGATGTCCACTTCGTCCTGGCCGACACCGACGGTCTCGATGATCAGGATGTCTTTTCCAGACGCATCGAGCACGAGGGCGGCGTCGCCGGTCGCGCGCGACAGGCCGCCGAGGTGCCCTCGCGTCGCCATGCTCCTGATGAACACGCCTTCGTCTGACGCGTGAGTCTGCATGCGAAGGCGATCGCCGAGGACCGCGCCGCCACTGAACGGGCTGGTGGGATCGACCGCAATGACCCCGACCGACGGAAACGCAAAAGAGTCCGGCGCGTCCGGCGGGCGCTGGGTACGCAAGTGCGTGACCAGGCGATCGACGAGCGTGCTCTTTCCAGCGCCGGGCGGGCCGGTGACGCCAATCAGGTACGCGCGGCCGGTGTTCGGAAAGATGGCCCGGACAAGGGCGGCGCTCGCCGGATCCTCATCTTCGATCAGCGAGATGGCGCGGGCAACCGCGCGGGGCTCGCCCGCCTGCACGCGTTCAGCCAGGGTCGAGGTCACGATCGCGACAACAGCTGACGCGCGATGACCAGGCGCTGGATTTCGCTCGTCCCCTCCCCAATCGTCGTCAGCTTGACGTCGCGGAAGTATTTCTCGGCCGGATAGTCCTTGACGAACCCGTAGCCGCCGTGAATCTGCACGCAGTCGTCGGCCACTTTGACCGCAATTTCGCTGGCGTACAACTTCGCCATCGACGACTCGAGCGTGGTGCGGCCACTGCGGTCCTTGAGATACGCCGCGCGGTAGGTCAGCAATCGCGCCGCCTCGATTTTGGTCGCCGCATCAGCGAGCTTCCATTGAATCGCCTGAAAGCTCGCGATCGTCTTTCCGAACGCCTTGCGCTCGCGCGCGTAGCTGAGTGCGGCTTCATACGCGCCCTGGGCCAGGCCCACGGCGAGTGCGGCGATGCCGATTCGGCCGGCATCGAGGACCTGCATCGTGTTGACGAATCCCTGGCCCTCTTCGCCCACAAGACGATCGGCCGGAATCCGGCAGTTGTCGAACAGTACCTCGCTGGTGTCGCTCGCGCGCATGCCGAGCTTGTCTTCCTTCTTACCCGGCGCCATGCCTGGCGTCCCTTTTTCGACGATGAAGGCGGAGATGCCCTTGGGGCCGGCGGCGCGATCGGTGACCGCCATCACCACCATGACGTCGCCGACGCGGCCGTGGGTCGTGAAGGTTTTCGATCCGTTCAGCACCCAGCCGTCCGCCGTGCGTGTCGCGTGCGTATGCATCCCCGCGGCGTCGCTGCCGGACGTGGACTCGGTCAGTCCCCAGGCGCCGATTTTTTCGCCGCGCACGAGCGGCACGAGATAGGTCTGCTTCTGGGCCTCGCTGCCGAACTTGAGGATGTGCGACGAACAGAGGCCGTTGTGGGCTGCCACCGACAGCGACACCGCCGGATCGACGCGCGCGATCTCCTCCATGCAGATGCAGTAGTCGATCGCCGACATCGCCGCGCCACCGTACTGTTCCGGCATCTGGATGCCGAGCAGGCCGAGCGACGCCAGCTTGGGCATCAGTTCGATCGGGAAATGCTGATCGCGATCCCATTCGCGGACGTGAGGCCGAATCTCGGTTTCAGCGAACTCGCGGACGGTGCGCCGGAGCAGTTCCTGCTCCTCGGTGGGACGGAAATCCATGAACGCTCAACTCTAGCATGCGCCGAACGATCGACCGGTCAGCCCCTGCTCACCGTAGCCCAGACCAGCACGTACTTCTTCCGTCCCGCCTTCTGCACCCAGGCGAGCCGCGACCCGTCGGTCGTCCAAGCCGGCAACAGAGCGTCCTTCGCTCCGGCAACAGTCTGTTTGTGATGCTCGCGGTCGAGCAGGATCAGGTGACCATCGAGCGTCGTGTAGGCAATGGTGGCGCTGGCGGTCGGCCCCCAGCTGAACATCAATCCCGGTACCGGACGCTGATTGACGAACTCGCTGACCGCCTCACCGAACACCGTCAGCCGCACCACACTCTGCCGCTGCGACTCGGTGGATTCGGTCGGATCGAATCCGGAGCCCGGCCCGTTGGAACCGCTTGCCCCCGGCCGCCCGGAGCCGGTGCCGATCTTCGTCTTCTCTGCCTTCTGTTCCAGATCGATCTGGATTGAGGCGAGCCCTGGAGCAAATCGATCGGACTTCCGGGTCCAGTATGCTTGCGCCCAGTCAGGCTCCTCCGGAATCGACTGCACGGCGCCGCCGTCAGCCGCAATCATATAGTGGCGAAGCTTCTCGGAGGGCGCCTCGCCGTCAGCGGTCTGGATGTAGAGCTGGGTGGCGTCAGGCGACCATCCAATCTGTCGCAACTCACCTTTCAGTTTGCCGAGATCGAGTTCGACGATGGTTTTCTGGCTGGTGACGGTGAGGGTCGTGACGTCAATGGGGCCGGTGAGCGGAGTCTGGGCGGACGAGATCGACAGCGCCGACGCGAGCACCAGGACTGACAGCATCGCGACTCTCCTTCTGCGCCAACCAGTTGGTGTGCGGCGCGTGGTTTTGCACGAACCAGCCGTAGAGCAGACCTGAATAATTCTGCCATCGCATCTGGTGTCGCCCGTAGAACGGCAGCAGCGCCCGCTGGAGCGCCGGCAGACGGTAGAACGGCACGCCCGCGAAGTAGTGGTGCTCGAGGTGATAGTTCGAGTTGAGAAACGCGAAATCCCAGAACCAGTGACCGCGCATCAGCGTGCCCCACTTGGCCGGGTCGCTCGGATCGATGTCGTAGTGCTGGCCGAGGCGGTTGAGCGTGAACGCAATGGGGAACACGAAGAACACCGGCACGATGTAGGCGCGGAGCGCAGCTGCGGTGCCGAACAGCGTCCAGATCGTTGCCAGGACCGCGAGGTGCGCCGCGATCGACACCTTTCGTTCGAACGCGATCCGGCGCTGGAGGTCATCGGGATACGTCGCGCTTTCTTTCCGCGCAGCCCGGAAATAAATCGGGAACAGCGCCGGCGAGCAGTAGAGCAGCTTGAACCAGCGTGCGTTTCGCTTTGGCGACAGGTGGTGACGCTTGGGATCGTCCTCGTCCGAACCGAGCTCGGCGTGATGGTCGAGGTGCCAGCGGGTGAACTGGCTCGCCGAAATGCCACTGGGAATCGCGTAAAGCCAGCCGAGCGCGCGCTCAGCGCCAGGACGGCGATGCTCGAACACGGTGTGGTGCACGACCTCATGCAGCAGCACCGTGAAGTTGAAGACCGTGAACCCCTGCACCAGCACGAGCGGAATCCAGATCAGTGGCTGCGGAAAGAGAATCAGGGCCCAGGTCGTCAGCGCCAGGATCGCGAACTGTCGCGCCGCAACCCAGCCGTGGCGGGCCGGACTCTTCACGTGCAGCGCGCGCATCAGATCGAGCGGCAGTGCGTCACTGAGCTCGCCGCGAAGCGCCGTCGCGTGCTGACTGTAATAGTGTTGTTTCATGAAGACGCCGGGCCACCTTGTACTCCCGCAGCGGCCGTCTTATTATGGCATTCAGGAGGCGTCATGACACGGGTTGGCCGCCTGGTCCTTTCAGGCGTATTACTGCTGCTGGCGGCATCAACGGCCCGAGCCGACATCACCGGGTTTCTCGGCGCCAATACGACGCCGTCGAACCGACCGGTCCTCGGTGCAGCCATCGGGGCGGGGTTCGTGGTGATCGCGTTCGAGTTCGAGTATTCCTCGACAAGCTCCGACGTGGGCACCGGCGCACCCGATCTGAAGACGGGCATGGGGAACGTCCTGCTGCAAACGCCGGGCGCGTTTTACGGGGTCCAGCCGTACTTCACCACCGGTACCGGCATCTACCACGAGGTGCTGGGGCTGCACACGGACACCGGCGTCGGCTTCAACACCGGGGGCGGCGCGAAGATTTCCCTGATCGGGCCGCTGAAACTCCGCGTCGATTATCGGGTGATCAAACTGGGAGGCGGTGCGCTGTACTCGCCAGCGCACCGCATCTACGCAGGACTGAATCTATCGTTCTGAGCGCTTACTTCCCGAGGTCGGAGACCATCGTGAGGTTCACGAAATTCTGACCCGACGCGTAAGCGGCGGCGTATTTCGTGTAGAGCGCCTGCACTTCCTGGGGAAACGCTTCCGAAAGAATCGTGGATACCGTGTAATCGGCGTCCTTGACCGCCGGATCGATCATGAACACGTAGAGCACGTTGCCACCCGCGGCGGGGTCGGGCGATTTGTAGACTTTCCAGGTCGCGGCCTGCCCCTTCCGTTCGGGTTTCTCGCTCTTCTGCAGCGCTTCCTTCAGTTTTCCGATCACTTCCTCGAAATCTGCGGTTTTGTCCGGCTTGATG
This sequence comes from Vicinamibacterales bacterium, assembly GCA_036489235.1. Classification (GTDB taxonomy): domain Bacteria; phylum Acidobacteriota; class Vicinamibacteria; order Vicinamibacterales; family CAVVIG01; genus CAVQFC01. Next base: position 17,175 of record DASXGC010000092.1, read on the forward strand.
AAGTTCAAGACCATACCGGCCCCGGACGCGAACACGCGTGGCGCGGGAGCCGCAGCCGCCTGGGCGGCGGGCGCCGCCTGAGCGAACACACTGGTCGCCGACATCAGAACGACGGCCAATCCAAATCCAATCCTGCGACGCATCGGGCCTCCTCCTGCGAAAGACCGATACTTTAGCGTACTTGCCTTACACAAACACGGTCATCACTTCGTGGGCGATGAGCATTCCCTGCCGGGTCAGCACCAGCCGATCGGGCTCGCGCCTGAGGACGCCGGCGTCAAGGAACGGCGACAGGGCCATCCCGAAGCGCTGCCAGAGGTCCACGCCGTAACGCGCCTCGACCGCCGGCACGTCGATGCCATCGACCAGGCGGAGCCCGGTGAAGAGCGCGTCGCCCAGCCGTTCCTCGGTCGTCAACCGCCTGACCTCGATTGTCGGTGAAGCGCCGCGCCCGACGCAGTCGATGTAGTCGGTCGTGGAAGAGACGTTTTTGTAGCGGACGCCGTCCCGCGTCGAGTGGGCGCCGCAGCCGAAGCCGAGCCATTCCCCGTCGGCCCAGTATTTCAGGTTGTGGCGTGAGCGACGCCCGGCGCGCGCGACGTTCGAAATTTCGTATTGATCGAGCCCTGCCCCCTCGAGCCGTGCCATCGCCTCCAGGTACATCGCCGCGACGTCATCATCCGGCGCCTGGGACCAGCGAGCGCGCGCCATGTCTTCCTTCAGCGGTGCGTTCGGGTAGACCTCCAGCATGTAGAGAGACAAGTGGTCTGGTTCGAGCGCAATGGCCGAGTCGACCGACTCCAGCCACTGGTCAACCTGCTGTTCGGGCAGCCACATCATGAGGTCGAGGCTGACGTTGTCGAAGCCGGCGGCCCGCGCTTCGGCGAACGCGGCGCGCGCGCGGTCGGCGGAATGCAGGCGCGTGAGCCGGCGCAACTCGTCTTCCCGAAACGACTGGACGCCGAAGCTGAGCCGGTTCACGCCCGCACGACGGTAGTCGGCAAGCCGCGACTCGGTCACCGACTCGGGATTCGCCTCGAGCGTGACTTCGCGATCGGCAGCGATGTCGAATGCCGACGCGCACGCATCAATGATGCGCGCGACCTCGGCGGGCTCGAGCAGCGATGGTGTACCGCCGCCAAAGAAGATGGTGTCAGCCTTCGGGGCGTCCGATTGCGCTCCTACGGCTGTGATTTCGGCGACCAGCGCGTCGACGTAGCGCAACTTGAGGCCGGCATCGAACAGTCCGCGGTTGAAATTGCAGTAGTTGCAGATTGCCGAACAGAAGGGAACGTGGACGTACAAACCCAACATGGCTGATGGCTCATGGCTGATGGCTATGGTCAATGGCTATGGTCGATGGCTCAATCTTCCCATCAGCCATCAGCCATCAGCCATTAGCCATTAGCCATTTTTAAGATCCAGCCCGTCCACCCGGCCATTTGAGGTCGGCGCGGCTGTCCCGCCCCGCGGGCTCGCGGAGTTGCGCGCGGGCCTGCCGGCCGGTGCGCGACGGCAGCGAGGCCGTCTTCTTCCGCATCTTCCACAGGGTGATGAGGTCGTCGACGCCACCGTTGACCGGCAACTCGCGATAGTCAGCCCCGTCCATCTGAACGAACTCACACATCTCATGCAGGCGCGAGCGCATCCGGTGGCCGATTCGAAACAGCAGCGAGTTCGGCTCGGTATCGTCGGGAATGTCCTGATAGTTCGACGTGAAAATCGTCAGGCGGCGCTCGTTGTAGCGGGTATTGACGATCAAGTTCATCGTCTCCTCCACCCACTCCGACGTTTTCTCGGCGCCGAGGTCATCGAGCACCAGCAGCTCGGCGGTCATGACCGGCCGCAGGATTTCGAGCTCGGTCGTGCGGATGGATGGATCGTAGGTGCTGCGGATCACCCGGAGCAGGTCGCGGGTGTCATAGAACAGCCCGCGCGCACCGCAGGTCTGGATGATCTGCTTCAGAACCGCGACCGCAAGATGAGTCTTGCCGACGCCGGGCTGTCCTTCAAGCAGCAGTCCCCGAGCCGTCACCGGAAACGACTCCGCCACCCGTCGCGCTTTCGCAACCGCCTGCTCGAGCGATTCGTTGTAGGCGGCGAAGTTGGCCAGCGTGCAGTGAAGATAGCGCTTCGGGAGGTTGGCATCAGCGAGTCGATGCTGCCCGATCTGTTCGCGCCAGCAGTCGCAGCGCACAACCCGTCGGGTTCCCTGTGCGTCGACAGGCTTCCAGCCGGTATCGTCGCAGAGCGGGCAGGGCATCGGCAGATTCTATCAGGTCCACTGCTCGCGTTCGCGATCGGCGACGAAGGTTTTTATGTTTTGACTTTTGTCTTTGGATTGGGATCGACGACGGCCGGCGGATTCGAACGCACGAGATCGGTCGGCGACGACTTGACGAGCGCGGTCGAGAGACGCTGCTCCCAGTCGTCGACGCCGCGCACCATCTCGCGCTTGACGTATTCCATGAACTCGTTGACCTCGTGCTGCATCGCCTCGATCTTGCGGCGCATGTTGAGGATGATTTCGACGCCGGCGAGGTTGACACCGAGGTCGCGGGTCAGCGAGAGGATGGTCTCGAGCTGCTCGAGGTCTTCCTCCGAGTACAGCCGGGTGTTGCCGTCGGTGCGCGACGGCTTCAGCAGGCCTTCACGCTCGTACAAGCGCAGCGTCTGCGGGTGGATGTTGTACTTCTGCGCAACCGCGCTGATCATGAAGAACGCTTTGCCCGGCTTCTTCATAGGCGGCTTCGCCCGCCTGGGAAGTCTTCGCCCTTGTCGCCTTCACGTCGCCGGTCCTGAATCAGCGATTGTCGTACATCGGCATCGTTGATCCGCCCGAACTCTCTCAACAGCTCCTTCGACCGCTCGTCGAGCATCGGCGGCAGCACCAGATGCACTTCGACCACCAGATCGCCACGTTGACCGTCACGCGGCGACGGCGCACCGTGCTCGCGGATCCGGAATCGCTGTCCCGACTGCGTGCCGGGCGGCACCCGCAGCCGCGCCACCCCGTCCGGCGACGGGACATCGATCTTGGCGCCGAGCGCCGCTTCGTGGACCGCGATCGGAATGGTCAGGTGCAGGTCGTCGCCGTCCCGCCGGAACAGCGGATGCGGCTGCACGTTCAGGGTCAGATAGAGATCGCCGGGCTCGCCGCCGTAGCGGCCCGCGTGCCCTTTTTCCGGTATCCGGATGCGCGCCCCGTCGCCGAGGCCGGGCGGCACGTTGACCGAGATCGCCTCGATCCGGATCTCGAACTGCTGGCCGCCGCACGCCTGACACTGGGTCTGACGCTGCCGGCCCGATCCGCCGCACTGCTCACACGGCTTCGAGAACACCATGTGGCCGCGCACGGACTTCACCATCCCGGCGCCGTGGCAGGCGACACACCGCGTTTCGTCGATGTTCTGGAGTCCGGTGCCGCGGCAGACACGGCAGTGTTCCTGCCGGGTGACGGTCAGAGCGCGCTGCCCACCGCGCAGCGCCTCGTCGAAACCGAGCGTGATCGACTGGTGCAGGTCGGCGCCGCGCTCGGACTCACCAGTGTCCGTTCGCGCCTGACGCGGCTGCAAAACCTCCGCGAACAAATCGCCGAACGTCGGCGCGTCGTTGCCGTGCACGCTGATGGTGAAGTCGAATCCTTCGAATCCGAACGTCTGACCGGCTGCGCCCTCCACGGCATGGCCCGTGGTGTCGTAACGCTGCCTGCGGGCCGGATCGCTGAGCGTCTCGTAGGCCTCAGCGATCTGGCGGAACTGCGCCGCCGCCATCCGGTCACCAGGATTGATGTCCGGATGGAAGCGCCGGGCGAGCCGCTTGTACGCGCGCTTGACGTCGGTCAGCGTCGCGCCACGATCCACGCCGAGGACGATGTAAAGGTCCATCTCCCGCCTGGACTACTTACCCTCGTCCACGACTTCGGCATCGATGACGTCGCTCTTCTTCTCGCCGGCTGCACCGCCGTGATCGCCTGACGCCGGCCCGCTGTCGCCGCCTGCCGGACCGCCGGCCGCGGCGCCCGCCGCCTGCTGCTTGTAAAGCGCTTCCGCCGCTTTGTGCTGGGCCGCCGTGAGCTGATCGAGCGCCGCCTGAATCGCGGCGGCGTCAGTGCCGGCGTTCGCGGTCTTGACGGCCTCCATGGCCGCTTCGATCGCCTGCTTGTCGGCTGCCGCCAGCTTGTCGCCGGTGTCCTTGATCAGGCGCTCGGCGCCGTACACCGCTTGATCGGCGCGGTTCCGCGTCTCGATCTCTTCCTTGCGCCGCTTGTCATCGTCGGCGTGCGACTCGGCTTCCTTCATCATCCGATCGACCTCGTCTTTCGACAGGCCGCTGGACGACGTGATGGTGATTTTCTGTTCTTTCCCGGTGCCAAGATCCTTGGCCGAGACGTTGACGATGCCGTTGGCGTCGATGTCGAACGTGACCTCGATCTGCGGGACGCCGCGCGGCGCCGGCGGCAGGCCGACCAGGTGGAACTTGCCGAGCGTCCGGTTGTCCCTGGCCAGCGAGCGTTCGCCCTGAAGCACGTGCACTTCGACGCTGGTCTGGCTGTCCGAGGCGGTCGAGAAAATCTCGCTCTTGCGGGTCGGGATCGTGGTGTTGCGCGGAATCAGCGTCGTCATCACGCCACCCATGGTCTCGATGCCGAGCGAAAGCGGCGTGACGTCGAGCAGCAGCAGATCCTTCACGTCGCCCGCCAGCACGCCGGCCTGGACGGCCGCGCCGATGGCGACAACTTCGTCCGGATTGACGCCCTTGTGCGGTTCGCGGCCGAACAGGTCCTTGACGATCTGCTGAACTTTCGGAATGCGGGTCGATCCGCCGACCAGCACGACCTCGTCGATCTTCGACAAGTCGATGCCGGCATCGGCGAGCGCCTGCTTGGTCGGGCCGACGGTTTTCTGCAGCAGGTCGTCCACCAGCTGCTCGAATTTGGCGCGCGACAGCTTCAACTGCAGGTGCTTGGGACCGGTCGCGTCAGCGGTGATGAAGGGCAGGTTGATGTCGGTCTCCATCACGGTCGAGAGTTCCATCTTCGCCTTCTCGGCCGCCTCGCGCAGGCGCTGCAGCGCCATCCGGTCCTTGGCGAGATCGATGCCTTCCGTCTTCTTGAACTCGGTGGTGATCCAGTCGATGATCCGCTGATCGAGGTTGTCGCCACCCAGATGGGTGTCGCCGTTGGTCGCCTTCACTTCGACGACGCCCTCGCCGACCTCGAGGATCGAGATGTCGAAGGTGCCGCCGCCGAAGTCGTACACGGCGATGGTTTCGTCCTTCTTCTTGTCCAGGCCGTAGGCCAACGCCGCCGCGGTCGGTTCGTTCACGATCCGCATCACCTCGAGGCCGGCAATCTGACCGGCGTCCTTGGTGGACTGGCGCTGCGCGTCGTTGAAGTAGGCCGGAACCGTGATCACCGCCTTGGTGACCGGCTGTCCGAGATATTCCTCGGCCGCCTGTTTCAACTTCTGCAGGATCATCGCGGAAATCTCCGGCGGCGGATATTCCTTGCCGAGGGCCTCGACGCGTGCGTCGCCGTTGCTGGCGCGAACGACGTGATACGGCACCATCTTCATTTCTTCATTGACCTCGTCGAACTTCCGGCCCATGAAGCGCTTGATGGAGAACACCGTGTTTTCCGGGTTGGTGACGGCCTGCCGTTTGGCGACCTGTCCGACCAGCCGTTCGCCGGTTTTCGCGAACGCCACGACCGACGGGGTCAGGCGTCCACCTTCCGGGTTCGTAATCACCACCGGCTCTCCGCCTTCCATGACGGCGACGACCGAGTTGGTGGTTCCGAGATCAATTCCAATGATTTTGCTCATCCGTTACCCCTTGCGCGGCCTGCGGTTGCAAGGCCTGACATCACTCCAACTATAAAAATTGAGTCTTCCATTGTCAATCAGCGACACGTTAAAATGCTGTCTCGTTCATGCCACACGTCGTCATCAAGGTCGCGCGCAGCGCCATCATCGTCGCCCTGTTTCTCGTGGTGGCGATGCTCGGGATCCTGAGCGGGGTGCTCTTCGCCTACGCCGGCGATCTGCCGCAGGTCACCGCGCTCGACAACTACTCGCCGAGCACCATCACCCGCATTTACGCCGAGACCGGACAGGTGATCGGCGAGTTCGCAACCCAGCGACGCGTGGTAGTCGGATACGACGACATCAATCCGCTGCTCCGCCAGGCGATCATCGCCACTGAAGACGCGGAGTTCGACCGGCATTTCGGCGTCAACGTCTGGCGCATCCTGGTCGCCGCGATCACCGACGTCGTCGAACGCCGCCGCGCCCAGGGCGCGAGCACCCTGACGCAGCAGCTGGCGCGCAACCTCAAAGAACAGTTCGGCCTGACCAACGAGAAATCGTTCGAGCGAAAAATCCGCGAGGTGATTCTCGCGGTCCAGATCGAGAAGCGGTACACGAAGAAAGAGATCTTCACGATCTACTGCAACCAGATGTACCTGGGTCACGGCGCCTATGGCGTCGAGGCCGCGTCGCGGCTCTACTTCGCCAAGTCGAACAAGCAGCTGACGCTCGAAGAGGCGGCGCTGATTGCCGGGATCTTCCAGACCCCCGAGCGTCAGAGTCCGTTTGTGGACATCAAGCGCGCCACATCCCGCCGCAACGTCGTGCTGCAGCGGATGGCGGACGAGAAATACATCACCCAGGCCCGCGCCGACGCCGCCAAGCAGACACCGATCGTGACCTACGGTCAGCCGAGCCAGCCGCCTGGGATCGCTCCGTTCTTCGTCGAGGAGGTGCGCAAACACCTCGAGCGCCAGTACGGCGCGAAAGTGCTCTACGAGAACGGCCTGGCGGTCCGGACCACGCTCGACTATCGGCTGCAGAGCATCGCCGACGCCACCATCGAGCAGGGCCTGCGGGCCTACGACAAGCGGCATGGCTGGAGAAAACCGAAGCGCAACGTCCTGACCGAGGGCCACACCATCGAGGGATTCAAAGACGAACGCTGGGGCCGGCCGATCGCGATCAGCGACGTGGTACCGGCGGTGGTCGTCTCCGCGCCGAAGACAGGTCCGGCGCGGCTGCGAATCGGCCGCTACCATGCCGACCTCTCCGCCGACGGTTTCAAGTGGACGCGAAAAACGTCAACCGCTGATCTGTTTACACCCGGCGACATCATCGACATTGCCGTCACCAAGGTGGACGAGCCGACGCTGGCGTTGACCGGGACGCTCGAGCAGTCGCCGCAGATCGAAGCGGCGCTGATGGCGATCGATAACCACACCGGCGAGATCAAGGCGATGGTCGGCGGCTGGAGTTTTGCGCGCAGCAAGTTCAACCGTGCCGTGCAGGCGTACCGGCAGCTCGGGTCCACCTTCAAACCGATCGTTTACACGACGGCGATCGATCGCGGGTTCACGCCGACGTCGATCATCGTGGACGCACCGGTGACGTATCCGGCCGGCAACGGGCAGATCTATAGTCCGCATAACTACGACCACAAGTTCGAGGGTCCGATCACGCTGCGGTGGGCGCTCGAGGACTCGCGCAACATTCCGGCGATCAAGATGATGGATACGCTCGGGCCGAAGACGGTGCTCGAGTATGCGAAGCGGTTCGGTCTGGAGGAAGACTTCCCGCCCTACCTGCCGATCGCGCTCGGCGCGGGCGACGCCACGCTACTCGAGATTACCAGCGCCTACACGTCGTTTCCGAATCAGGGCGTGCGGATGAAGCCGTTCTCGGTCGTGTCGGTCAAGGATCGCGACGGAAACCTGCTCGAAGAAAACCGCGGCGAGCCGAGCGATGTCATCCGGGCCGACACGGCGTACGTGATGATGAACATGCTGAAGGGCGTCCTGACGCGCGGCACCGGCATTCGAGGCGCCAAGCTGGCGTCGGAATGGCCGATCGCCGGCAAGACCGGCACGGTCGATGACAACACCGACGCCTGGTTTGTCGGCTTCGACCCCGACATCACCGTCGGCATCTGGGTCGGCAACGACGACAAGCGGAAGTCCCTCGGCGCCGCCGAGCAGGGATCGTTCCTGGCGCTGCCGATGTGGATGAACTTCATGCGCGCCTACATCGACGGCCGAACTGACAAAGAGGATCCGCCCGAATTCGAGGCGCCCGGCAACATCGTATTTCTCCCGGTGGATCACTCGAACGGCACGGTGCTCGCAGCTGATACGCCGGGAGCCGTGCACGAAGCCTTCATCTCCGGCACCCAGCCCGGCGCCGGCGCCGCAACGTTCGGGCGTCAGCCGTAGACTCGCCTGCGGCTCATGACTGGAATCGCGGCAGCATTGCACGCAGCGCGCGCATCTCGCCATGCCTGAAGAAGCCGCTGGCCATCAGTGACGCCGGCAAGGCGGCGAGCACCACGAACTTCACGGCGAGCCCGACCGCCGACATCGGAATCATCCCGCTCGAGGCGATCCAGCGATCGACGATGAACAACGCCAGCACAATCGCGCCGATGTGTGCGATGCGACGCCACTCGAACGGCACCGGAAACACCCGGTTCGCCTGCCACGCCCCGAGCGCCGCCATCAGCGCGTACGCCGCCGGCGTCGCCCACGCGACGCTGACCATTCCCCACCGCGGTGCGGCGACAATGCAGATCGCGAGGTTGAGTACGGCGCCGGCGCCGGCAATCCAGGCCAGCACGTGCGTCCGTCGCTCGATGTATAAGCCCGCGGTGACGACTGCGTAGATGCCGCTGAACACATAGCCGAGCAGAATCACCGGCACGATCGGCAGCCCGCGCCAGTACTCCGGCTTCACGTAGTGATAGACCGCCGGCATCTGCACCAGGACCGGCAGCAGCACGGAAATGCCGAGAAAGGCAGCAGCGCACACCAGCATCAGCGCCGTGAGCACCCGGGAATAGAGCTCCGGTGCGCCCGGCTGCCGTGCGTGCTGCAGCGAGAACGGGACCCACGCCAGGCGAAACATCTGCACGACGAGCAGCATCGCCACGCCGAGCTTGTAGTTGAAGCTGTAGATTCCAACCACGTCCTTTGCGGTCATCTGATAGACAATCTCGGCGATCCGATCGGGCAGGTAGTTCAGGGTGATGCGGTCGCCGTTCTCGACCAGCATGACCGCGAGTGTCGCGGGCATGACCGGGAGCGCGTATGCCCACAACGGCCGCCACTCGCCAGCGCGCAGGAGCGTGGGGCGCACCAGGCGCGAGATGTCGACGAGAAAAAGCACCAGCAGGCACAGATTCGCAGTGAGGTTGGCGAAGAAGATCGCCGACACGCCCCAATGCAGCTGCCCGATCAGCACGACGTTGAGCGCGATGCTGATTACCACGAACAGGACCCGCAGAATCGCGTAGCGCATCGACTGGTTCGACATTCGCAAATGCGCGAACGGAACCGCCAGCAACGCGTCGGTGTAGACAATCGCCATCATGTAGCGGAACGAGACCGGATCGAGCCTCGTCAGCGGCGCCAGCCATGGGGTCGCCATGACGGCGAGCGTCGCCAGCAGACCGCCGGCGATCGCGACGACGGCGAACGACATGGTGAAGACACGCTGCCGCTCGGCCAACGGCGCGTCCTTCACCGACGCCGCATTACGCATGTAAGCGACGTCCATGCCGAGATAGAGCGCAATGGAGATGATCGGGATGTACGAATAGACGACGCTCTGAACGCCGTTCTGTGCAGGATCGAATTGATGCGCGTAGTACGGCTGAAGCAGATAGCTGAGAAGGCGCCCGACAATTGAGCTGAGCCCGTAGACCAACGTCTCCGATCCGAGCCGTTTGAGCCTCGGAGCGAAGTCGAGCGGCCGCGCCTCAGTCATCGTCGTCGTCCGCAGACGGCTGGCCAAGCGTGCCGTTCGCCTTCTGCATCAGATACGACTTGATGAAGACGTCGATGTCACCGTCGAGCACGCGGTTGACGTCCCCGACTGTTTCCTTCGTCCGGTGATCCTTGGCCATCTGATACGGGTGCAGCACGTAGCTGCGGATCTGGCTGCCGAAGCCAATCTCCTTCTTCACGCCGCTGATCGAATCCAGCTTGGCCTGGTTCTCTTTCGTCTTGATGTCATAGAGCCGTGCCTTCAGCACGCGCATCGCCGAGTCTTTGTTGCGATGCTGCGAGCGCTCGTTCTGGCAGGACACCACCAGGCCGGTCGGCAGATGGGTGATGCGAATCGCCGAGTCGGTGACGTTGACGTGCTGACCGCCGGCGCCGCTCGACCGGAACGTGTCGATGCGGATGTCCTTGTCGTCGATCACGATGTCCACGTCCTCGGGCAGCTCCGGCCACACGTAGAGCGACGCGAACGAGGTGTGACGCCTGGCCGCCTGGTCGAATGGCGAAATCCTCACCAGGCGATGCACCCCGGCTTCCGCCGCCAGCAGGCCGTAGGCGTACTCGCCGCTGACCATCACGGTGACGCTCTTCACCCCAGCCTCTTCGCCAGGCTGGTAATCGAGAATCTCCCGCTTGAAGCCGCGGCGCTCGGTCCAGCGCATGTACATGCGCAGCAGCATCTCGGCCCAGTCCTGGGATTCGGTGCCGCCGGCGCCAGGGTGAATCGTGATGATCGCGTTCTTGCGGTCGTGCTCGCCGCCGAGCATCTTCTTGATTTCGCCCGCCTGCACTGCCACGTCGAGGGTGTCGAGCCCCTGCTCGAACTCGGCGTCAACGGATTCCCCTGCTTCGGAAAACTCGAGCAGCACCGACAGATCGTCGGTCTGCTTGCGCAGCGACGCAATCAGGTCGCGGTCCTGCTCCAGGCGTCGGCGGCGCTGCTGGACTTTCTGCGCTTCGGCCGGGTCTTTCCAGAAATTGGGATCGAGCGCGCGTTGATCGAGGCGGGTCAGTTCGTCGTCAGGATTGGCCTGCTCAAAGATAGCTCCGCAAGTCGCCGGCGCGCTTGCCGAGATCGTCGTAGCGGCGCTTCAATTCTTCGACTGTAGCCATGCCGTTATTGTACACGCCGTCTTGCGGCGACGAGGAGGGCGGCCGTCAGCAGCGCCGATCCGTAAGTGAGCACGTCGCCGTGCCGCGCGTAAAAGGTGGTGGTCCTCACGAACCTGACGTCGCCAACCACCACCGCGGGCTCGTTGATCTTCGTGCGCGCCAGCACGCGTCCGTAGGGGTCGACGATGCCGCTGATGCCGGTGTTGGCGGAACGGACCATGTAGCGTCCCTCCTCGATCGCCCGCATCGACGCCTGTTCGAAGTGCTGGTACGGTGCCGACGTCGCGCCGAACCAGGCATCGTTGGTGATCGTGGTCAACAACTCGCTCCCGGCCTCGACGAACGTGCGGACCAGTGCGGGGTACACCACTTCGTAGCAAATCGACACGCTGACCGGGTGACCACGGACTGGCAGCAGTTCGGCACTGGTGCCCGGCGAAAACGTCCCGACCTGTTCGGTCAACGGCGCGGCGAAAAAGAGCAGCTTCTGGAGCGGCACGTACTCGCCGAATGGCACCAGGTGGATCTTGCGATACACGCCGGCGACGATGCCGTCCGGACCGACCAGAAACGCGGAGTTGAACCACTTGTTGGGCCGGCCGCGCTCGACCTGATCGCTGCCGACAAGAATCGCGGCGTGCGCCTCGCGGGCGACCTCGCGGACACGATTCGCAGCGTCGTGGTCCTCTTCGAAGATGAACGGGGTCGACGATTCGGGCCAGAGCACGAACGCTGCGCCCTTTGCGATCGCCTGCCGCGTCTTGTCGATGTAGTCCTGGAAAATCTCCGTCGAGCGCTGCAGGCTCATCTTCTCGCCCTGATCGACATTGCCCTGCACCATGCCGACGCGGATGGTGTCGCCGCTCGCAGTGAGCGTATCGGCGACCAGCCGTTCACTACCCCAGGCGGCGACGCCGACCACGAGGACGATGGTCAGCACCAGCGGGCGCGCCCGAGTGTAGGGCGCGGTCGTGGGCGCGGCGGTGGCGAACGCCGCCAGCGCGGTGCTGCTCGTCGTCACCAGCATCGAAACGCCGTAGACACCGGCGAGGCTCGCGAACTGCGCGATCGGCAGGACCGTCGCCTGGCTGTAACCAAGCAGCACCCACGGAAAGCCGGTGATGATGTAGGTCCGACCGAGTTCAGTCGCGGCCCAGACGAATGGCACGGCGAGAAACGCACGGCGACCGTAAGCCACCGCGAGCCTGCGCACGATCAGCGCGAACACCGCGGGAAACAGCGCCAAGTAAGCGATCAGCGCGGCGTTGACCAGTATCGCGATCGGGGTCGCGAGGCCGCCGTAGAGCGCCATCACCCGGGTAATCCAGTACAGCGTGCCGGTGAAGTAGATTCCGCCGGCAATGAGCCCAAGGAAAAACGCGCGACGAAGTGGCGCGCCTTTCAGCGCGATCAACAGCGGCGCAAGTGCGACCCAGGCGAAAGCGGGATGTCCGAATTTTGGAAAGCTGAGGGCGAGGAGGACGCCCGAGCCAGCGGCTAGCGCGTAACCCAGGGCTTGAACTGCTCTTCTTTTTGCAGCCGCTCGGCGATCGACTCGGCTTCGCGCCTGGTGCCGTACTTGCCGACGCGGACGCGATAGACCGAGGGCGTGCCGCTCGCGGGCGACAGCACGTATGCCGTGTAACCCTTCGAATTGAGACGCTTGGCGATCGCTTCAGCCTCGGTGCGAACGTTCAGGGCTGCGATCTGGACGGCAAAGCCACTTTGCGTCGGTTCGGGCGCGAGATCGGTATGCGCGGTTTCCTTCGGCGTGTCCTTCGGCTTGACGACCGGCGCAGGAGGTGGCGTGGGAACCGCCGCAACGCTGGTCTTCGCCGACGCGACCGTCGATGGCTTTTCGGCGATCGGCGCGGCGCTCGCCGACGGCTTGTCGTGCTCGGGCTTCAATTTGTCGACTGGCGGATTCTTCGAGCCGAGCGACGGATAGCTCAAGACTTCAGCATCGGCTGCGGGTGACGGCGGAGGCACCTTGGTCGGATCCGAACCAGCTTCGGCCACGGACTTGGCTTCTGGCGATGGTGCCGGATCCGCCGTCGACGCCGCGCCCGCTTCGGCGCCGATGCTTCGCTCGGCCCGTACGCCGCGCCCTACGAGGACGCCGCAAAGAAAAATCACCACGGACACAACCGTGGCGGCCATGAACAGAAAAACCAGCTGTTTGCCGTTCAGCTGAATTTCGCGAAAGCTGTCGTCTTGGACGGCGTGAGCCACAACTGTCGTGATTTTAGCACGTTAGCGGCCTTCAAGCTTGGCGATCAACAGCCGAGCCTCCGCCGACGTCGGGTCGAGCGCCAGGGCGCGGTCGGCTTCGTTGTGCGCCGCGTCGAAGTCCTTGGCCTGACGATAGGCCTCGCCCAGTACCGCGTGGCCCTCGGCAGTCTCGGCGCTCCACAGCGAGATCTTGAGCGTGTCGATGGCGTCGTGCTCGCGCCCGGTCCGCAGATAGATCCGGCCAAGCAGAAGCTGCGCCTCCGCTAGATAGGGCGAGAGATACAGCGCGTGATTCAATTCGACGGCCGCCTCCCGATCGTTCTCCTGCTGATAGAGGCGCCGGGCACGATCGAGGTAGAAGGTGGCGAGTTCGGCCTGATCGCGCTGCCCGGTCTCGGCAAGCCGCTCGCTGACCCGCGCCTCGCGCGGCAATTCGACATCGTCCTTGATGCGTTCGAGATCCTTCGGCACCTGATCGCCGCCAGGTCGCTGGCTCGGTTCATAGGCGGACGAAAGACGACGCGCCAGCTCGCGTTCGCGGTTGGCCTCGACGGTGCTGCCGGCCGAGGCCAGCGAGGCAGCCAGGACGAAATGCGCGTCGCCGTCGGCCGGGTTTCGGCGCAAGGCTTCGCGCAGCCAGTAGGTCGCGGCTGACGCATCGCGCGCCTGCCAGTAGGCGTAACCCAGATTGAAGAGATAGTCCGGATCGTCAGCGTCGACTTCGTGCGCCTTGGTGAAGTAGTAGGTCGGCAGACCAGCCGCGGGCGACCCGCTCCGGCGCATTTGGACCACACCGAGGTTGTTCAGCACCGCCGCGTCGGACCGGGTGTCCGCGAGTGTCTTGAACGACTTGAACGCCTCGTCGTACTTCTCCAGGTCCAGCTGCGATAGCCCGGCGAGAAAGGTCGCGCGTCGGGCCACCGGGGAGTCGGCGGAAACGGCTGCGATCGCCGCCAGCGCTTCCTCGTGATCGCCCTGCTCGGCGTAGACATCCCACAACGCCAGCCGCGCGCGGTCGAAGGTCGGCTGCCGCTTGAGTGCCGAGTTCAGGTACGTGATCGCGGTGTCGGGCGTATCGGCGAGCAGACCCTTGATGAAATCCTCGAAGGCTGCCAGCGGCGGGTGCTGACGCTCGATCTCCTCGGTGGACCGGGTCGAAGGGCGCGCGATGCGGCGCGCGATCCGCTCGAAGGTCGCGAACAGCTGCGGCAGCGGTCCCCGATCGGTAACGTCGGCGACCACGCGGCCGGTGTCGAGCGCGATTGCACGGGCACGCACGACCAGATCGTCGCCTTCCATCTGCAAGGTGCCGATCACGACTTGCCCGGCGCCGACCAGTTGGCCGATGCGGATCACCGTCGCATCGGTCAACGCGGCGGCTGGAGGGACCTGCAAACGTTCGAACGCCGCCTGCCGTTCTGGTCGCCCGATGGCGTTGGCGTCGAGTCCGGTCAGGTCGTCGGACAGCAGGACGGCGGCGGCTTCGCCGAGCCAGAAGATACGACCTTCGCGCTTGACGTTGTCGAACGGCACCACCAGGATGCGCGGCGGCGGTTGCGCGGCGGCGGAAGAAACACCGGCCAGGACCGCGAACGCCAGCACCACCCAGCGCGTCACGCGACCTCCAGCGTCTCCACCGGCTCGTCGCTGAGGATCGCGACCTTCAGCTCGCACGTCCGCTCGCCGGTGCCGCGGCAGGTTGCCACGTTGGCGCGCGCTCCGACACCGAAGGCCAGCAGCAGCTTGGTGAACGCAGCCACATAAAATCCGCACAGCGGATAGGTGACCGGATCGCGCACGGTGCAGAAAATCGAGGCGCGGATATCCACCGTGGCGGTGCCCTTGCGCAGGCGCCAGACCGCGCGGCTGCCGCTGTAGCTGCTGTGCACCAGTCCCTTCGAGAGCCTGAGCAGCACGCGGGTTCTCAACCAGACCGGCAGCGCCTTGACGAGCGAACGCTGAAACGGCGACATCGACGCAACCGTCCATTCGGCAGCGTATTCGCCCGCGCGGGTCGTAATCAGGTTGTAGGCGTCGCCCTCCTGGCGCAGGAAACTGAGCACAGCGTAGAGCGGCGCCAGACCGATCGTTCCCTCGCGCAGTCCTTCGGCGTTGAGCCAGTTTTCGTAGAAGCCGAGGCGGGTCGGCAGAATGTCTGCGATGCCCTGATGCAGGCTGGCGACGAGGACGCGTCCAATCCCGGCTGCTCGCATGTCGGTTAAGATGACTCTACGCCATGAAGCAGAGTGCTGCGATCCTTGCCGGCGGAACGGCCCGCCGCTTCGACGGCCGCGACAAGAGCGCACTGGTCGTGGACGGCCGGACGATTCTCGATCGACAGGTGACGGAACTCGCGTCGATCGTGCACGATGTATTGCTCGTGGGCGGCCAGGCGACGCACCCGGCGGCGCGGCACATCGATGATCTCGTGCCGGGCTGCGGACCGCTTGGCGGCCTGCACGCCGCCCTCACCGCGACGGACGGCGGCAGTGTCGCCCTCGTCGCCTGCGACATGCCCTATGTCACCGCACCGTTCATCGCGTACCTGCTCTCCCTCGCGAACACTGCCGACATCGTCATTCCGCAGACCGAACGCGGCTATCATCCATTGTGCGCGGTCTATTCCCGCAACTGCCTCGAGGCAGTCACGGCGCGGCTGGCGGAGCGGCGATTGAAGATGACCGAACTGCTCGCGGACGTGCGGGTTCATTGCGTGTCGGCTGAGGAGGTCGGACGGTTCGGCAACTGCCATCGTCTGCTGGCCAATGTGAACACGCCGGGCGAGTACGCTGGCCTCGAGACGCTGCAGATTCACGAACCGTAATCGTATCACGAGCTTAGCGCGGGCTCCCGAGGCTCGCCACCCAACCCGCACATGATCCTGAGTCTCGAGCAACAAATCCACGACGCCATCGCCGCGACCATTCGGCAGCATTTCGGGCTGACCGAGGTTCCGCCATTCGCGGTGGAAATTCCGCCGAGCCGGGCGATGGGCGATTTCGCCGTGCCGGTTGCCTTTCAACTGGCGCGAGCGCTGCGCAAGGCGCCCAAGGCAATCGCTCAAGACCTGACCCAGGCGATCGGGACGCTGCCGGGCGTGGCCCGGATCGAAGCCGCGCCAAACGGCTACCTGAATCTGTTTCTCGATCGCGCGGCGTTCTTCCTGCCGCGCCTGCGCCAGTTGATCGCGCCGGTCGCCGTTGCCGGCGACAAAACCATCGTCGAGCACACCGCCATCAACCCGAACAAGGCGGCTCACATCGGGCATCTGCGCAACGCGGCGCTCGGGGATACGCTGGCGCGAGTGCTGCGGTTCAGGGGCACGCAAGTCGAGGTCCAGAACTACATCGACGACACTGGCGTTCAGGTCGCGGACGTCATCGTCGGCTTCCGCGAGCTCGAGCATCGCACGCTCGACGAGATCGCGAAGATCGCAGACACGACCCGGTTCGACTACTACTGCTGGGACCTCTACTCAAGGGTCACCGAGTGGTACGACCAGGACAAGACGCACCTTGCGGCGCGGGCAGCGGTGTCACACGACCTGGAACACGGCGGGAATGAGACCGCCGCGATCGGGACCTTGATCGTCGAGCGGATCGTCGCCGCGCATTTGCGGACGATGGCCCGCCTGAACATCGGGTACGACCTGCTCACCTACGAGGGCGACATCATCCGCCTGCAGTTCTGGGCCCGCACGTTCCAGATTCTCAAAGATCAGGGATCGATGTTCCTGCAGACCGAGGGCAAGCTTGCCGGCTGCTGGGTCATGCGCATCGACGAAACCGGAGGAGCTGCCGACGCACCGGCGGCGGACCCGGAGACGGCTTCGTCAGCCGGCGGCGACGAGGCCGAGGAGGCGCGAGAAAAGGTCATCGTGCGATCGAACGGCATCGTGACCTACGTCGGCAAGGACATCGCCAACCAATTCTGGAAATTCGGCCTGCTCGGACTCGACTTCCGGTATCACGCACGCGACCCGCAGGCCGGCGGCAGGCCTTTGTGGTCGACGACATCAGACGAAGGCGATCGGGACGCGCCCCCGTTCGGGCACGCGCAGAAAATCTTCAACGTCATCGACTCGCGGCAGATGTACCTGCAGGCTCTCCTGAGCCAGGCGCTGCGTACGCTGGGCCATCCGCGCGAAGCCGAAAACTCGGTGCACTTCTCCTACGAGATGGTGGCGCTGTCTCACGCGACGGCGCGCGAACTCGGCTACGGGTCACTCAGCGAGGCGTCGACCAAACCGTTCGTCGAGGTCTCGGGCCGGAAGGGACTCGGCGTGAAGATCGACGACCTGCTCGATCTGCTGATCGATAAAGCCACTGCGGAAGTCGCGAAACGTAATACCGGGTTTTCGAGCGACGACTGCCGCCGGGTCGGCAGCCAGATCGCGGTCGCCGCGATCCGCTATTTCATGCTGAAGTTCTCGCGCGGCAAACTGATTGTCTTCGACATCGAAGAAGCGATCAGTTTCGAGGGTGAGACCGGTCCGTATCTGCAGTACGCAGCGGTGCGCGCCGGCAACATCCTGCACAAGCTGGAGGAGCGGGAGGGCCTGTCCGAAGCAGACATCGTGCGCGACCTTGACGTCATCCCGGCGAGAGAACTGACCGAGGTCGGCGACGATGTCGGTCACGATCTGTGGGCGGTCGTGCTCGAGGCGTCCAGACTCGACAGCGTCGCCGATCAGGTGGCGCGTTCGCTCGAATTCTCAGTGCTCGCCAAGTACGCGTTTGGCCTGGCGCAGATGTTCAACGCCTTCTACCACCGATATCCCATCCTCAACGAGGAGCAGTCAGACCGGAAGCGATGGCGGGCCGCCGGCGTCGCGTACGTGCGTACGCAGTTAACGCGTACACTGGACCTGATGGGTATCGAGATACCGAGCCGGATGTGAGACGGACAGCCATATGAGCGTCATCGCGATTACCAAATGCCGGAGCATCGAAGACTACCGGCAGTCGATTCTGCACGTCGGCGGCGACGTCCGCATCCTCGATTCGCCCGCATCGGCAGCCAGCGCACTGGATGGGATCGACGGGCTCATGTTGACTGGCGGCGGCGACGTCGAGCCAGGCCTCTATCACGAGGCCCCGCACGAAACGATCGTTCCGGCCGAGCCCGGGCGCGACGACTTCGAGATCGCGCTCATCCTCGAGGCGCGCCGAAAGCAGATACCTATCCTCGCCATCTGCCGTGGAATTCAGGTCCTGAACGTGGCCGCAGGCGGCAGCCTGTACCAGGACATCCCGTCGCAGCTGCCGGGCGCCGGCGCGCACAGCTTCGACGTGCCGGCACACGAGCCGTACGAGCTGGCGCACGAGATCTGGATCGAGAAGGACTCGCTGCTGTCGAGGCTGATGCGTGAGCGAATCGTGGACGATGGCTGCGAGGTGAACAGCCGGCATCATCAGGCGGTCAAACAGATCGCGCCGGGACTGAAGGTCACGGCAACGGCTCCAGACGGCGTCATCGAGGCGATCGAAGATCCGGCTGCAGAATTCTGCCTCGGCGTCCAGTGGCACCCCGAGAATTTCTTCCGCACCGGCGAGTTCCGCGCCATCTTCGAAGGATTCCTCGACGCCGCTCGAAAAGGATGACGTCAGTTCCTCGTGAACCCCACCACTGTTTCCACGTGTGGAGTATTCGGGAACAGATCGAAGCCATCAACGCTGTCGATGACGTAGCCGGCATCGACGATGCGCCGCGCGTCCCGGGCCAGCGTCGCGACGTCACACGACACGTAGGTCACGCGCGCCGCCCGCAGCCGCAGCAATCCATCGAGCGCCTCGCGCGACATGCCGGTCCGCGGCGGATCGACAATCACAGTTCCCGACGACACGTTCGCTGTTGGTCTCGCCTGCGCCACGAACTGCTCCACCGACTGATGGACAGCGACAGCTGACGCGCCCGCTGACTGAATGTTGGCGGCGAGATCGGCGGCGGCGTGACGGTCGCCTTCCACCGCTGTCACGCGAACGCCCTGCGTGGCCGCCACCGCTACCGAGAACAGTCCAACACCCGCGTACAGGTCAACGACCTCGTGACCCGTCACAGAGCGCTCGACGACGTGCTGGACGAGCGGGACGAGGAGGTGACGGTTGCCCTGGAAGAACGCGTGGACGTGCCGGCGGAGTACCACGGTCGCGCCGGTAGCCAACGACAACCGATCGCTGACATGCGGATCGCCTCGTCCGCCGAACGCCGTCACGACACCGGTGAAACCGCTGACCTCTCCGATTCGCGCCAGTGCGTCCGCGCTCGGCGGCGCCACGACATCGAGAGCAATGACCCGGTCCGACGCGTCCAGGTTCTCGGCGATCTCGATCTCGCGCACGCCCTCGACCGACAACGCCTTCACCGCTGTCGCCACCCGATCAATGGCATCGCAGGTTTCCGGCAGCAGTTGCCGGGTCAGCCTTGCGTCGCAGACCTCGTGACTGCCTTCCCGGAAGAAGCCAAAGCGATGGTCGCGGACATGAAGGCGGGCGCGCATGCGATAGCCTTCCTGCGGCGATCCCGTAAGGCTGACGGCTCCCGGAATCGTGAGCCGGCCGATGCGCTTGAACGCATCCGCGATCACGTCACGCTTGATCTCGAGCTGGCGGGGATACGCGATGTGGTTGTAGAGACAACCGCCGCAAAGAGGATCGGCGACCGGCGCGCGCCGATCGGCCGACGCCTCTTCGATGTCGACCGGACCAGCGTACGCAACACCCTTCCCGACCCGCTCGATGCGGACCACCAGGCGCTCGCCGGGAATCGCGCCGGAAACCAGCACGATCTGCCCATTGACGCGCGCGATCATGCGCCCGCCGGCCGCCGGCTTGTCGATCGTCAACGAGAGCGTGTCACCCGCAGTCAGCATGAAATGGCGAGACGATACCGTGCTCTAAAGCGCGTCGAATGAGACGAGGGGCAAGTTGAATCGGACGCGAAGGAGACGATCGATCGCGGCGGTTCGCGCCGCGGCGAAGGCTGCCGCGGTCATCCCGGTTCGGAACGCTGCGAGGTCCTCGTCGGCCTCGCGCTCCAGCGCGGTGCGAGTCGATGCGTCGAGCGTGACGCGAGCCTGCGCCACCAGGTCCGCATCGAGCGATACGAGCCGATCGCACAGCGCGCGGCGGGCGTCACCGCGCAAGCCGCCGGCCTTCGCCCGTGCCGCATCCAGTTCGCCCGCGACCCGGTCGATCAGCCCGTCGAATTCAGCGCCGAGAGAACCGCCGACGCGCGCGGACGTCAGGCGCCGCACGACCCGTTCGAGGTGCGCAGGCAGTGACGTCTGATGCTTCGGCAAGTTGTCGCTGCCCGCAGAGGTATCGTCACCGCTTGCGCGGGCGGTCGCGCCTACTGCCCGTCGCCACTCGTCGAACACGTCCAGCACGTCAGCGTCGCAGAAGTCGATCTTCACCGGCCGCCGGCGGCGCCCCTGCTTGTAATAGCGCTCGAAATAGCGATCGATGCCCTGAAACGCGATTTTGAGCGGCACGCCCTGCGCTTCCCACGACGACACAAGTTCGAAAGACGGGCCAACCACACGCATGAGGTGGCCGTCGTTCTTGCGGCACAGATATGTTTCGATTTCGCGGCAGTAGGCTGGATCGGTCACGACCACGCGAGCTCTCCGGAGACGATACGCTCGATGCGATCGGCGGTCCGCACTAGCAACGCACCGCGATCGTCGATGCCTGCTGTGATTCCCGCCCGCGCGCCCTCGAGCGTCGTCCAGGTGACGCGCGCGCCTGACGCGCCCGGCGCCAGGCCGCGCCACGCGTCGAGGATAGCATCGAAGCGTCCGTCGAGTAGATCCGCGTAGCGCTGCGCCAGCGCTGCCAGTGTCTCGACCAGCACGTGATGTCGATCGACAGAACGTCCGAGTTCGGATTCGAGCGAGGTAACGCGATCGCGAAGCTCCGGCGGAAACGCGGTCGCGCACACGTTGACGCCGTACCCGACGATCACCGCGTCGCCGATCCCGTTACGCGAAGCCTCCGCAAGGATGCCGCCGAGCTTGCGCTTGCTCACTTGCAAATCGTTCGGCCACTTCAGATCCACCTGCAGCCCGGTCGCGTGGCGAATGCCCTCCGCCAGCGCGACCCCGGCCGTCAGCGTCAGAAGCATGGTCGCGCGCTCCGGATCGATGCGCGCTCGGGACGGCTGAAGCACGACCGAAACATAGAGACCGGCACCGGCCGGCGAGAACCAGGTGTGGCCACGCCGCCCACGTCCTGCCGTCTGCATGTCGGCGACGATGACCAGTCCCTCGGCGTGGGCGGGCGTCGCGCCGGTGGATCCGCTGCGCTCGGCGGCTTCGTCGTTGGTGGATCCGAGCGCATCGAACAGCAACAGCGTCGAGGCAATCGGGCCAAGCCTCGCTCGCGCTCGATCGAGTGCGGTCGCCAGCTCGCCCGGCAGTTCAGATGGTGTCGATTTCAAAGCTGATATCGATCGCCGGAGCGGAGTGGGTCAACGCTCCGACCGACACGAATCTGGCCCCCGTGGCAGCCAGTTCAGGAATTCGCTCCAGCGTCACGCCGCCGGAAATTTCAATCTCGGCCCGGTCTTTCGCTCGAGACACCGCCTCGCGAATGTCGTCGGTCGACATGTTGTCCACGAGTATCGAGTCCACGCCGGCGGCCAGCGCTTCATCCACCTGTGCCAGCGTGTCGGCCTCGATCTCGATCGGTGCGCCCGGACGCTGGGCGCGAGTGCGGGCGACCGCGACGCCGACGCCACCGGCCAGGCTGATGTGGTTGTCCTTGATCAGGACCGCGTCGAAGAGGCCGACGCGGTGATTGGTCGCCCCGCCGGCGCGCACCGCATATTTTTCCAGCGCCCTTAGCAGCGGCGTGGTCTTTCGTGTATCGAGGACCGTAATGCGCCCAGCGGCGGCATCGACGAAGCGGCGTGCGCGCGTCGCGACGCCCGACAGGCGTTGGAGGAAGTTGAGGGCGGTGCGTTCTCCGACGAGAAGGGCGCGAGCGGTCCCGGCGATCGCTGCCACGACGTCGCCTGGCCGGCACGTGTCCCCGTCAGTTCGAATGCGTTCGACACGAATTTGCGGGTCCAGCTGCCGGAACGCCTCGAACGCTACTTCCAGCCCGGCGATCACGCACTCGGCTTTGACGATGAAGAGGCCGCGTGCCATTTGCGTCGCGTCCACCGTCGCCTCGGTCGTGATGTCGCCGCCCCGCACATCTTCGTCGAGCGCCCGACGAACGATGTCCTGGTAGAGGGACGGATCCAGCGATTGCACTTTGGACTTCAGATTCCCAGTGTTATGACGACTAAGTTCTGACGCCCGCCGATGGTGGCGGCTCGTAACCAGCGACCACAATCTCGCGCGGCTCGCCGACAGTAGTGGTGAACGCGACGACCCGCAAAGCCGCACGCAGATCGGCTTCCACGATCGGCATCAGAGCCGCGGTGTCCGCGTCGGTCTTCACCGTCACGCCGGTGATCGGCACCTTGAGCGGCTGTTTGGCTTCGGACCGCTGCTTTCGAACCTCGAACATCACTTCGGTTGCCCAGGTGTACGCGCGCTCGTCGCTCTGCTGGACGCGGTCGCCGTGATCGCCGATCAACGACAGTAGTTCGTCCGGCGTCGGCCATGCGGCCGTGTGGATCGATCCGTCGCGCCACCCCGACCACACCTCCTCGGTCACGAATGGCAGAAACGGAGCAAACAGCCGCAGCATTACGGACAGCGCCGCGGTCAGCGCCGCGTTCGCTGAGCCGGCACCCTCGGCGCCCTGCTCACCGTAGCGGCGTCCCTTTACCAGCTCGAGATAGTCGTCGCAGAATCCCCAGAAGAACGCTTCGGTGCGCTGCAGCACGCGGGCATAGTCGTAGCCCTCGAACGCCACGGTCACCTCTGTCACGAGTGCGGCGAGGTTCCGCAGCATCGCCCGATCGACCGGCGCGGTGACCTTGCCCTGCGGTTCCGCGGACATCAGCGCGAATTTCGAGGCGTTGAGGATCTTGATCGCGAGCCGCCGGCCGACCTTCATCTGCGCGGGGTCGAACGCGGTGTCGGTACCTGGACGACCGCTGGCCGCCCAATAGCGCACACCATCCGAGCCATGCTCTTCCAGCAGTCCGAGCGGCGTGACGACGTTGCCTTTCGACTTCGACATCTTCTTGCGGTCCGGGTCGAGCACCCAGCCCGAGATGGCGGCATGACTCCAGGGCAACGAATCGTGCTCGAGGTGCGCGCGCAGCACGGACGTGAACAGCCAGGTGCGGATGATGTCGTGCGCCTGCGGCCGCAGATCCATCGGAAACGTACGCGCGAACAGATCGGGATCGTCGGGCCAGCCACACACAATCTGCGGCGACATCGACGAGGTGGCCCATGTGTCCATCACATCGGGATCGCCGACGAAACCACCGGGGACGCCGCGTTGATCCGCGCGGTAGCCGGACGGCACATCGGTCGATGGATCGATCGGCGTCTGGGCTTCGCCGGCGGCGATCGGATGATCGTGATCCACATGTCCCTCCGAGGTCAGCGGGTACCAGACCGGAAACGGTACGCCGAAGAATCGCTGACGGCTGATGCACCAGTCACCGTTGAGACCGTTCGCCCAGTTTTCGAAGCGGTTCTCCATGTACTCCGGGTGCCATTGCAGTTCGCGGCCGCGCGCAATCAGTGCCTCGCGCAGTTCGATTGTCTTGATGAACCACTGACGGCTGGTGATGATCTCGAGTGGCCGATCGCCCTTCTCGAAGAACTTCACCGCATGAGTGATCGGTCTCGGTTCGCCGATAAGATCGCCACTCTGGCTCAGCTGCTCGACGATTTTGGCGCGTGCCTTGGCGGCCGACAGACCTTTCAACTCGCTGTAGTACTGCTGCGCGCGCTCGGGCTGTGACGACTCCCAGCCGCGTGCTCCCCAGGTGACATCGCGAAGCGTACCGTCGGCCTGGATGATCGCACGCACCGGCAGGCCGAGCTCTCGCCACCAGGTCACGTCGGTCGTATCGCCGAAGGTGCAGATCATCGCGATGCCGCTCCCCTTTTCGGGGTCGGCGAGCGTATGTGCACGCACCGGCACACGGACGCCGAAGAGCGGCGTCAACACGTGCTTGCCGAACAGCGGCTGGTAGCGCACATCATCCGGATGGGCGACCAAGGCCACGCATGCCGGAATCAATTCCGGACGCGTCGTCTCGATTTCGACGGTGGATTGGCTCAGCCCACGTGCTTCGGCGTCCGGCAGCGAGAACGCGATCTTGTGGTACGCGCCGGCCATTTCTCGGTCTTCGAGTTCGGCCTGCGCGACCGCGGTCTTGAAATCGATATCCCACAAGGTCGGCGCTTCGACCTGATAGGCCTGGCCCCGCTGGAGCAGGTGGAGAAACGCCAGCTGCGAGACGCGCTGGGATCGCTTCGAGATGGTCGCGTACGTCATCGACCAGTCGACCGACAGGCCGAGCGTTTTCCACAGCTGTTCGAAGATCTTTTCGTCCTCGGTCGTCAGCCGCGCGCAGAGCTCGATGAAATTGGGACGTGACACCGACAACGGCGGCTTCGGCGGCTCTGCCGGCGGCACGAAGTCCGGCACATACGGCAGCGATGGATCGCAGCGCACGCCGTAGTAGTTCTGGACCCGCCGTTCGGTCGGCAGACCGTTGTCGTCCCACCCCATCGGATAGAACACTTCCTTGCCGCGCATTCGGTGGAAGCGCGCAACGACGTCGGTGTGCGTGTAGGAAAAGACGTGACCGACGTGCAGCGAACCGCTGACGGTCGGCGGCGGCGTGTCGATGGCGAAAACATCAGCGCGGGAACGCGTGCGATCGAAGCGAAAGACGCCGGACGATTCCCAGTGCGGCACCCACTTGGCTTCGAGCCCCTCCAGAGCCGGTTTCTCGGGCAGCCGAAGGCGAGCCGGATCCAGGCTGGTGAGCAAAGACGACGACTGAGACATCCTCTGATCGTATTACGGATTGGGAAATCAGATGATCGGGATTCGGGAAATTGCCCGCCCGATCGCGCGATGGCGGGCTACTCGATGGCGGACTTGATCCGTGCGATCTCTTCGGAGATCAATCGTTCGGCGACCTTCGAGACGATGTCCGAGACCGCCTCGCGGACCACCTGATCGGACAGGCGATCGAGCACCCGGCGGGTGACGGCTTCGACCAGATCCTCGGTGACCTCCACCGGTGCGGGTGCAACGGGAGCCGGAGGAACCGGAGGCGCCATCGTGGCCGGCCACGTGAACGCGATGTCGGAAAGCGGACCGCTTTGTTCGGACGCGAGTAGCGCGGCGAACGCATCGGCGAGAGACGGCAGCGCGGCCGGTTTCGGCGGCAGCGAGCGCGCCGTCGTGTCGAAAGCGGGCGGCATCGCGGCAGGCGGCACGGCCGGCTCGGTCGCTGGCGTCCGCGCGGTGTGCTCGATGCCGGTCGAAACAACGCTGAGCGGCGCCAACGGTTCGGTGATCGCGATCGGCACGGGTGCGGCGAACGACGCCACCGGCGGCGGGGCTTCGTAGCGTGACACCGGCGTCAACGGTTCGGGTGCGTGCGGGCCGTCCATCTCCGGTGCAACCGGCGCCGGTGATTGGAAACCGCGCGACGTATCCCTGACCGGTGGAAGAGACTCGAGGGTGTCCAGGTCCCATTTCTCGGCCGTGGTCTCTGCCTGGGCCGGCACCGCTGACGGCTGCCCGCTCTCGAGGTTGGCGAAGGCCGCGTCGAGCCGATCGAAATACGCATTCAATTCGCCGCCATCGCTGCCCGCGGCGTCGAACGGCTGCGGCCGACTCTCGGCGACGGGCGCGACCGCTTCCGGCGCTACTGCGGCTGCGGACGGGTGCTCGCCGGCTGTCCGCGGCCGGGACAGCAGCTCTCGAACACGGCCAATCACCATCTGTGGTTCGAACGGCTTCGCGAGGACGCCGTCGCAACCGGCCTGGGCCGCTCGCTCCTGATCGACCGGTTCGAACGCGCCGGTCAGCAGGACGACCGGAATATGGGCCAGCCTGGGGGTCCGGCGCATGAACTGCGCGACTTCGTAGCCATTGCGTCCCGGCATGCCGATGTCCGCCAGGACGATATCGGGGGTCGTGGCCTCGAGGCGCTCGATTGCCTGGTCGCCGTCGCTGACGGCGACTACTTTGATGTCTTCGTCGGCAAACGTCAGCTCGATGACGCGCTGGATCGTGACGCTGTCGTCGGCCAGAAGCAGGGTATGAGGCACGGATCGCTTATCGGCCATTTGGATGGCCATCTGCAGACAGCTTACCGGGCTAGCTTAAACCCTCGCCCGGGCGTTGGTGTTGATGAAATCGATGATTTCCTGCATCGGGGTGCCGGGCAGGAAGATGCCCTTAATCCCCAGCTGGTGAAGGGCCGGGATGTCCAGGTCCGGGATAATCCCGCCAATTACCACCAGCACATCATCCAGCCCCTTGGCCTTCAACAGGTCCATCAGCCGCGGGGCGATGTGGTTATGGGCGCCGGAAAGAATCGACAGGCCGATGACGTCGGCGTCCTCCTGCAGGGCGGCCGAGGCGATCATCTCCGGCGTCTGGCGCAGGCCGGTGTAGATGACCTCCATCCCGGCGTCGCGCAGCGCGCGCGCGATGACCTTGGCGCCGCGGTCGTGGCCGTCCAGGCCAGGCTTGGCGATGACGACTCGCAGTTTCCTCATCAGATAATCGGCACTTCTTCGTATTCGCCCCAGACCCGCCTGAGGACGTCGCACATCTCGCCAACCGTTGCGTAGGCCCGCACCGCGTCAAGAATCCTGGGCATCAGGTTCTCGGTGGTGCCGGCGGCGGCGCCGAGCGCCGCAAGCGTCCGCGTGACCGAGGCCTGGTCACGCGTCTGCCGCAGCGCGGCGAGCTTCGCGAGCTGCTTCTCGCCTGCCGACTCGTCGATGTAGAGGATTTCGAGCGGCGCTTCGTCCTCTTGCACGAAGGCGTTGACGCCGACCATGACCTTTTCCTTGCGCTCGAACGCCTGCTGGAACCGGTACGAGCTCTCGGCGATCTCGGTCTGCGGAAAGCCACGCTCGATCGCTTCGACCATGCCGCCGAGGCGATCGATGGTCTCGAAATAGGCCATGGCGCCGTCCTCCATGTCCTGGGTCAGCTTCTCGACGAAGTACGAGCCGCCGAGTGGATCCACGACGTTCGCGACGCCGCTCTCGTGCGCGATGATCTGTTGGGTTCGCAGCGCCAGCGTGGCCGCTTCGGCGGTCGGCAGCGCCAATGCCTCGTCGAGCGAGTTGGTGTGCAGTGAGTTGGTGCCGCCGAGCACCGCCGACAGCGCCTGCAGCGCGGTGCGGACGACGTTGTTGTAGGGCTGCTGGGCGGTGAGCGACACGCCGGCGGTCTGGCTGTGGAAACGCAGCTTCCACGAGCGCTCGTTCCTGGCGCCGAATCGATCGCGCATGACCCGTGCCCAGATGCGCCGCGCCGCGCGGTACTTGGCAATCTCCTCGAAGAAATCGCTGTGCGCGTTGAAGAAGAACGACATCTGCGGCACGAAGGCATCAACGTCGAGACCCGCATCGACGCCCCACTGGACGTACTCGAGACCGTCGCGCAGGGTGAACGCCAGCTCCTGCAGCGCCGTCGATCCGGCTTCGCGGATGTGGTATCCACTCACCGAGATCGTGTTCCACTTCGGCACCTCGGTGGTGCAGAACCCGAACACATCGGTGACCAGCCGCATCGATGGCCGCGGCGGGACGATGTACTCCTTCTGCGCGATGAATTCCTTGAGGATGTCGTTCTGAATCGTGCCGGAGATTTTCTTCCAGTCGGCACCCTGGCGCTCGGCGACCACCAGATACATCGCAAAGATCATCGCGGCCGGCGAGTTGATGGTCATCGACGTGGTGATGTCGCCGACCGGGATGCCGTCGAACAGCGTTTCCATGTCGGCGAGCGAGGTCACGTTGACGCCGCACTTCCCGACTTCGCCGAGCGACAGTTCGTGGTCGGGGTCGCGGCCCATCAGAGTGGGCAAATCGAACGCGACGCTCAACCCGGTGCCGCCGGCGCGCAACAACGTCTTGTAACGCTGGTTCGTCTCTTCCGGCGTCCCGAACCCGGCGAACTGCCGCATCGTCCAGAGCTTGCCGCGGTAGCCGCTGGCGTGAATGCCTCGCGTGTAGGGAAACTGGCCGGGGTCGTTGATGTCGCGCTGGTAGTCGATGGCGGCGACGTCAGCCGGCGTATACAGACGCTCAATCGACCGTCCCGAGATGGTCGTGAAGTCCGAAGCGCGTTCGTCGGCCGCGGTTTTCATCGCTGCAGACATTATACCCGCCGCCGCCTGGTCGCCTTGACTACTCGAAGGGGCCCACGCTACGCTCGCGGCTTCTGACGAGGAGCCTGATGGCGGCCAATCACGGATCGATTTTCTCGGCGATGCTGCAGGAGTTCGACGGCGCCGCCCACATCCTCAACCTCGAGCCCGGTATCTGGAAAATCCTCACCCATCCCAAGCGGCAGATCACGGTGTCGTGTCCGATCCAGATGGACAACGGCGAGATCGAGGTCTTCACCGGTTATCGCGTCCAATACAACATCACGCTCGGGCCGGCCAAAGGTGGCATCCGTTTCCACCCAGGCGTGACGCTCGACGAAGTGACGGCGCTGGCCGCGTGGATGACCTGGAAGTGCGCGGTCGCGCACATCCCCTTCGGCGGTGGCAAGGGCGGGGTGATTTGCGACCCGACCAAGATGTCGCGCCGCGAGATCGAGGCACTCACCCGCCGCTACATCGCTGAAATCATCGACGCCATCGGTCCCGAAAAGGACGTGCCGGCACCGGACGTCAACACCGACTCGCAAATCATGGCGTGGGTGATGGACACCTACTCCATGCACGTCGGCCACACCACCACGTCGGTGGTCACCGGCAAGCCGGTCGAGATGGGCGGCTCGCTCGGCCGCCGCGAAGCGACCGGACGCGGTGTGATGATCGCGGCCCGCGAATCGGCGAAGCACATCGGCTTCGACATCAAGGGCGCCACCATCGCGATCCAGGGCTTCGGCAATGTCGGTTCGATCTCAGCGGAGCTGCTCGCCTCGGAGGTCGGTGCGAAGATCGTGGCGGTGGCGGACTGGAAAGGCGGCGTCTACAACGAGAAGGGGCTCGATCTGCCCAAGCTCGTAGAGCACGCGCAAAAAGGCAAGACCGTCGACGGGTTTCCGGGCGGCGCGCCGCTGACCAACGAGCAGCTGTTCAAGCTCGACGTCGACGTGCTGATTCCGGCAGCGCTCGAGAACCAGATCACCATGGACAACGCGCCAGCGATCCGCGCCAAAGTGGTCATCGAGGGCGCCAACGGACCCACCACGCCAGAGGCCCACCACCACCTGCACCAGCGCGGCGTCTTCGTGGTGCCGGACATTCTGGCGAACAGCTCCGGCGTCACCACCTCGTACTTCGAATGGGTGCAGGATCGCTACGGGTATTTCTGGACCGAAAAGGAAGTCAACGAGCGGCTCGAGGCCAAGATGTGCGAGGCGTTCGACGCCGTGCTCAAGACGTCGCTGAAATACAACGTCGACATGCGGACCGCCGCCTACATCGTCGCCATCAACCGCGTCGCGGTGGTCACCCGGATGCGCGGGATGTACGCCTAGCGACTCGTCTAGGGCGTCACGCGAAAGGCGACGCGATCTTTCGCTTCTTTCTTACCGTCACTCGCCGAAACCTGGAGCATGTATTCGCCCTGCGCGAGCCATGCCAGCGGCAGGTCGATCACGTTGGCGGCGTCCGGCGTCCCGGCCGGCGTCACCGTCAATTCGCGAACGACTGCCCCCGATCTAACCAGTATCTTTGCCGACACCGTGGGCGGCGCGCCATCGGCGCCGTAGGCCCGGAAGCGGACCAGCAGATGTTCGGTGCGGCTGAACTCGCGTGACGCGACCGGCACCGCATCGCCCGCGCCCAACGTCCGGAACTCGCGTGCGTTTCTGGCGCGCAGAATCTCAGGACTGCCGACCGCGACCTCGCCGCGGAGATCGCGCACCGACATATCGCGGACATCCTGATCGAGGACCCGCTGCGTCACGTCCTGGATCGACATGCGAAGCCGGAGCCGGCCGGGAGGCGAATCGAAGACTGCTTGCGCGGACGTGAGTCCTGGATCGTCGATGAAGGCGGGTCCGGTCGGCGAGACCGGCCCTTCGAACAGCACGGTTCCATCCGCGGTTTTCGCCGTCAGCAGGAGGCGCGACGGGCTCATCTGTCTCGAGCGATCGCCGGGAATGTGCGACGCTGGTTCCCAGACGAAGGTCAGCCGGGTCTTGCCGTCGGCTCCACGCGACTCGCCGAACCACGGTTTGATAATCGGGCTGACGTGCGGCGGGGGTTCGAGCGGTGCAGCCGGCTTCGGATGGTTGATTGACTCGAGAATCGAGGCGCGCAAGACCTCGTCCGGGGACGTCGCCCAGTAGCCGTCGCGCGCCCGCACACTGGCGCCGGCGCGTTTGACGCGCACCTGGACTCCGTGAAACTTGCCGTCCTCCGGATGGACCGAATGATAGACGAGCATGTAGTACGCCGCCGAGTCAGTGATCGCAGCGCGGAGTCCCGAATCGAGATCGCCGGCAATCGCCTGACCGTTGGTCTGACTGGCGATCCGGCGCAGACCGTCGCTGTCGCTGTCGTCGGCGACATCGCGCGGATCGACGGTGTACACCGCGACGTTGGCGCGATCGGCCGAGCGGTGGATCGTCTCCAGCGTCGCGACGTACTCCCCGCCACGACGGCGTTCGATACCAGCCATGCCTTCTGAAAGGATGACGAGCGCCTTCCGGCGATCCGGTTCGGCGCCGAGATGCACGGCGAGGGCGTTGATCGCCGACAACGCCACTTGGTTACGCGCGGCATCGATCTTCGCCGGAGTGAGTGCGAAGAAATCGCGCTCGTAGGCGTTTCGCGGCTGGTAGTCGCCTTTCCGTCCTTCGAAGCTCTCGATGGCCTGTCGCACGTCCTCGAGATCGCTGGTGGGGTGAATCGCCATCAGCGAGTCGAGCGGCTTGAACACGATGACGCTGTCGCGGGGCGAGACCTGATTATCGACCAGGCGTCTCAGCGCGGCACGAGCTCGCGTGGTGCTCGGTCCTGGGCTGACATGGTACTCGTCCAGAAAAATCGCCAGCAGCCGCGCATCGTCACGGACCAGGCGCACTGACTCCAGCGACTGGGCGGCGCCTTCTTCTTTCAACTCGAAGTCGGCGGGCTTGAGATCCTCGAGCACGCGGCCGCGTGCATCGGACGGAATAACGTCAATCGTGACGACCTGCGACGAGGACGCGGGTTCGCTGCGAACAACCGCGTGCGGACCGAGCGCCGCGACCGCGACGATTGCCGCCAGACCGCGCCGCATCGGTCCTCAGGCCGTCACGCGGAAGCCGACGAGTTCCTTGGCATCGCCGCCGTCACCGGCGGCCTTGATCTCGAGGACGTATTCGCCTGGGGCCAGTCCGTTGAGCGGCACCTCGATCTGCTGAATCGATGGCGTTGGCGACGGCACCGACGGCAACTCGTTCATCGCCGAGCCACCCCGGTTCAGCAGGTGGATACTGAGGGCCGGCGCCGTGTCACCCGGACCGTAGACGGGGACCCGAATCAACAACCGGTCGGTGCGGCTGAACTCGCGGCCCGGCGAGGGCACCGCATCCACATCGGCCTTGATTTGCGACAGGTCGCGCAGCGTCCTCGCACGAAACACTGCCGGAGTGCCGAAAGTCGTTTGCGTACTCGTCAGATCCGGCACGGTGATTTCCCGCACCTCAGTGTCGAGCACCTGCGAGGCGGCGCCCTCAACCGATAGACGCAGCTGCATCTTCCCTGGCTTGGCGTCGAACGTGACCCGCGAAGGTGCCCGCGGCGCGGCTGCGGTGGAGGGTGCCGTAGGCGCGGCTCCGATCGGCACCGCTCCGATCGGCACCGCAGACGCGAGCGCCATATCGGGGACCCGACCGCGGAAAAACGGCGCGCCGTCGGTGCCGATCGCCATCACCGATACGCGTGCGGGTTCCTCGCGCGCCGCCGGCGCTCCCGGCGACTTCGGGACCGGCTCCCAGACAAAAGTCACGCGGGTCTTGCCGTTGTCACCGCGCGACGTGCCGACCCAGGTCCGCACCACATCGGCGCGCGCGGGACGATTGATCGCCGCGAGCGCATTCTCGACCGGCTTGGGTGCGACGATCTTTGTCGGCGATTTCGCGATCGCCGCCTCCTGATTGTTCAGCGCCCAGTAGCCCTTGCGGGCCCGGACCTGAACGCCTGGCCGTTTCACCCGGACCTTGATGTCGTGGAACTTCCCGTCGGTGGGCGCCTGCGACGAGTTGTAGCCGATCAAGTAATAGGCACTGGCATCGCGCGTGATTTGCTTCATCCCCACGGCAATGTCGTTACGGTTGACGATGGCTCGGCCGTCGGTGTTTTCAGCGAGCTCGCGCAGGGTGTCCATGGTGCTGTTCAGATACTGCGAATCGGTCTGCATCCCGACGCCTTCGTT
Organism: Vicinamibacterales bacterium; assembly: GCA_036489235.1. Lineage (GTDB taxonomy): Bacteria > Acidobacteriota > Vicinamibacteria > Vicinamibacterales > CAVVIG01 > CAVQFC01. The sequence goes on from DASXGC010000092.1 coordinate 49,832, forward strand.
GATGTCGAACTCGAACACCGGGAGACCGCGCGGATCAATCGAATAAATCGACACGTTGTTCTTGTTCGCGAGGTCGTAGACATCGCGCAGCTGCGATTCCATGTCCAGCGAGGCGCGCCAGTTGGCGCGGTCCTCGTTGATGTCGCCGACGCCGGCGTTCGGATCGGTCGTGGCCCCCAGGCCCGGCACCTGCGCATTTTGGGTACGCATCTGTGGCGGCAGGATCATGGTGTAGCCCTCGCTCACCAGCAGCAGCGACTTGCGTCCTTCCTTCAGCGTGCCCATGTGAACGATCAAAGCCTTCAACGCGGACAGCGACACCTGATTACGGATCTGCTCGACGGTTTCCGCCGGGTAGTAGGCGTACTGCTCTTCGTACTGGTTCTTGGGGTTGTAGTCGTACTTGCGCCCGGTGAACTGCTCGAGACCTCGCGACACCGCCGCATGGTTGCGGGTCATGCGCACTGACCCGGTGGACTCGAGCGGATACATCACGCCCAGCATGTCGGTCGGGCCCATCTGGGTGTCGACGAAAGTCGCCAGTTGTTTGCGCACCGACATGCTGGCGCCGCGGCGGACATGATAATCGTCGAGAAAAATCGCGAACAGCCGCACATCGTCTCTCGCCGCTTCGGCTTCCTCGTCGTAGTCGGTGCGGATTTCCTTTGGCGGCTCCTTGATCGCGTCCTGAACGCCGCCGTCGAGTTTGATCAGCTTGAAGGTGTCGATCTTCTGCGGCTTGCCGTCCTCGAGGACGTCGAAATCGGCCTGTTGCAGATCGTTGACCGAGTTGCCGGCCTTGTCCGTGATGATCGCGTCGACGCGGACGAAGTTGATCCCGGTGCGAAAGACCGGAGGCGGCTGCTGTGGCGGATCGGCGGGGGGAGGCGTCTGCTGCGCGGCGGGCTTCGCCGCGCCCTGTCCCTGCGCCGCGTCCCCGCGGATGCCGGAGAGCGCAATCAGCGCCGCGAGCGTGAACAGGGCCGCGGAGGTCCGGATGGATCTGGACATGTCCTTATCTTAGACCTTTGCGGCGGGTCCGGCTGAAGCCGGACACTACGGCTGGTCACAGTTCGGCGGATCCCGTCTTGTAGTGTCCGGCTTCAGCCGGAACAGATACCCATCACCGCACAACACGAAAGGCGACGAATTGCTGGGCCTGCTGTTCGCCCGATCGCGCGCTGATCTCGATGACGTAGTCGCCGAGGCCAAGCCCCCCCAGCGGCAGGCGAAGCTCAGGATCGCGTCCCTCAGAGACCGGCAAATCGGTGAGCGCCTGACCGCGGCGATCCAGCAGCCGCGCCGAGACGGAATCGGCGCTGGTGACCGCGCGAACCACGAGCGTGTCGGTACGCCGGAACTCGTGCCGCCGCTCCGGCTCGCCGACAGTCCGGCCCCGGGCCAGTGAAACGGTCGGTACCGAGAGGAGCGTCACCGTCGGCGCCACCACCTCGGGTGGCATGATCACCCGGCGTCGCCCTTCTGGCGGCTCGTCGGCGTCAGGCCGCAGCGAATCGGCCAGCTGATCAACCGCCGCCTGCACTGCCTGTGGCACCGCGACGACCGGCGCCATCGCCGTCACGCTGTTGGTCCCCTGCTTCAACGACCAGTAGCCGGTACGCGCGAACACGGTGGCGCGAGGCCGCTTGACCCTGACTGTGACTCGATGAAACTTGCCGTCATCAGGATGCGGCGACTCGTAGGCAATCAGGTAGTAGGCGCTGCTGTCCTGAATCACTTGTTTGAGCGCGGCTCGCACGTCGTTCCCGAAAATCGTCCGGCCACCGGTCTCGGTCGCAAGCGCCCTCATGAATTCGCGCGCCGGCAGCACTCCGGCCATGATGTCGGCGGCCGTCGGCGCACGATCCACCCGGCGGTCCGTCGACAGACCGCGCGGATCCAGCGGGTAAATCGCCGTGTTCGAACGATTCGCCGCCTCGTAGAGATCGCGAAGATCGTCAATCGGCTCGCTGAATGCCTCGCTGACCCAGACGATGGTCTTACGGCCCTGCTTGATACCGCCGAGATGGACCGCCAGGCCCTGAAGCGCACTGACGACGATCTGGCGGCGAATCGATTCGATTTGCTGCGGATACCGGAGATGTTCCTCTTCGACCGGATGCTTCGGCGTGTAATCACCCTGACGGCCGTAGAACGCCTTGATCCCTTTCAACACCGGTTCGCGATCGCGGCTGAAGGCGACGTCGGTCACCGAATCGAGGGGATAGTACAGCGCCACCAGATCGGTCGCCGGCAGCTGCTCGACAAACGCCAGCAGCGAATCGATCACGCGCAGCTCGCCCATCCGCGGCACGTGGTAGTCGTCCAGCACGATCGCGTAAACGTGGACATCGTCTCGCGAAGCTTCGCGCTCCTCATCGTCGTGCGAGTGGATCGGCGCGAGCGTGGCGTCGCCGCTGTAGGCGTCGGCCCCGAGAAAACGCACCCGATCGACGGCGACCGGCTTGCCATCGTCCAGCACCTCGAAGTCAGCGGCGGTCAGATCGACCATCGGACGACGATCACTGTCGGTCACGACAGCGTCGACCTGGACCAGGTTGGTGCCGCCGCGAAAGGTTGGCTGTTGCGGCGCAGGGGCAGGCGCTTGGGACGCGGTCAGCGTCGCCGCGAGCAGGACGACGAACACCAGCGGGATCCGACGCACGATGGGTCGATGATAGCATTTGGACCATGACGCCTTTGACAACCCTCGCCGAAGACGAACGGCTGTTGCGTGACAGCGTGTACGAGTTCGCGGACCGGGAAATCCGGCCGCTGGTCCGCGAGATGGACGAGCACGCGAAGTTCTCGCCGGCCCTGATCGAGAAGTTGTTCGGACTGGGAGTCATGGGCATCGAGATTCCAGACAGCTACGGCGGCGGCGGCGCCAGCTTTTTTCACTCCGTGCTCGCCGTCGAGGCGCTGTCGCGCGTCGATCCGTCGATCGGCGTCCTGGTTGACGTGCAGAACACGCTGGTCATCAACGCCTTGCTGCGCTGGGGCAGCGACGACATCAAGAACCGTTTCCTGCCAAAGATGGCGATCAGCCTGGTCGGCGCGTACGCGCTGTCGGAGGCCGGGTCTGGCAGCGATGCGTTCGCGCTGACGACTCGCGCGACGCCGCAAGAGGGCGGCTGGGTTCTGAACGGCCGGAAGCTCTGGATCACCAACGGCAACGAGGCCGGCGTGTTCATCGTGTTCGCGAATGAGAAGCCGGAAGCGGGCTATCGCGGTATCACCGCCTTCATCGTCGAACGCGGCGCCGCCGGTTTTACGGTCGGGAAGAAGGAAGACAAGCTCGGCATCCGCGCCAGCAGTACGTGCGAGCTGCTGTTCGAGAATTGTCGCGTGCCGGCCGGCAACGTCCTCGGCGAGGTCGGCAAGGGCTACAAAGTCGCGATCGAGACGCTGAATGAGGGGCGCATCGGGATCGGCGCCCAGATGATCGGGCTGGCGCAGGGCGCGCTGGATCACGCGATCAAATACACGAAAGAACGCAAGCAGTTTGGCAAGCCAATCGCGGAGTTTCAGGCCGTCCAGCACCAGCTGGCGCGTGCGGCGACCGAGGTCGAGGCGGCCCGCCTGCTGGTTTACAATGCCGCGCGGCTGCGCGACGCGAAACAGCCGTTCCTCACCGAAGCAGCGATGTGCAAGATTTTTTCGTCAGAGGTGGCGGAGCGGGTGACCTCGCTCGCGGTGAACCTGTTCGGCGGCAACGGTTTCGTCAAGGAATACCCGGTCGAGAAGCTGTATCGCGACGCGAAGATCGGACAGATTTACGAGGGCACGTCGAACCTGCAGCTGCAGACCATCGCGAAGCAAATCATGGGGTGACAGCCGTTACACGAGGCTCGCCGCGATGATCATGCGCTGCGCTTCTGACGTGCCCTGATAGATTTCGGTCGCGCGAACGTCGCGGAACAGGCGTTCCACAACCGAGCCTCGCCGGTAGCCGGCAGACGCCAAAATCTGCATCGCCTTGTCGGCCGCCTTGTGCGCCGCTTCGGACGCCGCCAGCTTCGCCATCGACGCTTCGACGGTGCTCTTCTCCTGGGTGTCCTTGGCAGCCGCGGCTTTCAGCGTCAGCATGCGCGCCGCCGCAAGTTCAGTGGCCATGTCGGCGAGCATCCACTGAATCGCCTGATAGTTCGCGATCGGCTTGCCGAATTGCTCGCGGCTCTTCGCGTAGGCGATCGCTTCGTCGAGCGCCGCTTCACCGATGCCGAGCGCCTGCGCGGCGATGGCCACCCGGCCGCCCTGCAGCGCCCACATCGCGAGCGAGAATCCCTGATCGACGGCACCGAGCACCTGATCGTCCGGCACGGTGATGTCGAGTTCGAGGTCCATGCAGCCGAGCCCGCGGACGCCGAGCGAGTCGGCCCGCGCAGTGCGGCGGATGCCGGGGGCGTCCATCGGCACCAGGAACGCCGTGATCCCCTGGCCGCGCAAGCCGGGACGTGTGCGTGCGAACACGATGGCGACCGCCGCTTCCTCGGCGTTTGCCACCCACACTTTCTTTCCGGTCACCCGGTATGCGCCGCCGGTGTGCACGGCTTTGGTCTGCTGGTTTGCCGCGTCGGTCCCGGCCTCGGGCTCTGATAGCGCGAAAGCGCCGATCGCGGCCCCGCTCGCCAGCTTCCTCAGCCACTGCTCGCGTTGCTGGTTGGTGCCGGCGTGTGCAATCAGTTCCGCGACCAGCGAGTTGGTCACCGACAGCGCCACGGCGACGGTCGCGCTGGCGCGCGCGATCGCCTCGATCGCCAGTGCGTAGCTGACGTAGTCGCGCCCGGCGCCGCCCCAGGCTTTGGGAATCGTGACGCCGAGCAGCCCCTCACCGGCGGCGGCGTGCATCACGTCCGCTGGAAATTCGCCGGACTTATCGATGCCAGCCGCCCGCTGCACGACAATCTCTCGCGCGAACCGCTCGGCGGTCTGCTTGAAGGCTTCCTGTTCCGGGCTCAGTTCTAGAACCATCGCCGATTCACCCAATGCGACACAAGGACACCTGACTCATTGGCCGGAAGCGGCCAACCGCTCGAAGACCGGCCGTAACCGCTGCGCGCTGACGTCGAGCGATTCGGGCAGCACGCGCGTGTCGCCGATCGCCGTCATGAAGTTCGTATCGCCGTTCCAGCGCGGCACGAGGTGAACGTGCAGGTGATCGAGGACGCCTGCGCCCGCGGGCCGTCCGAGATTGATCCCGATGTTGATCCCCTGCGGCGTGTAGACCTCAGTGAGCGCCATCTCCGACAGACGCGTGAACGTCATCAGCTCCGCCTGTTCGTCGGCGGTGGTCGCAGCCAGCGTGGCGACGTGCCGGTTCGGCACGATCATCAGATGACCGCTGTTGTACGGGTAGAGGTTGAGGACGACAAACGAGGCGCGACCGCGAATCAGAATCAGCGCGTCGCGGGTCGGATCCGAGGTGTTACAGAAGATGCAGGGATTGGATTCGCCGGTCGCGCCGGTCACGTAGGTGTGTCTCCACGGAGCCCACAGGCGTTCCATCGCGGCTGCTGGCTGGCGCCTGCCGACGGATCAGACCGCCATCGCGTCCGGCGGAACGTTCTGACCGGAGGGCGGCGCCGGCGCAGCCGGATCCTTGTTGATCAGCTCTTTCAGTTCCTTGCCGGGCTTGAAATACGGAACCTTCTTCGGCGGAACGTCCACCTTGTCGCCGGTCTTGGGATTGCGGCCTTTTCGCGGCTCGCGCTTGCGCAGGCGGAAACTACCGAATCCACGCAGCTCGATTTTCTCGCCGCGGTGCAGCGCCTCGATGATGCTGCGGAACACGGTATCGACGATGACCTCGGAGTGTTTCTTGGTGAGATCCGACACCCGCGAGACTTCCTCGACCAGCTCCGCTTTCGTCATGCTTCCATTGGTCATACAAGCACCCATCAATGGCTAATGGCTGATGGCTGATGGCTATGGCAGATGGAACGTCCATCGACCATGCCATGAGCCATCACCCCTAAGCCATTATCGGTTTCTGAAGTGATCGCCCAGCGTCGCGCTGCCGTCGCCGGCGCTCTCCTGGTAGCTCTCCCAGTCAGCCCGGAACTCGTCCGACTTGAGTGCCCGAATCGAGAGACCGATCTTCCGCTCGGCCGGTGCCAGCTTGATGATCTTCATCGGGTAGGTCTCCCCCACCACGAGCTCGATCTTGCCCTCCTTACCCGCCGCCACCGAATCGTCGAACTCGGAAACGTGGATCAGGCCCTCGATGCCTTCGTCGAGCTCGACGAACGCGCCGAAGTTGGTCATGCGCACGACCTTGCCTTCGATGGTGTCGCCGACATGCTTATGGGAGAAGAAGTCGTCCCAGATGTCGGTGGCGAGCTGCTTGAGACCGAGCGACAGCCGCTGATTCTCGGCGTCGATGTTCAGCACCATCGCGTCGACGACGTCACCCTTCTTGAGGACCTCGGACGGATGCTTGATGCGCTTGCTCCACGACATATCGGAGATGTGGATCAGGCCATCGATTTCCTCTTCGACCTCGACGAACGCGCCGAACTCGGTGAGGTTGCGCACCTTGCCCTGAATCTTCGAGCCGATCGGATACTTCTCCGCCAGGTCGTGCCACGGGTTGGTCTCGACCTGCTTCAGGCCGAGCGAGATGCGACGCGCGGTCGCGTCCACGCCGAGCACCATCGCGTCGACGGTGTCACCGACGTTCAGGATTTTCGACGGGTGCTTGACGCGCTTGCTCCACGACATCTCGCTGACGTGGATCAGGCCTTCGACGCCGGCCTCGAGCTCGATGAACGCGCCGTAGTCGGTCAGGCTGACCACTTTGCCGCCCATGCGCGCGCCGACCGGGTAACGCTCCATCACGTTCGCCCACGGGTCGGTGATGAGCTGCTTGTGGCCGAGCGAGACGCGCTCGGTCGCCGGGTCGTACTTCAGCACGATCACGTCGATCTCGTCGTTGACCTTGAACAGCTCCGATGGATGGCCGACGCGGCCCCACGACATGTCCGTGATGTGCAGCAGGCCGTCGATGCCGCCGAGATCGATGAAGGCGCCGTAGTCGGTGATGTTCTTGACCACGCCCTTGAGCACCTTGCCCTCGGCAAGGATGTCGAGGGTGTGCTTCTTCTTCTCGGCGTTCTCCTCTTCGAGCAGCGCCTTGCGCGAGAGCACGATGTTGCCGCGCTTCTTGTTCACCTTGATGACGCGCATGCGCAGTTCCTGACCGCGCAAGGCATCGAGGTTACGCACCGGGCGAACGTCGATCTGCGAGCCTGGCAGGAACGCGCGGACGCCGATGTCCACGGCGAGTCCGCCCTTGATCCGCTCGATGACGCGGCCGATCACGACCTTACGCTCGGCGTAGGCCTTCTCGACTTCGTCCCAGATCTTCATCTTCTCGGCTTTTTCGCGCGACAGGACGACATAGCCTTCGCGGTCTTCGGTCCGCTCGAGCAGGACATCGACAATGTCGCCGGCCTGGACGGTGAGCTCGCCGTTCTCGTCGAGGAACTCCGCGACCTGGATGATGCCTTCTGATTTGTAACCGACGTCGACGATGACTTCGGACGCGGTGACCTTGAGAACCGTCCCCTTGACGACCTCACCTTCCGCGATATTCCGGAAGCTGCTATCGTAGGAATCGAGCAGCCGTGCGTACTCTGCAGGATCGGTCTGATCATCCTCGTCTCTCGGGAGCGCGATGATTCCTCCAGCCAATGCATTTCCGCTTCGGGTCAGACCGGGGCTCTTCTCTTCTTCAACGTTCGCCATGCCTTGCGCGTCCTCCTGTATCGTTCTTGTATGATTACCGGTCTCTGGCGGAGGACACGTCGTCCCCCGAGCCCTGACGGGTTTTTCCAAATTCCGATAAGCAACAGAGAGTACGACACTTACCGCCAACAGTCAAGGTTCTGAAAGGACCAGAGCGATGGCCAAACGCAAGGCCGCAACGCGATCGAAGCCCTCGAAATCCGCCAAAAAGGCCGCGCCCAAACGCAAGGTTTCCAGGCGCGGAGCAAAAAAGGCCTCGAAACGGCCCGTGAAGGCTAAGGCATCTGCCAAAAAGAAGCCGCTGGCCAAAGTGAAGGCCAAGTCGGTCAAGCCCAAGCCGGTCAAAGCCAAGGCTGTCAAGACTAAGCCCGTTAAGGCTAAGGCACTGAAGGCAACGGCCCCCAAGGTCAGCAACAAATCGGTGGCCGCTAAGCCAAAGGCGGTCGCGGCGTCCAAGCCCGAAACCAAGGTTCCGCATCTCGACCGGGCGCGCCGCACACTCGATGAGACCCTCCAGACCCCGCCGTCCTCTCTGGACATGGATCGCAAGGGCAGCGCTGCACGCAGCGGCCGGGCGGAGATGGCGCAAAACGCTCGCGATCATCGCGGCATGTCGTCGGACATCACCGGCGGCGACGTCGACGTGGACGTCGAGGATGCCTACTTCACCGGTGACGAAGCTCCCGGCGGCGACAATCCGAGTCCCGACCTCGAAGTCGTGGACGACATCGGCAAAGCGCTCGGCGTCCAGTACGACGATGCGGAAGAGTTGAAGTCGGGTGACAAGCTCGTCGAACGCGACAAGCACCGCTGGGAAATGGATCCCGCTTCGGCTGAGGACTACAAAGACAGGGACTGACCAGCCTTCGCGTCAATGGCTAAGGGCTAATGGCTAATGGCTAAGGGCTAAGGGCTATGGTCGATGGGACGGTTAACAGGCCACAGCCTTTCGCCATAACCATCAGCCATAGCCATCAGCCATTAGCCGTCAGCCATGGCGCCCGTCATGGACGTGTCTCACCAAAGCGAGCACCTCGCCGACCACCTCGCCCACTGACTTCCCCGTGGTATCAACGAGGACCGCGTCTTCGGCGGCGTAAAGCGGTGATGCGGAGCGCGTGCGATCGCTCTCATCGCGCTGTGTGAGCAGGTTCGCCACCTCGGCAACGGCTACCGGCACACCGGTATGGGCTGGATCGTGGGCGCGGCGGCGCGCGCGTTCCTCAGGCGATGCATCGAGGAAAATTTTGACGTCGGCGCGCGGAAAGACGACCGTGCCGATGTCGCGTCCCTCCATCACGATGCCGCCGTCGGCGCCGAGCCGGCGCTGACGTTCCACCAGCACCGACCGCACCCGCGGCAATCGCGCCACCGATGCGGCGGCGCGATCGATCACCGGCGTCCGCACTTCGCGCGTCACATCAACCTCGTCGATCGAAACAGAACTGCTCGTGATCTCGATGTGCGATCGCGCCGCCAGTTCCGCCACCGCCGCCTCATCGTCCAGCGACACGCCATCGCGCAGCGCCTTCCAGCCAACCGCACGGTACATGGCGCCGCTGTCCACGTGGCGATAGCCGAGCGTGCTCGCAATTGCGCGCGCCACGGTACCCTTGCCCGCGCCTGACGGACCGTCGATGGCGATGATCAGAGACTTCATGGGACGCGGCCACAAGGTTAACATGCGTCGTATGCGCACTCAGCGCCTTCTGGCGCTTCTTCTTGCGGTTGCTGCGATGGCCGCGCTGCTGTTCATCGCAAGGCCGTACCTGCATGGCTTGTCGTTCGTGGTGCGCGCCGCCGAAATGCAGGGACGCTGGCGCCGCGCAGCTGATTTCGACACCACGACGATCACCGAGCGCGAGATCACGATCCCGACGCCGCGCGGTTCGCTGCGAGCGCGTGTGTACACGCCGAAGCGATCGCGCCGCACGGCGCTGCTCACCTCCGGCCTTCATCCCTCGGGCATCGACGAACCGCGACTGGTCCGTCTGGCGCGGGAGCTCTCAGCGAGCGGCGTCACGATCGTGACGCCCGACATCCCGGAGCTGTCGCACTTCGTCATTTCGCCGGCGATCACCGACACGATCGGGGATGCGGCGCTGTGGCTCGCCGGCGATTCCGGGCTGGCGCCGGACCGTCACGTGGCAATGCTCGGCATCAGTTTCAGCGGCGGGCTGTCGGTGGTCGCGGCCGGACGATCGGCGGTACGGGACCGCGTGTCCTACGTGCTGTCGTTCGGCGGCCATGACGACCTGCCGCGCGTGCTGCGCTACCTCTGCACCGGCAGCGAGCCACTGCCGACGGACCAATTGCGGCTGAACGGCAGCCAATCGGCTGAAGTGCTCACACGGCCGCCACACGACTACGGCGTCGCGGTGATGCTCTACGGCATGGCCGAGCGGGTTGTGCCTCGCGCACAGGTCGAAGGACTCCGAGCCGCGGTTCAACGCTACCTGCTGGCCTCGGCGCTGGACACGGTGGACAAATCACGGGCGGAGATCGCCTTCGCCGAACTGCGCGAGGCTTCCATGAAAATGCCTGAGCCTTCGCGCACTTTGATGCGCTACGTCAACGACCGCGACGTCGTTCACCTTGGCCCTCACCTGCTGCCCTACGTCGCCCAATTCGGCGGCGATCCGGCATTGTCGCCATCGCGATCGCCGAAACCCGCGGCGCCCGTTTTCCTGCTTCACGGCACCGACGACAACGTGATCCCGTCGGTGGAGTCGGAATACCTGGCGAACGATCTTCGCGGACATGCGCCGGTCAGACTGTTACTCAGCGGCCTGATCTCCCACGCCGAAGCGGATCGTCCGGCACATATCGGCGACGTATTACAGCTGGCGAGCTTCTGGGGGGACCTGCTGTCGCGGTGAAGGTCCTTGAGAGTTGAGCCTTGATCGTTGAGACTTGGTAGCGTGGAACGCCTACAGAAAATTCTCTCCCAGGCCGGGATTGCGTCGCGCCGTGCGTCGGAGCAGCTGATGCTCGACGGCCGCGTGTCGGTCAACGGCAAGACCGTCCAGGAACTCGGCACCAAGGCCGACCCTGCCGCCGACGACATCCGTGTCGACGGCCGGCGCGTCAAGATGGTCGAGCATCACCGTTATCTGCTGCTCAACAAGCCGAAGGGCTACGTCACAACCAGATCCGATCCGCAGCGGCGGCCGACGGTGCTCGACCTGCTGCGCGGGGTGAAGGAATATGTCTACCCCGTCGGCCGTCTGGACTACGACACCGAGGGACTGCTGCTGATGACCAACGACGGCGATCTCGCCGCGCGGCTGACCCATCCCCGCCACGGCATCACTCGCGTCTATGAAGCGCGGGTGCTGGGGATTCCCGACGATCACGACCTGGACAGGCTCGCGAGGGGTATCCTGATCGATGGGCGACGTACCGAGCACGCCGAGGTGAAGCTGCTGGCGCACGGCCGCGATGCCGACGAATCGACGCTGCAGTTGACCATCCGCGAAGGACGCAATCGTCAGGTGCGCAACATGTGCGACGCGATCGGGCATCCCGTCAACACGCTGCGGCGGGTGGCGATCGGTCCGCTGCGCGATTCGAAGTTGAAGGTCGGCTACTGGCGGGAACTGACCGGAGACGAGGTGACGCGGCTGAAGAGGGCCGCGGACATGACGCCGCTCGCGAAGGGTCGCGCGCCGAAACCCAAGCATCAGGCCGGCAGCGGCGGGCGGCGCAGCTCGAAAAAGTCGGAGCCGCGAATCACGCGACCCTGAAAAAGTCGCGCCACATCCGCACAAGCGTGGCGCGATGTTCTCCGCTCAGTGAATCGACTCGCCCGGATCGCCCCCCTCGTCTTCCTCATCCGGCTCATTCAACGGCAG